>CAZCOX010000001.1:0-4881 GCA_964500115.1 uncultured Rhodobacterales bacterium
TCGGTGAGTTTGCCTGTCACGGCTGCAGCGGCGGCCATGGCCGGCGATACAAGGTGCGTGCGGCCTTTGTAGCCTTGACGACCTTCAAAGTTGCGGTTCGACGTAGAGGCACAACGCTCATGTTCGGCCAGTTGATCCGGGTTCATTGCTAGGCACATGGAACAGCCTGCGAGACGCCATTCGAAACCAGCCTCTTTAAAAATGTCTGCGAGACCTTCTTCTTCGGCCTGCAAACGTACGAGACCCGAACCAGGAACAACCATCGCACGTTTCACAGCAACCTTTTTACCTTTCAGGATCGCGGCTGCGGCGCGCAGGTCTTCAATCCGGCCATTCGTGCAAGAACCGATAAAGACGGTATCGATCTCGATATCAGACAGCTTCTGTCCCGGGGTCAGGCCCATGTAGTCAATCGACCGCCGTGCGGCATCGACTTTACCACCTGTGAAATCCTCAGGCGCGGGAACAACGGCGGAAATCGGCAGCACATCCTCAGGAGACGTGCCCCAGGTCACGACAGGTTCAATCTCTTCGCCCTTGAGTGTGACGACCTTATCCCAATGCGCGTCGTCATCCGAGTAGAGCGTTTTCCACCACGCCATAGCCGCGTCCCATTGTGCGCCTTTCGGAGCATGCGGACGGCCTTTCACGTATTCAAAGGTCGTTTCGTCCGGCGCAACAAGACCAGCACGCGCACCGCCTTCGATGGCCATGTTGCAAACGGTCATGCGACCTTCCATGGTCAGATCGCGAATCGCCTCACCGCAATACTCGATAACGTAACCGGTACCGCCCGCTGTGCCGGTTTCACCGATCACAGCCAGTGTGATGTCTTTGGCCGTAACGCCGGGACGAAGCTTGCCGGTGATTTCCACCTTCATGTTTTTCGACTTTTTCTGGATCAGCGTCTGGGTGGCCAGAACATGCTCGACCTCCGAGGTGCCGATGCCGTGCGCGAGCGCCCCGAAGGCGCCGTGCGTCGCGGTATGCGAATCGCCACATACCACCGTCATGCCCGGCAACGTCCAACCTTGTTCCGGGCCAACGATGTGCACGATACCCTGACGGATATCTGTCACCGGATAATAGTGGATGCCAAAATCCTTGGCGTTCTTGTCAAGCGCGGCCACCTGAATGGCACTGTCTTCGGTCATGTTCGACGGGTCTTCGCGACCCGCTGTTGTCGGCACGTTGTGATCCGGAACGGCGATGGTTTTTTCCGGCGACCGCACCTCGCGGCCCGCCATGCGCAACCCTTCAAAGGCTTGCGGGCTAGTCACTTCGTGGACGAGGTGACGATCAATATATAGCAAGCAGGTGCCATCCTCGGCCTCGTGGGCAACATGGGCATCCCAGATCTTGTCGTAAAGCGTTTTGGGGGACATTTGGTCCTCTCCCTTAAGCGAAATGGACTGTTTTGGTCGGTCAGTAGTCGGCACGCGGCATTATAGCCGCGCAAGCACCGTGTGGGTTGCACCGAAGAATCGCTCGCGCAAGCGCGCCCGGTCGTCGAGATCAAAAACCATTTTCATGCGGCGTGTCCTACATCATCTCAAGGCCCTGTCGCAAGCCCGTGCATGGCGCAGGGCTCACGTGGCGATAATCTTTTTGATCCATCTCGAACGTACCCGCGTAATGCATTTTGCGAGGGTCTTATGGTTACAAAACTCAATATTCTGAATTTGGCATTGATTGCATTTCTGGTCGCAATGCTGGCGGTACAAATGGCGGGTGCGGATACAGCGGCGGATCCTATGCCGGTGGTTCTGCCCTTTATCAACTCTTAAACAGTTGCGTACGTAACCGCGCGGTGTAACCCTGCGACCCAGCGGGGCGTACACGAGACATGGATCAAACAACCGTTTCTACAGAAGATTTGGCGGAAGTGTCGCTGGGTCTTTGGGTGTGGGCACAAGGCTTCATCGACAACCTTCTTAGGCCTTGGAACGCGTATCAACTCGGTATTGCACTTGGCGTATTTGCACTGAGTTACCTGGTGACCCGCCTCGCGAGACCTCGCATGCACGATTGGATGCGGCAGCGTGAAGGATGGCCGAAATGGCGGATGCGCGTGCTGGTCGTGCTGCACCGCCGTCTTGGCATGGTGATCTACGTCGCCTTCATCTGGGCCGCCGTTCTGATCATGCGCGAGATCACATGGCCTTCGCGTTCTTATCTACTTACCATCGTCGCAAATCTTGCCACCGCTTGGCTGCTGATCGCCTTTGCAACGCGCCTGATCAAAAATGCACTCATGCGTGGCATTGTACGCTACGGCGCTTGGATTTGGGTCACCCTGTCGATCACCGGGCTTGCGGAAGATGCCCAGGCCCTGCTTGAAAGTGCCGCGCTGGATTTCGGCGAAACGCGACTGTCACTTTGGTTGATCCTGCAAGCGATTGTCATTGTCGCAGCCCTGCTGACCTTTGCGCGGCTGGTCAGCAGCACCACAGCGTCAACCATTCGCAAAAACGACGATATCTCGCCGTCGATGCAGGTGCTTGCCATCAAGTTTCTGCAGGTGGCGCTATACGGGGCTGCGTTCTTCCTCGGGCTTCGGCTTGTTGGCGTCGACCTTACAGGCTTGGCCGTGTTATCGGGCGCGATTGGTGTCGGCCTTGGGTTTGGTCTGCAGAAAGTCGTGTCGAACCTTGTGTCCGGAGTGATCATCCTGCTCGACAAGTCGATCAAGCCGGGCGACGTGATCAGCCTGGGTGACACGTTTGGTTGGATCAATGCGCTTGGCGCACGGTATGTCAGCGTCGTCACTCGCGACGGGCGTGAATACCTTATTCCAAACGAAGACCTGATCACCGGTCAGGTTGTGAACTGGTCGCACTCCAACGAATTTGTGCGCCTCGATATATACTTCGGCACGGCTTATGGCGATGACCCGCATAAGGTACGCGAAATCGCGATCAATGCCGCAAAATCCGTTGATCGGGTTTTGAGTTTCAAGCCGCCCGTTTGCCATATCGTCGGCTTTGGCGACAGTTCCGTCGACTACATCCTGCGCTTTTGGATACGCGACCCGACGGGTGGGCTGACCAACATCCGAGGCAACGTATATTTGGCCTTGTGGGACGCGTTCCAAGAGAACGGCATCTCTATCCCCTTCCCGCAACGTGAGGTCAAATTGCTTGAAGGTTCACAATTGGCGGCAATCCCGTCAAAAGCTTGACCCAAATCAAGGGCGACTCTGCCGCCAAAAGGCAAGACGCAGTACAACACTCACATGGGGAAGGGAACATCATGGCCGATGATATCGTAATTCTGGACGGCGCGCGCACCGCAATTGGCACGTTTGGCGGGTCTTTGGCGGCGGTTCCGCCGATTGAGCTTGGCACAGTTGCCGCGAAGGCCGCGCTGGAGCGGTCCGGCGTCGACGGTGTGCAGATTGGCAATGTCGTATTTGGCCATGTGATCAATACGGAACCACGTGACATGTACCTTAGCCGTGTTGCTGCGATTCAGGCGGGCGTCCCAGACACCACCCCTGCGATGAATGTGAACCGGCTTTGCGGATCCGGCGCGCAAGCGATTGTCTCGGTCATTCAGTCGTTGATGCTGGGCGACGCCGAATTTGGTTTGGCAGGTGGCGCAGAAAGCATGAGTCGGTCGCCTTTTATCAACCCGGACCAGCGCTGGGGCGCAAAGATGGGGGATATCCGCACGCTCGACATGATGCTTGGTGCATTGAACTGTCCTTTTGGGACTGGCCACATGGGCGTCACAGCCGAAAACGTGGCGACGGAACATGACATCAGCCGCGATGCGCAAGACAATTTCGCAATGACCAGCCAAGAGCGTGCTGCACGTGCGATCGAGGAAGGCCGGTTCAAAAGTCAAATCGTTCCGGTGGAAGTCAAAAAGCGCCGCGAGGTTGTGGCTTTTGACACCGATGAACACCCAAAGGCCACCACGATGGACGCGTTGAGCGGTCTGCGCACCGTGTTCCAAAAAGACGGTACTGTGACTGCAGGCAACGCATCCGGCATTAACGACGGTGCAGCAGCGCTGGTCTTGGCGACCGCAGGTGCTGCGGAAAAGGCCGGACTTAAGCCCAAAGCGCGCGTCTTGGGCTATGCCCATGCCGGCGTCCGACCCGAAGTGATGGGGATTGGCCCCGTGCCTGCGGTCGAAAACCTGTTGAAACGCACCGGGCTAACTGTTGCAGATTTCGATGTAATCGAAAGCAACGAAGCGTTTGCGGCGCAAGCGCTGGCAGTGAATAAAGGGCTTGGGTTGGATCCAGAAAAGGTAAATCCGAACGGAGGGGCCATTGCCTTGGGTCACCCGGTTGGCGCAACTGGCGCGATCATCACGGTCAAGGCGCTTTACGAATTGGAGCGCATCGGTGGTTCCAAGGCGCTGATCACGATGTGTATCGGCGGCGGGCAGGGTATCGCATTGGCCATCGAGCGCTTGTGACGCGTTAATAGACTGACACAAAATACCCGATCACTTGCAGTGGTCGGGTTAATTTCTTTTTCACCATGATCCGGGATTGTCCGCGCGACAAGATACGGAGATCTGGATGAGTCTGGCCAACAAGCTGGCAGAGGAACGTCGCGCGCGTTTGGCGGCGGAACGCTTGTTGGAACTGAAACAGGCCGAGCTTTTTGCCGCAAATCGAAAACTGGGCAACCACGCGCAACAGCTCAGCAATGAGATCGTGGAAACGCGCGCCGAGGTGGCAATGGTGCGCGGCGAAAACCAGCGCGTTAAGACAGAGCTTGGTGTCGCCCACGAAAAGATTGAAATCGCCGAACGCCGCCTCTGGCATTCCATTGAAACGATCCAGGACGGGTTTGCCTTTTTCGACAGCGATAATCGCATGATCGTTGCAAATCGCGCTTACCTGGCGATCTTTGACGGCCT
>CAZCOX010000001.1:4981-12519 GCA_964500115.1 uncultured Rhodobacterales bacterium
TTTGATCTTGAACGAACCTTGCACGAAGTTGTCATGCTGCTCCAACCAACGGCACGCGGCAAAGGCCTGACTCTTAAGATCGACTACGATATCTTTTTACCCACGCGGTTTGTGGCTGATCCGGGGCGTATCCGGCAAATTGTGACAAACCTCATGGGCAACGCGGTCAAGTTCACACTTGAAGGTCACGTCACCTTGCGCGTGGTTGGCTTTCCCGCAAACTCGACCTCAACCACCCTACATGTCTCGATCGAAGATACAGGCATCGGCATCGCCGCGGACAAGGTTGACCACGTGTTTGGCGAGTTCAATCAGGTCGAAGACGAGCGAAACCGCCAGTTCGAAGGCACCGGACTTGGGTTGGCCATTACCAAACGCTTGATCGATCTGATGAATGGAGAGGTTTGGGTCGAATCCGAAGAAGGTGTCGGCAGCTGTTTTGGCTTCAGCGTGACGTTTCCGAATGATGACACGGATACCAATAAAGGCTTGCAGCTTGACGAAGGTCTGCGGCGCATACTTGTGATTGAACCCGGTGCAGAGGCGGAAACGTCACCCCTGATTAATCAGGTCAGCGCATTGGGTGCCAAGCCAGTGTGCTGCACGGACCTAAAAACGCTGAACCAAGATGTGGTGGCCGGAACAAGCCTCATCATCGTTGGTGCCGAACCTGACGACCCCGCTTTGACTGATGTCGCAGAAGCTGTCGCGTCTCTTGAGACCGACATTCCCTTGCTCTGTTTGTCACACGACCCAAAGCGGCTGGAGCAAGAAGCGTTTGGCGACGCCACTGTTTTGCAGAGACCCTATGCCCGAAAAGCACTGTTTGACGCGATTGTCGAGACCGCAAAATCCAAACCGGTAGCAGCGCCAAAGGAACCGGAGCATCCCGTTTCCGAAGTGGAAGAGCCTTCCGCGAAACCCAGCGTTCTGCTGGCGGAGGACAACAAGACGAACCAAATGGTCTTTCGCAAAATGGTCGGCAAGCTCGACATCGACCTGCACACCGCGAATGACGGCTTTCAGGCTGTCGCCGCTTATAAGGAACGACAACCCGATGTCATCTTTATGGACATCTCGATGCCCGGAATGGACGGCAAAGAAGCCACGCAAAAGATACGAGAGATCGAAGAAGGTGCAGCCCAGACCCCGATCATCGCTGTCACCGCCCACGCCATGGCGGGTGACCGTGAAACCATCATGCAAGCCGGGTTAACGGATTACCTCACCAAACCGCTGCGCAAAGATGCGCTGATCGAGAAGCTGCGGCTTTATTGCCCACAGGTTCAGGAACTTGGGTAGGGCCGCACGAATACCGGGTTGTCTGGCTTGGAAAGATCGGCGCGGTAAGCATAGCCACCCGTGTCAAACTCAAGGATCGCATCCGCATTGGTCAGCCGCTTTTGAACCACGAACCGCGCCAGAGACCCGCGTGCTTTCTTGGCGAAAAAGCTGACCATCTTTGGGCCTTTGCCATCGCCTTTGTCCTCCAGGAACGACGGTGTGATGACACGCAAACCCAGCGCTTTTGGTGGGACCGCACCGAAATACTCTTGGCTTGCGCAATTGATCAGCGTGTCGGTACCGATCACGTCAGCCTGCGCTTTCAAGTCTTTTGAAATCTGGTTGCGCCAATAGTCGTACAGGTTTCCGCCACGCCGCGTCTTCAAACGGCTGCCCATTTCAAGGCGATAGGCTTGAATACCGTCGAGCGGGCGCAAAACGCCGTAAAGGCCAGACAGGATACGCAGATGATCCTGCGCCCAGCGCATTTCATCAACGTCCAGTGTCTCAGCCTCAAGACCCTGATACGTATCACCGGCAAAAGCCAGAGCCGCAGGGCGCAAGTTTTCAACGCTCGGCGCGTCTTCAAACGCACGGAACCGATCGCGGTTCAGCTTGGCCAGATCATCGCTCAGATCCATGAGCGCCTTCAGATTGCCCAACGTCAGGTTGCGCGCGGTTTTGGCAAGGCGGTTGGCATCATCCTGAAAAACCGGTTCCGTCATGGAGACCGCGCGGTTGGCCCAATCGAGACGTTTTGCAGGTGAAATCACAACGAGCATAGCTTGCCCCCTTTTGCGCAAGTGACGTGATGCGATCTAGGGTGCTGCGCGCAGAACGTCCAGAAAGGCAGATGCAAAACGTTCAGCGCGTCGATCACCAATCACGTGGGCAATGCCGTTTTCGTCTTGTGGACGCATTTGCGCCAATTTGGCCAACTGCCCTGCATTGCACGACATCGGCTTCAACGTGCCGCACTCCCCGCGCACAAGGTCTGCCTGAGAGGTCAGTAGCGCGTCGTAAACGGACCCGGCTTGCCCGCCAGCCAATTTACGGCGTGCAGGGTGAAGGTCGGGTACTTCACCGGAGACCACTTCCAAAAACGCCTTGCCGTAGCGGTCAAGCTTTTTGGCACCAACACCGTTGATGCGCGCCATATCATCCAACGTTTTGGGTCGCGTTTCGGCCATTTCGATCAGGGTTCGATCCGGGAAGATCACGTAGGCAGGGACTGACGCCTCTTCGGCCAAAGCGCGGCGCTTGGCTTTGAGCGCAGACATTAAAGGCGCGTCCTCTTCGCTGACCAACGCACGCACTTTGGGTCGTCGCTCGCTTGCGGCTTCGATACTGTCGCGCCGCAGGCTGATGCTGGCTTCACCGCGCAAGATCGGGCGCGCGGCCTCTGTCATGACGAGCGCGCCGTGGCGTTCCGCATCTGGGCGCATTAGGTCATGTCCCATCATCTGGCGAAACACAGCCTGCCATTCGCCGCGTTTTAGGTCTTTCCCAACGCCGAAGGTGGGCAGCGCATCGTGATTGCGCGCGAGTACTTTCTCGGTCTTTGCGCCAACGAGGATGTCAATCAGGTGCCCCGCGCCAAAGCTCTCTCCGGTTCGCAGGGCCGCTGACAGTGCTTTGCGAACCGCTTCGGTCCCGTCGAACACGTCTGCCGGTTTGTCGCACAGATCGCAGGTGCCGCAGCTGACTTCGGTCTCTCCGAAATAGCCAAGCAATGTTTTGCGGCGGCATGCCAACGCCTCGGCCAGACCCAAAAGCGCATTCAGGCGTCCATGATCCGCGTGGCGACGCTCTGGCGGGGCCAGCCCCTCGTCAATCTGAGACCGCCGCAATCGAATGTCGTCAGCACCATAAAGCGTCAGCGTTTCGGCAGGCGCGCCGTCACGACCGGCGCGTCCGATTTCCTGGTAATAGGCTTCGATGGATTTCGGCAAATCGGCATGCGCGACCCAGCGAATGTCGGGTTTGTCGACGCCCATCCCAAAGGCTACGGTGGCAACTACGATCAAGCCGTCTTCGGTTGCAAAACGCGCCTCAACCTCGCGGCGTTGTTCGGCCTCCATCCCGCCATGATATGCACAGGCTGAATGACCCTCGGCCGACAATGCCTGCGCGAGGGTTTCGGTTTTTGCCCGCGTGCCGCAATAGACAATTCCCGACTGGCCCTTGCGAGCGGCGGCGAACGACATGATCTGCTGGCGCGGTTTGTTCTTTGGCGCAAAGGCAAGGTGAATATTTGGTCGGTCAAACCCACGCAAGAAAGTGCGGGGCGCATTGCCATCGAAGAGGCGGTTCACAATCTCCTCTTGCGTCTCTGCGTCCGCGGTCGCTGTAAAAGCTGCTAATGGCACATCAAGTGCGCGTCGCAATTCGCCAATGCGAAGGTAGTCAGGCCGGAAGTCATGCCCCCATTGGCTGACGCAATGCGCTTCGTCGACGGCGATCAAGGATACGCCCGCCTGCGAAAGCATGCGCTGTGTAGCACTTGAGGCGAGCCGTTCCGGCGCAAGATAAAGCAGCTTCAACGCGCCAGAGTACAGCATGTCCCAAACGGCATCGTTTTCTTCTTCTGTGTTGGCCGATGTTAATGCACCGGCGGCAACACCGGCCTCTCTTAGCCCGCGCACCTGATCACGCATGAGCGCAATCAATGGAGAGATGACAACCGTGACGCCATACCTGGCCAATGCAGGAAGCTGGAAACACAGCGATTTACCACCGCCAGTCGGCATGATCGCCAACACGTTTTCACCCTGCGTGACGGCCTCTACAATCTCCGCCTGTCCGGGTCGGAAACTGTCGAATCCAAAGACGTCCCGCAGAATGGCATCTGCATCGGGTAGATCGCGGGGCATGTGTGACCTGTCAGGTTCTAACTAAATCTGCTCTTTTCCTGACAGTCTCATACTAAGGATGCGTGAACAAGTGTCCTGTAGGGCAATCAGAACCCGTAAAAGAACCCGGCATTGTTTTGCAGAATAATGCGCAAAATGTAGACGCCGATCAGCGCGACCAATGGCGCGAGGTCGATCCCGGACATCGCGGGGATGATCCGGCGGAGACGTGAATAAAGCGGTTCCAGAATACGGTTCAGTGCATCCCAGATTTGCGCCACCAGTGGCTGGCGCAGGTTAAGAACCTGGAAGTTAATCAGCCAGCTCATGATCACATGCGCAATAATAAAGAACCACACGATGTCGAGAAGCAGCATGAGGATTTGGAACAGCGATTGCATCGTTTGGTCTTTCTGTTGTCGGTCGCAGGGCAAGAGGTAAGGGCTTGACGCGCTTAGGACAAGGTATCGTCGTTGCCGCGAGGTCAAAGTTGACGTGGCTGGGCGCAAGGTCAACTGAGGGCGCAGTAGGAGTGTTCTGATGTACCCGATCTTTCGCATGGCCCACAGCTTCTGGCGCGCGCGCTCCGTCACGGATTTGGGCCTTTTCGATACCTATGTGTCGACCCACCGCTGTTGGCCTTGGGATATCGATCCGTGGATGGAGTTGAACAACGGGCGCACCCTGACCCTGTTCGATCTTGGGCGCATTCCGCTGGCACGTGCCAATGGGCTTATGGATGCCGTTGCGCGCAATCGGTGGGGGCTGACAATGGCGGGCGTGGTTGTTCGGTACCGACGTCGCATTCGTACATTCGAGACATTTGAGATGCGCAGCCGATTGCTTTGCTGGGACGCGCGCTTTCAATACATCGAACAGTCGATGTGGAAAGCAAATGGCGAGTGTGCGAACCACGCTGTGTATCGCGCGGCGGTGACCGATAAGAATGGTATCGTCGCACCCGAACTTGTGGCGCGTGAGTTGGGTATTTCCGATGTCACATCTCCGGAGATGCCCAAATGGGTGGCAAAATGGTTAGAGGCCGAAGACGTTCGGCCTTGGCCTCCCATGCAAGACACATTCTGACACCTATCGCGCTTGCCGGACCCAGCAATCACGCTCATAACCGCGCTAGGGGGAATTGGCATGGCTGATCGCACTTTGCGCAAACGGATCTGGGGCTGGTTTTTCTTCGACTGGGCCAGCCAACCGTACAACACGCTGCTGATTACCTTTATCTTTGCGCCCTACATGAAAGAGCTGATCGGAGACGGTGCCGCAGCACAGTCCGCCTGGGGTTTTGGGATTGGTGCCGCAGGCATCGTGATTGCATTGCTCGCGCCGGTCTTGGGTGCGTTGGCCGATACCGGGGGCAATCGTTTGCGATGGATTTGGCTTTTTTCCGTGATGTACGTCGTCGGCGCATCGGGGCTTTGGCTTGCCGCGCCGGGCGACTTCAACCTGGCGATCGTTTTGATGTTTTTTGCCATCGGCATGATCGGGATGGAGTTCGCGACGACCTTTACCAACTCGATGCTGCCCGACCTTGGATCAAAAGAAGAGATTGGCCGCATCTCTGGCAATGGTTGGGCATTCGGGTATCTCGGGGGTTTGATCGCGCTCGTGATCATGCTGGCGTTCTTTGCGGATAATGCAGAAACCGGCAAAACACTTCTGGGTCTATCCCCCGCGTTTGGGCTGGACGCCGGGGCCCGCGAAGGCACACGCTTCGTCGGGCCACTCGTGGCCGTCTGGTTCGTGGTTTTTATGGTTCCGTTCTTTGTATTTGTGCGTGATCCAAAGGCACACAAAGTACCGAAAGGTGCCGTGAAACAAGCGCTTGCTGATCTAAAAAGTACTGTTCGCGGGCTTCCGAAACAAAGCTCGCTTTTTGCTTATCTTGCTTCGTCGATGTTTTACCGCGACGCGCTGAACGGCATGTATGCGTTCGGCGGAATTTACGCAGCCGGTGTGCTTGGGTGGAGCGTTCAAAACGTCGGCATCTTTGGCATCATCGCGATCATCACGGGCGCTATTGCAGCTTGGCTTGGGGGAAAGGCTGACGCGCGATTTGGACCCAAACCCGTCATTGTCGTCTGCATCCTTGTGTTGACGGCCGTGGGCATCTCGATCGTTCTGATCTCTCGCGACAGCATGTTTGGTGTACCACTTGCGCCCGGCTCCGCTTTACCCGACATCGCCTTTTATGTCATCGGCGCGCTCATCGGTGCGGCAGGCGGCGTCATCCAGTCCGCCAGCCGAACGATGATGGTGCGCCAAGCCAACCCCGACCGAATGACCGAAGCGTTCGGCCTTTACGCGCTCGCAGGAAAAGCGACCAGTTTTTTGGCACCTTTGCTCATCGGGATCACAACCTACGCGACCGGGTCGCAGCAATTGGGCGTTAGCCCGGTGGTAGGGCTTTTCCTGATCGGTCTGGTGTTGTTACTCTGGGTGAAACCAAATGGGCAGCAGGCAGCGACATGAAGCGATTAACTCTGGCACTTGGACTAACCATCATCCTGGCGGCATGCAGCGGTTCTGACCGCCAGACGAACGACACGACGTCGGCGCAGCCCCGCATCAGCAGTGTTATGAGCACGCGCGAAGCCAAGCAGCTTTTCGGGAATGTGCCGCGGGCCTCCCGTCAATCTGCGGCAGCGTTTGGCGGGTATGCAAAAGGATGCATGGCGGGTGGCGTACAACTTGCTGAAACCGGGCCCACCTGGCAGGCAATGCGCCTGTCACGCAATCGGAACTGGGCGTTGCCTGTCACCGTCGACTTTCTGCAGGATCTGTCGCGCATCGCGGCACGCCAGCCGGGGTGGGAGGGTCTGTATGTCGGGGATATGAGCCAACCACGCGGTGGGCCGATGCTCACCGGGCACCGCAGCCACCAAAGCGGGCTTGATGCCGATATCTGGATGCGCGCGCCGGACCGGTTGAACCTGTCAGCACCCGAGCGCGAAAACATCTCGTCAATCTCGATGCGCCGCTCGAACGGGGCTTTCGTGAACAGCAAATGGACAGAGGCGCACCGCCAAATCCTAAAGGCGGCCGCCAGCGATCCGCGCGTTGCCCGTATCTTCGTGTTCCCGGGTGCTAAAGTTGCTATGTGCAACGCGGAAAAGGGCGACCGCAGTTACCTGCGCAAAATCCGCCCCTGGTGGGGACATCACTATCATTTCCACGTGCGTCTGAACTGCCCACGCGGCATGAGCGGATGTATCGATCAGGATGCGCCGCCACGTGGTGACGGATGCGCCGACGCACAGCGCTGGGTCGACAATATTCTTAATCCGCCACCCCCAGACCCAAACGCCCCACCACCGCGCCCGCGTCGCGAATTAACCTTGGGTGACCTTCCCGCGCAGTGTTCAACGGTTTTGGCATCGAATTGAG
>CAZCOX010000001.1:12619-17807 GCA_964500115.1 uncultured Rhodobacterales bacterium
GGCTTCGTGCCAGTCGGCGCAGATTTCGACGCGTATGACCGACTATACGTGCTTGAGCGAAGCTTTAATGGCTTTGGTTTTCGAAGCCGCGTACGTCGGTTTTCGCTTGATGCAGGCGAGGTTCAGGACGGGGAAATTCTGCTGGTTTCCAAACTTCGCGAGCATGACAATCTGGAAGGTATTGGTGTCTGGCAAACGGATGACGGGGAGCTGCGGCTGACGCTTATCTCAGACGACAACTTCAATTGGTTCCAGAAAACCGAGATCGTCGAATACGGCCTCAGCAATTAGCTTGTGTGCCGCAACGCGGCACGATAAGCAGCGCGCCATTCCCGATTGGCGGGAATCAAGTCCCCGCAACCTTGGCAAAACGGGAGCCGTCATGTCACGCGAACACATACCTGGCATTTTTGCCATGGCCATCATTGTGCTGGCCTCCAACATCCTTGTGCAGTTCCTCTTTGGGAATTGGCTCACATGGGGTGCATTTACGTATCCTCTGGCATTCCTTGTCACCGATCTGATGAACCGTCTCTATGGCGCAGGCCCTGCGCGGCAGGTTGTCTTTGCGGGCTTTGTCGTTGGCGTGTTTTGTTCGCTCGTTGGCACACAAATCCAAGGTGAATTCGGGCCGCTCGTCACGTTTCGCATTGCTCTGGCATCTGGCATTGCGTTTTTGACCGCGCAGCTTTTAGACGTGTCGATCTTCAATCGTCTGCGCGAAGGAACTTGGTGGAAAGCGCCGCTTACGTCGACCCTATTGGGCGCGACTGTCGATACAGCGCTCTTTTTCACCATCGCGTTTTCGGGTGCGCTCAGCTTTTTGGAACCGGAGAACGATGTGTCCTGGGCCGGGGAAATGCTGCCAATGCTTGGCGCCGGACCAGTGGCACCGCTTTGGGCATCGCTTGCCGTCGCCGATTGGATGGTCAAGATCGGGCTCGCTCTCCTTGCGCTGATACCGTTTCGACTCATTGTTGTGCGATTTCGCAAAAATGCGCCGCTGACGTGAGTTTTTTCTTGAAGTTGTGAAAATCCGTGCCACGCTGACGGTGCGTTTTTAACAGCTGAAAGGAGGTGATCCAGTGTCGAGAGAGGTATTGGAGAGAGGTGTCGGAACAGTTCGGGAGGAGCACATCTAGGGCAGCCCCTGGGTGTTGAACCCAACGGATTGGTGTGGAACCTAACCGGAACCCACCTCCTTAAGTCTCGAAGGGCCATCGCAACGCGGTGGCCCTTTTTGCATGTGCCAAGGCGCGCTATGTCCAGGGGTATGCTGACCATTACCGACGCCATCACCATCGAAGACTGGGAATTAACCGAGCAATTTATCCGTGCATCCGGTCCGGGTGGGCAGAACGTTAACAAGGTTTCGACAGCGGTCGAGCTTCGGTTCGAGGCAGAACGGTCGCCCAATCTACCCGGCCCGGTTAAAAACAGACTGCGCCGTATTGCCGGCCGGAAATGGACGAAGGACGGCGCGCTTGTCTTGCAGGTCGATGAGACGCGATCACAAGCACGCAACAGGGATATCGCGCGTGAGCGGCTGAAAGAGATGATCATCTCTGCCCTCAAACCGCCGAAAAAGCGAATTCCGACCAAGCCCACGTTAGGATCAAAGAAAAGACGGTTGAAACAAAAGAAAGCACGCGGCGAGGTCAAAGCGATGCGCGGAAAAGTCGATCCTGAGACATAAACCTCGACGGTGGAAGATGCGTCGACGCATCTTCGCGTTTCCTTCGAAGGAAACGCGCACGCAATTCAAAACCGATCAAGCAGCCTTTCAAGGTACTCCAGCTCCTGCTCAGGCCGTTCACCATCACCCGACCGGCGGCGAATTTCGTCAAGTAATTCACGCGCGCGGCGGTACACGTCTTCACCCTGTAGCAGGTTCTCATTGGTGCCAATCTGACCATTCGTGCCGACATTCCGCCCCAGCGGGTCACGCTGCTGGCCCGGGTCCGAGCCTTCGGCCATACCTTGCTGGCCTTGGCCTTGCTGCTGCTGTTCGGCCATGGCCTCGCCCAGGTTGCGCATACCCTCGCGCAGCGCTTCCATTGCTTCGGACTGGTTATCGATGGCCCCGGCGAGGTCATTGTCCCGCAAAGCTTCCTCGGCCCCTTCCATCGCGCCTTCGGCACGGCCCAGCGCGTCACGCGCCGCATCACCGGCTTCGGTTCCCGCACCCGGCAAGTTTTGCGTCTGACGGTTCAATTCCTGTCGCAAAGCGCGCTGACGATCAGCAAGACTGTCCTCAAGGCTTTGGCCCTGACCGTTCTGGCCTTGCCCCTGCCCTTGTCCGGGTTGCTGACCTGGCCGTTGGCCATTCTGCCCCTGCTGACCCTGACCTTGTTGGCCCTGCTGGCCATTTTGCCCCTGTTGCTGGCCTTGCTGCTGCCCTTGCTGGCCCTGTTGACCTTGCTGGCCCGGGTTGAACTGCTCCTGCAAATCGCGGAAAGCCTGATCAGACAGGCCCTGCTGTTCGCGTAGAGTTTCCGCCAAACCTTCCATGGCCTGTTCACCTGGGCTTTGGCCCTGCTGGCCCTGACCTTGGGTGACCTGCATGTTTTCCATCATCTGACGAAGCTGTTCGAGCGCTTCCTGCGCTTCGGCCATGCGGCCTTGCTCCATAAGCTCCTGAATACGATCCATCATCTCTTGCAGATCGTTCTGGCTCATCTCCATCATGTTCTGGTTGTTCTGCGTCATCTCCTGATCAGGGTTGTCCTGCGCATCCTGCTGCGCCTGACGCGACAACTGACGCAGGTAGTCATCCGTCGCTTCACGCAACTCCTGCATCAACTCCGCGATTTCCTGGTCAGACGCGCCGTTCCGCATCGCCTCGGACAAGCGGTCCTGCGCACGTTGCAACCGTTCGAGCGCATCCTCCAGATCACCTTCTTCCAGTCGGATCGCCAAATCCCACATCGCTTCGGCAATCTCGACCTGCTGTTCGTCAGTCATCCGCACCAGCGACAGGGCTTCAACGCGCCGCAGAATCGTGCGCATGCGCAAATAATCCGTACCGGACCGGAAGGCATCGTCAGGACGATGCGAGATCGCCCGCAGCAACAACGCGATGTCTTTCGCGTTGTCCCGGTTCCACAGAAGCGACCGGCGCAAATCGATCACCGCAGCCGCCATCGGATCAAAGAACCGTCGCCCCGGCAGATCAATCACTTGCGGAAGCGCTTCACCTGTCTGATCCGCTTCATCCATGACCGAAAGGGACAGCGTGACAGGCAGGTTGGCCCACGGGTGCTGAGAAAAGTTGTCGACCAGTGTTTCACTAAAATCAGACCGATCACCGGCAATTGGCATCGGGAGGGGCAGTTCGATCACACCTCGCGGTTCAGGATCGATCCGCAAGCCGTAGCGCCGGTCTACGTCGCTCAACGCCAATTCCAAACGTGCCACGCCCTGTGCAACGGCGTAGTCATCGTTGGCCGAGAAAGGAATTTGCGCCTCGCCGTCATAGCTGACCTCGATCTCGTCATCGAGCGTCACCTCGGGTGCGCGATCTGGCGTTGCGATGATTTCCCAGTAGCGGCCACCGGGTCCCGAGATTTCGATGCTGCCAGAGTTTGCAACGTCGAATTCTTGTGCTGTCTGGATGGATGCCTCGATCACGTCCTCCGCCGTATCGGTCGGCGCAGCACGGCCAGACACTGTTTCATTTGCACTCAGTGCACCCACTTCACCGTAGAACCGCAACGTCACGCGGCTGCCCTCGGGGGTTTCAAGCCGACCGGAGTCGATGTCATTCAGGTAGATAGATGGCAAACCCGTATAGCTTGGCGGCTCCAACCAGCCTTCCCAAGTTGGTCCTGAGGCCAGATCGCCCCCGGTTGGCCCCATTGCCGAAACCGATTGCACACGCAAAACCGAGCCAAAGACGAGGGAGACCAATAGCGCAAGAACGGCAACGTATCGGAGGGCAAAAGGATCAGCCTTAGACACCCGCAGATCGGGTTCCGCCGCCTTGGCAGTTTTCAACCGCTCGGTCATCCGCGCCTGATGCGCGCGCCAAACAGCGGCGGAGGCGTCGTCTTCAGAACCGATGGCCTGATTGTCCATTGCGGCCAAAATAGGGTTGCCGGGCATGGTTGCGTCAAGGCGCGCCAGCGCCTCGGTTCGCGTCGGCCAAGTGAATTTCCGAATACCCCAAACCAGGGCAGCCAACCCACCAATTGCCGACAAAGCCATGATTGCCCAGAAGACCTCGGTAGGCATGAAATCATGCAGGCCCAACATCAGAAAGGCCAAAACCGCGAACAATACCGACCACAACGGCCAGAAGGCACGCACAACGGCCTCTGCGCCCATCCCCAAGCGGGTCAGGAAAAGTGGCCACCGGATGGCACGGTCGATGTCTGTGGGCAGGTCATCCCGAGCGGTCATTCGCATCTCCACGCGTATTAGCCGTCAGGGGAATGCCTCACAGCCACGCAGGAATGGTATCTCGGTTTATGATTTCGTCAAAGTCAGGGCGGGGGCGGATGACAGCGAATTGATCACCCTTTGCCAAAACTTCAGGCACAAGCGGCCGCGTGTTGTACTCGCTGGCCATCACAGCGCCGTAGGCCCCTGCAGACCGGAACGCGACCAAATCCCCGTCTTTCAGCGGCGGCATCATGCGATTCTTGGCAAACGTGTCTCCGGATTCACATACAGGGCCGACAATATCATAGGCTTGCTGTTCGATGCCCGCTTCCGGTTCAATCACCGGCACGATGTCGTGATAAGCCTCGTACATTGCGGGGCGGATCAGATCGTTCATCGCGCCATCTAGGATGAGGAATTGCCGCCCCTCACCTTGCTTTACGTAGATGACTCGACTCACCAAAATACCGGCGTTCCCCGCAATCAGACGCCCCGGTTCGATCTCAATCTCGCAACCGAGATGACCAACAGTACGCTCGATAAGTTTGCCATAGTCAGAGGGCAAAGGCGGCGCTTCGTTTGAACGCGCGTAGGGAATGCCAAGGCCACCACCGAGATCAAGCCGTGTGATCGTATGACCGTCGGCGCGCAATTGCTCGGTCAGTTCGGCCACTTTCTTGTAGGCGAGTTCATATGGCTCCAAGTCGGTCAATTGTGATCCGATATGCACATCAATACCGATGACCTTTATGCCCGGCAAAGCGGCGGCCTCTGCGTAAACCTCGCGCGCTTTTGCAATCGGAAT
>CAZCOX010000001.1:17907-34482 GCA_964500115.1 uncultured Rhodobacterales bacterium
TGCCCGGCAAAGCGGCGGCCTCTGCGTAAACCTCGCGCGCTTTTGCAATCGGAATACCGAACTTGTTCTCGGATTTCCCGGTGGCGATTTTCTCGTGCGTTTTGGCGTCAACGTCGGGGTTCACACGTACTGTGATTGGCGCGGTTTTGCCCATGCTGCTTGCGACCTCGGAAATGACACGCATCTCCGGTTCGCTTTCAACGTTGAACTGACGAATGCCACCTTCAAGTGCAACAAGGATTTCCTCGCGCGTTTTGCCCACACCGGAAAACACGATCCGCTCTCCTGGCACGCCAGCCGCCTTGGCGCGCGCGTACTCACCGCCAGAAACCACATCCATGCCAGCGCCAAGCTCTGCCAGCGTTTTCAGGATCGCCTGGTTCGATGCCGCTTTCATGGCGTAACACACCAGATGGTCCGCCCAATCCAATGCCTCATCAAACAGCTGGAAATGCCGCGTCAGGGTAGCCGTGGAGTAGAGATAGAACGGCGTGCCAACGGCCGCCGCGATATCGGCGATACGCACATCCTCGGCGTACAGTTCACCGTCGCGATAAAGAAAATGATCCAAGACAGCCCCCTAAATCAGACCGCGCCGCAGTAGCGCATGGGGCAAAGCAGCGCCACCCTGCGTCAGATGTTTTTAAGTGATTGGGCGAGATCGCAGGTACAGGTAAAGTGGCAGACCACAACTGACCCCGATGAAATAGGTTGCCGGGATCGCAATCAAAGCGCTCCAATTCCGGCGCACGGCAACCTCGGCGATGATCCAGATCGTCAGCGACACCGCCGCTATCGTCAGATCCCAGGTCAAGCCTGTGGTGGCGTCATTCACGTACCACGCATCAATCATGGCACTCAGGCTCCACCCATTCTCCATGAACCAAGAGATGAAATAGTACATCGGGTGGATCGCACCCCAAACTGCCAAGGCAAGGTATATCCAACGCATCGGTGTCATCAGAACCCTACCCCAACTGTCACGGGCCCTCGCCGTGCAGTGATGCTGGTCGATGTGCTGACGCCACCCGACCCGACGGTCACACTGCTTGTTACAGAGGGCTTGATCGGCGGACCGTCTGCCCCGCAGGATGCCAATAGAGCAAGCGAAACGATCAGCGCAGCAACCTTCATGCGAGCTGCGCCTTCCAGCGGGCGATCTGTTCGCGCACACGAACCGGCGCGGTGCCGCCATAACTCGTCCGGCTGGCCACGGAGTTGTGCACGCCCAAGACGCCGAACACAGCGTCGGTGATCCCCGCATGGACCGATTGCATATCACTCAGGCTCAAATCCGGCAAATCGCACCCTTTTTGTTCCGCCATCGCCACCAGTGACCCCGTCACATGATGAGCATCCCGGAAAGGTAGGTCGAGTTCGCGCACCAGCCAGTCCGCAAGATCGGTCGCGGTAGAAAACCCCGATGCGGCGGCAGTTTCCAACGGGCCAGTGTTGGCCGACATATCCTTGACCATGCCTTCCATCGCCGCAAGCGCGAGCATCCAGTTGTCGGCGGCGTCAAAGACCTGTTCTTTGTCTTCTTGCATATCCTTGGAATACGCGAGTGGCAGCCCTTTCATGACGGTCATCAACGCCACATTCGCCCCGAAGATACGTCCGATCTTGGCGCGGATGAGTTCTGCCGCATCCGGATTTTTCTTTTGCGGCATGATGCTTGAGCCAGTGGAGAACCGATCTGAGAGAGTGACAAACCGGAACTGGGCGGAGGACCAGATCACCAACTCCTCCGCCATGCGGCTCAGGTGCATGGCGCTGATTGACGCGACGCTCAGGAATTCCAACGCAAAGTCGCGATCACTGACGGCATCAAGGCTGTTGGCCATTGGGCGGTCAAAGCCCAGCGCATCTGCCGTCATATCGCGATCAATGGGAAAGGACGTACCCGCCAATGCCGCAGCCCCCAGGGGCGACTCGTTCATGCGTCGACGTGCATCTTCGACACGGCTTAGATCGCGCGCAAACATCTCCACATAGGCCATCATATGATGGCCCCACGTGACGGGTTGTGCGGTTTGCAAGTGGGTGAAGCCGGGCATGACCCAATCCGCGCCAGCCTCGGCCTGATCCAGCAGCGCGTGGATCAAGGCCTTCAAACCGGTCGCCGCCGCATCCAATTGATCCCGGACCCACAGCCGGAAATCCGTTGCGACCTGATCATTGCGCGACCGACCGGTATGCAAGCGCCCCGCTGGTTCACCGATCACTTCTTTCAACCGCGCCTCAACGTTCATGTGGATGTCTTCAAGCGCCGTTGAAAAGATAAATTCGCCTGTTTCAATCTCTGACAATACGGTGAGCAAGCCTTCCCGCATCGCTTCTGCATCGCTAGGTATGACAATGCCCTGCGCGGCCAACATGGCCGCATGGGCCCTTGAGCCGGCGATATCCTGTGCCGCCATGCGTTTGTCGAACCCGATTGAGGCGTTGATCGCCTCCATGATTGCATCGGGTCCAGCCGCAAAACGGCCGCCCCACATCTGGTTCGAGGATTTGTCGGACATGGTCTAACCCCTTCGGAGGGAAAATGAAGAAACTCGTTGCGGCCATCCTCTATACGGGCCTTGTTGCGCTTGCAAACCCGGCGCTCGCCGATCTGTCAGCCGCCGAAGCGATGCGCGAAGGCGACATGAAAAAGCTGGCGTTTCACAGCGAACCCAAGCCTGCTGGCGGCAGCAGCTTCACAACGTTCGACGGTGAACCGCTTTCTTTGGAAAGCTACAGCGGCAAATGGGTATTGCTCAACTTCTGGGCCACGTGGTGCGCACCCTGTCGCAAAGAGATGCCGATGCTTTCAGAGCTCCAAACAGAGTTCGGTGGCGATAATTTCGCCGTCGTGACAATTGCCACGGGTCGCAATCCACCACCCGCGATGAAAAAATTCTTTGATGAAATTGGTGTCGAGAACCTGCCGCTCTACCGAGACCCAAAATCGCAACTCGCACGCGAAATGGGTGTTCTGGGTCTTCCAATCACAGTTATTCTTAACCCCGACGGGCAGGAGGTCGCGCGTATGCGGGGTGATGCAGATTGGGCATCCGACAATGCAAAAGCTATTCTCAAGACGATTTTGGGTTCGTCAAATTCGGGATAGGTTCGTGATGCAATACAGTTTGCAGGAACTTTCGCGCCGCCCCACAATCATTTCTCTTCGCAACGCTTCACCTCGGATGTAGCTGCCGGGTTTCCCCTGTTGCGGATCAACAATCAATTAGCGCGAAAGCTCCTGCTCGACAGTAGCGCGTGTCTCATGCAGCCCATATCCGCGCAAAGCGGCTTCCGTGAGCAAGTAGAGAGAGTGGACGTGGTCAGAGACCGGCCGCATGGACGCACCTGAATTTCGGGCCCCCACCCGACGACGTGAGTTATGTCCCAAATGTGGCGCAACACCAAGAGTTTTGCCCAATTCGCACCGAAACGCAGCGTGGTTCGAAACAATCTAACGTCTGCGGAGGAATCGCGCTGAAGAAGGGGATAATTGCGCCATATTGTGACACTTACAGGTTCGCTTGCACGTAACGTTTACTCGAATGTCAGGTTAAATCGGGAAATCCGATTCGCCCGATGCTCTCATATGCGACGAAGCCGGCATCTTCAGCAGATTGTGCCGTGTAGATGTTTCGAAGGTCAGCCATTGCTGCACGCGCCATGCTCTCTGAAAGGCGGCCAAGGTCCAAAGCGCGAAACTCGTTCCATTCCGTAAGGATTACCAACAGATCGGCGCTCTCAGCCGCTGCGTAAGGATCATCCATCCATTTGACGCCGGGCAGCAAAGCTTCGCCTTCATGACGCCCCTGCGGATCACAGACGCGGACTTTAGCCCCGCCACCCACCAAAGCAGGCACAATGGTCAGCGAAGGCGCGTCGCGCATGTCATCGGTGTTAGGCTTGAAGGTGACACCCAAAACCGCAATCGTCTTGCCGTTGAAAGACCCATTGCACAGGTCCTCCAGCTTGCCGATCATGCGCCGCTTGATGTCTTCGTTCACCGCAATCACAGCCTCGGTGATGTGCATGGGGCTGGCATGTTCTTGCCCGATCCGCGCAAGCGCTTTCGTATCCTTCGGAAAGCACGATCCGCCGTATCCCGGGCCAGCATGCAAGAACTTATTCCCGATACGGTTGTCCATGCCCATGCCCTTGGACACCTGTTTCACGTCTGCACCCACCTTTTCGCAAAGCGCCGCAATTTCGTTAATGAATGTGATCTTGGTCGCCAGAAATGCGTTGGCCGCGTATTTGATCATCTCTGCGGATTCCAGATCTGTTGTCACAATTGGAAAATCACGCAGATACAGCGGACGGTAAATCTCGGCCATCACGTCCGCCGCACGATCCGTC
The DNA here is from genome assembly GCA_964500115.1 of uncultured Rhodobacterales bacterium. Classification (GTDB taxonomy): domain Bacteria; phylum Pseudomonadota; class Alphaproteobacteria; order Rhodobacterales; family Rhodobacteraceae; genus Marivita. Next base: position 22,267 of record CAZCOX010000001.1, read on the forward strand.
TCGACCCCGACAACAACGCGGTCGGGTTTCATGAAATCATCGATAGCAGCGCCTTCGCGCAGGAACTCTGGGTTGGACGCGACATCAAACTCCAGTTCCGGATTGGCCGCCGCCACCACTTCTCGCACCTTTGCATTGGTGCCAACCGGTACTGTGGATTTTGTAACTATGACGACATAATCCTTTGCCGCCTCAGCGATCTCTTTCGCCGCCGCCATCACGTAAGTCAGATCTGCGTGTCCATCCCCACGACGGGTTGGCGTGCCCACAGCAATAAACACGGCTTCCGCCCCGTCTATCGCCGCATTTAAGTCGCGCGTGAACGACAGCCGCCCCGATTCCACGTTCTTGGCCATGAGAACATCGAGGCCGGGCTCAAAGATCGGAACCTCGCCGCGTTCCAGCATGTCGATCTTGCGCTGGTCCTTGTCGACGCACACCACGTTGTGGCCGAAATCGGAAAAGCACACGCCCGACACCAGACCAACATAGCCTGTTCCAATCATCGCAATCTTCATAACACTGTCCTCAAACCGTTTTGCGCCTTTTGCGTGAGCCACAGATAGCGGTCAACTCTCTCACGCCTTGGCACAAAAGAAAAAGGCGCGCCGTGGCAGCACGCCTTTTTGTTAATCATGAAAGCGGTAAACCCGGCCTTAAGACCCGGACTCTGGTCCAACCGACACGAGATAAGAATACACGTCTTCCATGCCTTTGCGCAGGCGGAACGACATTTTTGACCGCGCGCTTGAGTCGTCGAGGTACGTCGCCAGGAATTTCTTGGGGTCCTGCACAAATTCAACAAACGTGGCTTCGTCCCAAACTAGGCCCGCCTCGCCTGCAGCGACAAGGCTGTCACCATAGCGGAAACCTTCCACACTGCCAGCCTGACGCCCGATGATGCCATAAAGGTTCGGCCCGGTGCGACCCCCTTTTACAATCTCTGTTCCATCGTCAGCCACAACCATGTGGCATGCCTTGCACTTGTTGAATTCTTTCGCGCCAGCTTCAGCATCACCAGATCCAGCGTGGCTTTCTGCAAATGCCGCGCCAGCAAACGCGATTGCAGTGGCTGCAGTTGCGATCATTAGCTTCATGTCGAACTCCTTTTGCGTGTTCGGGCGGACGTTAGCCTACACCCGTCCCATAAACCAATGGGAATTCCGTTCGTTCCGTATCACCTATGTGCGATCTGGTCTGGGTCAAGCAACCTCATGCGCGATTGCACATTGTTTCCAGAGGGTTGCCAAAGCCTGAACCAAATGTTCGATATCCGCGTCAGTGTGAAGCGGCCCGGGGGTAAAGCGCAAACGCTCTGTCCCTTTGGGCACTGTGGGGTAATTGATCGGCTGAACATAGATACCGTAATCCTGCATCAGGATGTCCGCCAGCATCCGGCATTTCACCGGGTCTTTGATCATCACGGGTATGATATGACTTGGGTTCGGCATGTGCGGGATACCCATCGCATCCAACCGCGCGCGTAAGCGAGCCACCTGTTCTCTTTGGTTTTCGCGTTCAACACTGCTGGTTTTCAGGTGCTGAATCGAGGTCCGTGCGGCAGCCGCAACCGACGGTGGCAGAGCTGTAGTAAAGATAAACCCGCTCGCGAATGACCGAACAAAGTCGCACATGGCTTCGGACCCAGTGATGTAACCGCCCATCACGCCGAAAGCTTTCCCAAGGGTGCCTTCGATTAACGTGATCCGGTCTGCCAGCCCTTCGCGCTCTGAAACACCACCGCCGCGCGCACCGTACATGCCCACCGCATGCACTTCGTCCAGATATGTCATCGCGCCATGCTTTTCGGCGACCTCGACGATCTCTTGCATCGGGCAAATGTCGCCATCCATGGAATAAACTGACTCGAATGCAACGATCTTGGTCGCGTTGACCGGGAGTGCTGCCAGCTTGCGATCCAAATCCTCTGGATCGTTGTGCTTCCAGATCACCTTGTTACACCGCGCATGACGAATACCTTCGATCATCGACGCATGGTTCAATTCATCCGACAGGATCACCGCATCGGGCAGCCGTGACCCAAGCGTCGATAAGGCCGCCCAGTTCGACACATACCCGGACGTAAAGAGCAGCGCGCTCTCTTTGCCGTGCAGATCGGCCAGCTCAGCTTCTAACAACTTGTGTTGGTGATTGGTGCCCGAGATATTCCGCGTACCCCCGGCGCCGCATCCATTTTCGGCCACCGCGTCTTGCATTGCCTTAATGACCTTTGGGTGCTGACCCATGCCCAGATAATCGTTAGAACACCAGACTGTTACCTCATCCGGGCAATCATCGTCGTGGCTCTTTGCCTTTGGAAACGCGCCACATTTGCGCTCCAGCTCGGCAAAGATGCGGTAATTGCCTTCCTCTTTCAGATCGTTGAGCTGGGCATTGAACAAGGTGTCAAAGTCCATGGGCGTCCTCCGTTCGTCGTAGTGACTTGTCTTGTTGTTTGGGTGTCTGGGCAGGCAGCATCCACCGCCAAAGTTTTTCGTCGGGCAGCGGCAGCACCATGAACCAATGTTCAAGCAGCGCGAGCGCAGTGATGGCGGCCAAGAGAGCAAAGCCAACCACGTCGCCCTGTGTGGCGGCAGAATAGATCCGCTCCAACCAGCAAGCGACCGCAAAGGTCAGCGCGGTGATGGAAACCGGAAACAACCAGTTCATCTTGGCATGCCGAAAATGACTGGGCAAATGCGCCAATGGCCGTGGCAGGAAATCTGTATTGATCTTGGGAACGCCCAGAAACAGATTCAGCTTCGCAGACACGCGCGCAAAAAAGAGGATCGCAAAAGTCCAGAAACCGAAAGTGTTTTCCGCTCCATAGGTGTAATACAAAATGCCTCCAAGCGTCGCCGCAAGCAGCATCTCGTGATAGGCAATTGTGCCCCAGGCGCGGATAAATCTTTCCCATTCAGGCACGTCGTCGCGACAGGCGTGGGTGTTGGGCCCAGTGATCGTTCCGGTCAAAAACGCCACTTCGATCCAGCCCCAAAGCGCCAGCGCTGACAGAAAGGCGATATAGGCAGCCATCACATCGACGCCCGCTGCACTGTACCAAATGCCGAAGGCGCCCATCAAAAACACAGGGAAGGCAAAGACCGTCAAAACTTGCCCAAACCGCAATCCGAAGCGGTCTGCATGTTTCACGACCATCAGGATCACTCCGGTGGAAAACCACCAGAGAAACAGCGCCGCAAGGGCCGCGATCCACGGGTCATGTAAAAAGCTCATCTGTCCTTCTTCTTTTTCAAAATATGCCGGGGGTGTGGGGGCAGGGCCCCCACCCGATCGCCGCGCAATGCGCGGCGAAACGGTTTAATATGCTGGCACCAAACGCGTTTCTTCCGGCACCTGATGTTTCTTTGCGGGGATCGTGTAGAGCGACACAAAACACATTGCGGCTTTGGCCGAACCTGCGATCTGCTTGATCTTACCACCGACGCCGCCTTCTTCTTTGGCTTCAGCGATCTGAGCATTGGCGCGTTGCAATTTCTCAAGGGTTGGCTGCCAGCGCGGGTGATCGATGTCGAGCGTGATCGGAAAAATCTGCTCGCTCAGCTTTGATGTCTTGGTAAAGACTTCGTGGGCGTACCAATCCGGATCAACACCTAGCGCCTTGTGGAAAGCGGGGCGCTGATGGTCACGCACATACATTGTTGCGTAGACCGCCGTCAGAAAGAACTTGATCCAATAAACATTGTGCCCGCTGGTCAGCTTCGGATCCGTCTTCATGAGCAAGGCAAACGCCTCGCCATGGCTGAACTCGTCATTGCACCACTCTTCAAACCATTTGAAGATCGGGTGGAACCGATGCTCTGGGTTTGCTTGAAGATGACGGAAGATCGTGATGTACCGCGCGTAACCGATCTTTTCGGACAGGTATGTCGCGTAGTAAATAAACTTTGGCCGGAAGTAGGTGTACTTCTTCGACTGCGTGAGGAAGCCAAGGTTCACCCGCAGACCGGCCTCACGCAACGCGTCATTGATAAAGCCGGCATGCCGCGCCTCGTCCCGTGCCATAAGTTGAAAGAGCTGTGTGATATCGGCGTTGTTCCCGCGCCGCTTCATCTCTTTGTAGAGAACACAGCCCGAGAACTCGGCGGTACAGCTTGAAATCAGGAAATCGATGAATTCTTTCTTCAACTGCGGCTCCATGTTCTCCCAATCGACATGGTCCCAATCTTCGTTCTTCTTAAAGTGGCCCTTGTTTGGGTCGCTTACCATCTGGGCGATCAGCTCGTCCCATTCTTCGCGGATGTCTGACACATCAATCGAGTCCAGCTCATCAAAATCGGTAGTGTAGAACCGCGGCGTAAGCAGCGTGTTCGACATCGCCGTTTCGGTGGCGAAATTGTCGTCGTACTTCGCCTGTTCCTCCTGAATGGCGAGGCCCTCTTCGACGGTTGCCGCATCGGCGGTGTGCTTGGCATGCATGTTCATAGCGTCACCTCTTCAGAAAAGGAGAACTCGCAAAGCTCCATAACTTCGAAGTCACCGGTCAGACGCGTCCACAACTGTTCCAGCTTGGAAGCGCGCACGATCACCGCCTCGCGGTCTTCCGAAACAACTTCGCCAAAAGGGGCCATAATCTCTGGCCCTTGCACCTTCACTTCGTCACCGGGGTAGATCACGGCACCGTTGTTGAAACGCACATGCGCATGCAGGCTCTCGAAACAGTGGCTGATTTCCACCGTGCAGGGTGCCCGTTCGATATCTTTGGTCAATAAGCCCATTGTTGGTTCCCTCTCTTACTTCAGCAGCTTGGCGAAAGCGGCTGCGTTATCGGTGCCAAACCCCATCAGGTCGGCCCCCCACCCCGTACTGGGGTCAAAAATCTCAAGACGCTTGTTTTCGCGCGACCGAACGATCACAGGACCGTTCAGATCGACGCCGGCCTTGGTGCGTTCACGCTGCAATACGCGCCACACGCCCGAAATAAATCCCCCTTGTTCCGGACCCAGATCGGCAATAACGTTGCCATCTTCGTCCGAGGCCAACGCAGCGCCTGACATGTCGCCTTGAAGAAACAGGATCTTTTCCACCGCCACCGGTGACTTCGGCGCGGTATATTGAACCGGTCCATCCAGCCAGCGATAGATGCTGACCATGACAAGGCACAGAACCACCATGCCGAACATTGCGCGCACCAGAATGCGCGGCACCAGTTCTTTCTCAGACGCGTGAATGCGGGGTTTATCTAAGGCGGTTGTTTGCATCACCAAACCCTCACTCAGCCGCCACAGAAGATGGCAGTGGTACAGCGCGTTCCACCTTCGGCGTTGTCACGCGCGCCTCTGCTGCTTCGGCGATCATGGCGGCGATTTTTTCAGCCTCCGGGATGCAGCGCAGCGCCGGTTGTGTCGGCGAAATCTTCCATGGGCGCACATGTGGCCAGCACACCAGGTAACTGATCCGCGTGCTGCCAAGCAGCGAAAATGCAATCGTGCCCGTACCCGACTTGCGCAAGTCCAAAGTCGCTGCCCCAATCTGCGTGTAAGGCAGGTTCAGTGTCACGTTCAGCGCAGCTCCAATGCGCATAGCAACGCGGCGGTTCGTGACTGTGTAGACCGTGTAGTAAGCCTGCACCCAGGCGATGACCAAAAGGATTGCGCAGGTGATTGCACCAAGGATCAGGAACGGGACAGACGCGCCAATGGCTTGCTGCAAGGGCATCAGATCAACCACAGCGACAAAGCGCCAGCAGGCCAGGAACACGAAATATCCCGCGACCCACAAGAGATTGAGCGACTCCTTCGCCAGTGGCCACCATGCCGGTTTGCCCTGCCACAGGATCACCTCACCCTCGGGTGGTTTCTCTGGCAGGCCTTTGACCGGTTCGATTTCGAAGTCGTCATGCGACATGGTGGTTCCCCTTGATTGGCAAGATCAGGTTAGATTTGCGGGTCCTGGCGCTCTTGGCTGGCGTAGAGCGTGCCACCGCCGTAGTAGGCGCTGATCTGGTCTTCCTCGAGCTTGGTCACCTGGTGTGCAGCGGCAAGCTTTGGAACACCTTGGAAGTGCTCCCCAAAGATCGACCGGATTTTGACCCGGTTCGACCAGATGCGCGTGAACGTGATCGGCACAAGCCGCGCGCCGCCGCCATATTCAGCGTCGAGTTCGATCTCGAGGTAGCGCACCATTTGTTCGGGCTCATCCACCCACATGTCACTGATCTTGCCAACAATCGCGCCGTCACCGGCGACAACCGGCAATCCACGAGGGTCGCGACCGGCGGACACCCGAAAGCTTTCGCTTCCAGACATTGGAATGATCTTTGGGTGGCCATGCCCGTCCAGTTCCGGCTCATCCCGACGTGGTGCCCAGCTTGCTGGCCCAACACCGTCGGCAAGTGGATTGCCAGCTGGATCGTATGGGAAACCGCCGCTGTCCGGGGTCCGGGTGAGCAACCCGTCGATATCGCCACGTTCCTGAGTCTGGCCGGATGGCACCGTGTATTCGCCCCGACCATGGGGCAGTTTGAAGGTTTTGTCGGCTGGCGGTGCAAACACGCCGCCGCCATCGGCCTGCGTGCCGTCTTCATCCATCAGAGGATACCCTTCACGCTGGTTCTCGCGCTGGATCCAGATCACGAGACCGACGAAAAAGATGAAAAAGACCCAAAGCGAGATACTCGCGAGGTCTAGGTTTCCAAGGATATAGTCTTCTGTCATCTTGATACGCTCCTTGATGGGCCTTGCTCAGGTCGGGAAATCCGCAAGGCCCAGCCTTGTCGAATTCTGTTTGGAAAAATGAAGTCTTCTGTTCTTGCTGATCAGGCGCCCAAGCACGACGAGCGATGCAAACAGAAGCGCGATTTCGAGGTGGTAAACGACGGAGTATCCGGTCACCGGATCGGCCAGGACTTCCCCCCAACGACCAGACATCGCAACGACGTTGACCGCGTCGCGCGTGGCCCCGCCAATCAAAATCGAAAGGCCTGCAGCCGTCGCTTGCGCAGCACCCCACGCTCCCAGCGCCAGCCCGCGTCCGGCCAGCCCCTCGGCTGGCAGTGTCATCGCAGCAGTCAGGGTGGAAATGGCAAAGTAGCCGCCGCCAAAGCCGATCAGGCCTGCACCCGTGAAGAACAGGAAAGTCGAGTTCATGGGTGCCGCAAAGATCACAGTGCTAAAGGCCACAACGCCAACCAACAGGCCAACGGACGCCATGCGGTACGTGTTTCCGCCTTTGGAAAGAATGCGCGCCGCAAGCGCAAACCCAACCAGCGCGCCAGCCGCCCACGTGGCGGTCAGCAATGTCGTGGCCGATACGCTTAATCCAAGGATCTCACCGCCGTATGGCTCCAGCAGTACGTCCTGCATGTTAAAGGCCATGGTGCCGATGAAAACGACAGCGATCAGACGTCCTGCCGTGCCGCCTTGGGTAAAGTCCGTCCACGCGTCCTTGAAAGACGGCAGCGGCGCCTCCCGTTCGGCTTTCGTCATCGGCTGGACACGTTCCTGTTTCCACAAAGCGACCAGATTCAGCACGACTGTCAGCAAAGCGCAGCCTTGCACAACGCGGATCAGTTGAACGCCCGAGAAATCCCGCAACAACCAACCGATCAGAACAGCCGAAACACCCATGCCGACGAGGAACATCACGTACAAAAGTGCGACCACACGCGGGCGTGTCTCGTCGGTTGCACGGTCTGCCGCCAGCGCAAGACCGGCCGTTTGGGTCATGTGCATACCGAGACCGGTCATCACGAACGCCAGCGCGGCCAGGACCTCGCCCGCGAATGGAATGTCGTGGGTCACGTCTCCGCCCAGCACCAAAAGGCAGGCAGGCATCACGGCCAGACCACCAAACTGCCAAAGCGTTCCGAACCAAAGGTACGGGATACGCTTCCATCCAATCGAAGACCGGTAGTTGTCGGATTTGAAACCGAGCAGGGCGCGGAAAGGGGCAATCAGAACCGGCAGTGCCACCATGATCGCAACCAAGGTTGCAGGCACGCTCAGTTCGACGATCATCACCCGGTTCAGCGTGCCCAGCAGCATGACCCCTGCCATGCCGACCGACACTTGGAATAACGCAAGCCGCAACAGTTGACCCAAAGGCAAATCGTCAGAAGCCGCGTCCGAAAACGGCAGCACCCGAAGGCCCAGAGACTTCACCTGTGAGCGGCTTACGATCATGGGCAAAACTCCAGCGCCTGGCTGATGTAGAAGCCCGATGTCACACGACCCAAATCGTTAAGTTGGCCGATTTCAGAGACTGTTTTTGAAAGACGAGATGGCACATGCGGGATCATCGTCGGTGATCGGTCCGATTTGGGGAACACCTTGCCCGCATACCACATCGTCATCAAAAGCGGCGTGCGCGGGGCGACGGTAAAGGCAACTGATCCGCTCGTACGGCTGCCCAGATTGTCCAATGCGCGGCGAATGTCGTTTTCGCTGTAGTAAATCAGGCTGTCCATCGCGATGACATGGTCAAACGACCCGAGATCTGCCGACAACATGTCACCACTGGTAAATGTTACGCGGGACTTCAAAGTATTCGGCAACCGCTCTTCTGCGATCCGCACCAATGACGGAGAGATATCGACTGCTGTCACCTCTGCCCCGCGCATGGCGAGTTCATGGGTCATCTGCCCGGCACCGCAACCGGCATCCAACACGCGCACGCCGTTCAAGTCAGCGGGCAAAGCAGACAAAAGCTTGTCCCGCATCTGGTCGCGACCTTTGCGGACAGTTTCGCGAATACGGCTAACGGGAGCGTCCGATGTTAGGCGCTCCCATACTTTTGTTGCCGTACGGTCGAAATAGTGTTCGACCCGGTCGCGGGTGAGTTCGTAACTCATCAATCGAACCCCAGCAGTTCAAAGATATCGCGGTCTTCCAATGGCGTGGGCGTCATCGCCTCGGTGCCGTTCCAAAGAGTTTCCGCCAAACGGATGTATTCCTTGCGGGCCATTACGATGTCTTCCTCATCCGGCATCTCGAACAGCGTCTTTTTCTTCAGGCGCGAACGGCGGATCGCATCGTAATCCGGCATGTGCGCGATGCGCTTAAAGCCGACTTTGTCACAGAAACGATCCACCTCATCGGTGTCTTTGGACCGGTTGGCGACACAGCCAGCAAGACGCACCTTGTAGTTCGAAGACTTCGCTTGCACCGCCGCAATGATCCGGTTCATTGCGTAGATGCTGTCAAAGTCATTCGCTGTGACGATCATCGCGCGATCAGCATGCTGAAGCGGGGCAGCAAAGCCGCCGCAGACCACGTCACCCAGAACGTCGAACAGGACGACGTCAGTGTCTTCCAGCAGGTGGTGCTGCTTGAGCAGTTTCACCGTCTGGCCAACAACATAACCGCCACAACCGGTACCGGCAGGGGGACCGCCCGCTTCGATGCATTTCACGCCGTTGAAACCATCGGCCATGAAATCTTCTGGCCGCAACTCCTCAGCGTGAAAATCGACCTCTTTCAGGATATCGATTACGGTTGGTTGAAGCTGACCCGTCAGAGTAAATGTGCTGTCATGCTTCGGGTCACACCCGATCTGCAACACGCGTTTGCCCAGCTTGGAAAACGCAGCAGAGAGGTTCGAGGATGTGGTCGATTTGCCAATACCGCCCTTGCCATAAACAGCGAACACCTTGGCCCCTTCGATCTTCATCGAATTGTCCTGATGCACTTGCACCGACCCTTCGCCGTCCTGCCCCTTCAGAACCGGCGGCGCGCCGATGCCGCGCTCTTTCAAACCAGCGGCTTCGCGCATCGCGGCTTTCGCGGCGGGCGGGCTTTTTGCGTCAAGTGGGCTCATGAAAGGCTCCAATTCATGTCTAGCGCGCTCATTCGGCAGCGATCCCTTCAAGGCGATCTTCGAGCGCGTCGGCGGCGTCTTGCAGCGCGGCCAGCGTCTCGGCATCGGGTTGCCAGTAATTGCGGTCATGCGCCTCCAGCAGGCGGTTCGCCATGCGGCTGGACGCGGTTGGGTTCAGATCAGCAAGGCGTTTACGCATGTCATCGTCGAGAACGAACGTTTCGCTCAGGCGCTGGTAAACCCAAGGTTCGACCTTACCAGTCGTCGCGGACCATCCCATCGTGTTGGTCACCTGCGCCTCGATCTGGCGCACCCCTTCGGCGCCGTGTTCCAGCATGCCCTCGAACCATTTCGGGTTCAGGCTGCGCGACCGGGTCTCTAGCGCAACCTGATCTTGCAAAGTGCGCATTTTGCCGTTGCCGCGCGTCGTGTCGGAAATGTAGATCGCCGCTTCCGTGCCGCCGCGCGCACGTTTCACGGCGCGGGAAATACCGCCGAGCGTATCGAAATAATGATCGACAGTGGTGACACCCAGTTCTACGGATTCGAGGTTCTGATAGGCGACATCAACAGTCTTCAAAGTCTCCTGCAACAACTCAGGATTGGCTGCAGATTTTCCACTCACGCCGTAGGCAAATGACTTCCGCTTTTCATAGGCGTCGGCCAATTCATCTTCGTCACCAAACGCGCTGCTGTCGACCAGAGCGTTGACATTGGACCCATACGCGCCTTCGGCGTTCGAAAAGACACGCAACGCAGCAGTTTCCAGATCAACTCCGTTTTCTTGCGCATAAACCCAAGCGTGCGCGCGGATGTAGTTGAGCTCCAGTGGTTCGTCCGCTTCCGCTGCCTTTTTCGCAGCCTCGGCCAACATGCGAGTCTGCAACGGCAGCAAATCACGGAAAATACCGGACAGCGTCATCACAACGTCAATACGCGGGCGGCCCAGTTCCTGCAGTGGGATCAGATCCGCGCCCGCAATTCGGCCAAAGCTGTCGAACCGTGGTTTTGCACCAATAAGCGCCAACGCTTGTGCAAGCGGCGCGCCGTCAGATTTGATATTGTCCGACCCCCAAAGCACTAAAGCTACTGTGCGTGGGAGAGTGTCATGCGTCTCAAGCAGCAACTCCGCCTGCTTTGCCCCGTCGCGGCAGGCGTATTCCGTCGGCATGCGGAAGGGATCAAAAGCATGGATGTTCCGCCCTGTTGGCAAAACATCCGTCGAGCGAATGAGGTCACCTCCGGGTACTGGAGCGACGTACTGTCCTGACAAGGCCCGCAGCAGTCCTGCTGTCTCGTGGTCTCCTTGTAAAAGCGCATCGACCCGGTCGCGGGTCTCGTCATCCAAGCCTTCGATCAGCTTGAGGTATTCCACTCGCGCAGTATCACCGAACGGCTTGCCGACCACGTGCAACCCTTCGGGAATCAGTGCGTCTTCGGTTTCTAGTAGTTTGAGCCACAAGGCTTCGGGCGCACTTCCCACCATGTCGACCGCCTCGGCCTGCTCAGCGATGAGCGCTTCCAAATCGGCGCGAACCGCGTCAGCCGGGTCTAACGCTCTCCAACGCGTCAGGCTGTCTTTGAGCTCTTGCAGGCCTTTGTAGAGACCGGATTGTGCAAGCGGGGGTGTCAGATGCGTGACGGTCACGGCACCAGACCGGCGCTTTGCCAAGGAGGCCTCGGACGGGTTGTTGGACGCATAAAGATAAACATTTGGCATTTCGCCGATCAAACGATCTGGCCAATCCCGCGCACCAAGGCCAGCCTGTTTGCCGGGCATGAATTCCAGCGCTCCGTGCATTCCGAAATGCAAGACGACATCAGCGTTAAACGTGTTGCGCAGCCAAAGGTAAAAGGTAACGAAGGCGTGTGTCGGCGCGAACCCTTTTTCGAACAAGAGCCGCATCGGGTCGCCCTCGTACCCAAAGGTGGGCTGTACGCCGACAAAAACCTTGCCGAATTGAGCGCCAAGAACAAACACGCCGCGACCGTCCGACTGGATTTTGCCGGGTGCAGGACCCCACACCGCCTCAACCGCTTTCAGCGGCGGCGTGTTACGAACAATCTCATCCGCGCTGACATGCGCCGCGACGTTAGCCTCTTGACCGTATTGCTTTGCGTTGCCTTCCAATACTGCAGCGCGCAGGGCCTCAACGGTTTCCGGAACCTCAACATCGTAGCCATCTGCCTTCATCGCATGGAGCGTGTTGAACAGCGATTCAAAGACGTTGAGGTATGCAGCGGTTCCAACCGCACCCGCATTGGGCGGAAAGCCGAAGAGCACGATGCCGACGTTTTTGTCCGCATTCTGTTTCCGACGGAGCGTGGCCTGACGCAGTGTCTTCTCGGCAAGGCTGTCGATGCGCTCAAGGCACGGTGCCATTGCTCTGCTTTGCTCATTGCGCGGGCACTTATAGTGGCACCCGCTGCACCCGTCCG
>CAZCOX010000001.1:34582-36796 GCA_964500115.1 uncultured Rhodobacterales bacterium
GCTCTGCTTTGCTCATTGCGCGGGCACTTATAGTGGCACCCGCTGCACCCGTCCGGCCCGTGCCGCCCACCAAACACAGTTGGGCAAGTCGCGCCATCAAGCTCGGGTAACGCAATTAACATTGTGGTTTCAATCGGGCCGAGGCCTTGGTCCGCTTCTGACCACTGGCCCAGCGTTTGAAACTCAAGTGGATGCGCCGCGATATACGGGATGTCGAGGTCTTGGAGCACTTCGATAGCTGCCGTGCTGTCGTTATATGCGGGACCGCCAACAAGGCTAAATCCGGTCAAAGACACCATTGCATCGATCGTCGTCACGTCATCGTTGCGGAAGTACGCCGCAATGGCTGGCCGACCATCGAGGCCGGCTGCGAATGCAGGGACAACCGCTATGCCTTTTGCCTCAAACGCACGGATGACGGCGTCGTAGTGCGCTGTGTCGTTCGCCAAGACATAGGACCGCATCATCAGCAATCCGACAGTCGCTTTCACCTCTGCCGGGCGCGGCAGATCTGCGATGTCGGTTGCGATGCGCTGGGGCAAGTCCGGGTGATACAGCGCCACATCCGGATAATCGATTGGCGCTTGCGCGTCCGCGCCCAACCACTCCTCGCGACCCTTGGCATATTTGCCCAGAAGGTAGCGAACCATCGCTTCGATGTTGTCGTCAGATCCACCGAGCCAATATTGCATGACAAGGAACCAAGACCGTAGATCCTGCGCTTTGCCGGGGATCATCTTGAGGATTTTTGGCAAGCGGCGCAGCTGTTGCATCCGTTTTTCGCCGGTTTCGGTTGGCGACTTGTCAGACTTCGGTTTCAGCGACTTGAGGATTTTCATCATCCCCGACGCGGGCTTGCTCATGTCGAGCTTGCCCAGCTTTGTCAGCTTGATGATTTCGCCATCGGCGATCACGCCGATCATGCCATCGACGTTGTCACGCACAGCGCGCAGATCATCCATGATCGGCTTGATGTGCTCTTCCAGGAAAAGCAGATTGGCAATGACCATATCGGCTTCGGCAATGGCTTGTTTTGCCTCGTCCAGCGCTTCGGGTGTTTCTGCCCATGTCGCAGCCGCGTGAACCGATACCGACAAACCCGGAAAGTCTTGTGCTAACCTGACAGACGCCCGCGCCACGGGTCCAGCCGAATGGCTGTCCAGCGTGATGATGGCGATGTTATACGCCCGGGCTTCTGTGAAACTATCGCGCATAATGGGCTTTCGCCTCGTACAACGTATCGATGCTGATTTCCGAGACACCGCGTTCGGTCGCAAAGGTTTCTGTGTTGCGCTTTGCCTTGCCGCGCACGAAGAACGGGATTTTCTTCAACTCTTTTTCGGCTGCGGGAAGCCACACAATCTCAATGGGATCGGTGTTCGCTTCAGATGATGTGTTTGAGACTGGCGCAACATCCTCCGAAAGCCCGATCTCACGCAGTTTTGCCTTGTGGCCATGATGGCTTGCACCAGCATCGTCGTGGAATTCAAAATCTTCGCGGAACATGGTGAGCAGGTGCTCTTCAAGACCCATGACAAGCGGATGCACCCAGGTGTCGAAGATGACATTCGCGCCTTCGATGCCCATCTGCGGGGAGTACCGCGCGGGGAAATCCTGAACGTGGACCGGCGCGGAAATGACGGCGCATGGAATACCCAAGCGCTTACCTATGTGGCGCTCCATCTGGGTGCCAAGGATCATCTCAGGCGCCAGTTCTTCGATCCGGCGCTCAACTTCGAGGTAGTCGTCGGTGATAAGCGCTTCGACGCCGTATTCCTTTGCCAAACCGCGGATCAGACGCGCCTGTTCGCGGTTGTAGCACCCCATGCCAACCACCTCGAAGCCCATCTCGTCGCGTGCGATGCGCGCGCAAGCGGCAACGTGGGTGCCGTCGCCGAACAGGAAAACGCGCTTTCCCGTCAGATAGGTACTGTCAACGCTTGAGGAATACCAAGGTATCCGCAGGCGACTTTCGTCTAAATGCGGCTCTACCCCGCCTAATTTCGCGACTTCAGCAACGAAGTCGCGGGTCGCACCCACTCCAATCGGGACAGTTTTGGTGTAGGGCTGCCCAAACTCACGCTCCATATACCGCGCCGCTGTTTCGGCGGTTTCGGGATACATAAGAACATTGAAATGCGCCTGACCCAATCTCGCGATATCACACGGTGACGCGGGCATGGGTGCCACCACATTCACCTCAATTCCCATGTC
>CAZCOX010000001.1:36896-58228 GCA_964500115.1 uncultured Rhodobacterales bacterium
GCGCCAACAATCATTGCCTCAGGCTTGAAGCGCTCGTAAGCGGCCCTGGCGGCATCCTTGAAAAGGTAGGCGGTGTCTGCGCCCAGATCGCGGGCCTGAAACGTGGTGTAGGTGACTGGCGGACGGTGATTGCGCCGCTCGATCATCGTGAATAACAGATCTGCGTACGTGTCGCCCTGCGGAGCATGCAGGACGTAATGCATGTCGTTCATGCCCGTTGCGACCCGCATCGCGCCGACATGCGGCGGGCCTTCGTATGTCCAAACGGTCAGCTTCATTCCGCCGCCTCCAGCTTTAGGAGGTCGCGGCGGCGCACTGGGCGGGAGAAGAGGCCAGCAAGGTCACCTGCCTGTTCGTAGAAATGCACGGGCGTGAACACCAACTCGATGGCCCACTTGGTTGTCAGGCCCTCGGCTTCGAGAGGATTGGCAAGACCAAGGCCACAAACCGACAGATCTGGGCGAGCCGCGCGACACCGTTCAAGCTGTTTGTCGACATCCTGACCCTCTGCAATAACCGGGCCTTCGGCCAAAAGGTCCAGATCGGGCGACATGACCGACCGATGGATAAAGGGGGTGCCGACCTCGACGGCCTCCATTCCGCATTCGCGGGTCAGGAAACGCGCCAATGGGATTTCCAACTGGCTATCCGGGAAAAAGAAAACGGATTTGCCCTTGAGCACCTCAGACGCTCGCGCCACAGCTTTGCGGGCACGCGCGCGTGGGGCATCCGTGACTTCGGCAAATTTCGCATCGCTGACACCAAATTGGTCGGCAATGGCGCGCAACCACTGGGTTGTGCCTTCCTCACCAAACGGAAACGGTGCCGCGATGTGATTGGCACCGCGCCGCTGAAGCGCTTCATGGGTGTCCGTCAGGAACGGTTGCGTCAACGCGTATTGCGTGTTTGGGCCGATCCCATATTCACCAGCCACACGCGATGCAGGCAGAACGCGGATCGGCCCGATACCCATCGCTTCCAAAAGGCCGATGGCTTGCTCTTCGACCACATCCGGCAATGCGCCGACCAAAAGCAATTCGCGCTCTTGGGTTTCCGGCAAGACCGGCACCATGGCCGCTAGACAGGCATCCTCACCTTGGGTGAACGTGGTCTCAATGCCGGAACCTGAATAGCTTAGCACACGAACGTTGGGTGCGAACTGCGCACTCATACGTTCCGCTGCTTTTTCGAGATCGAGCTTGATGACCTCCGAGGGGCAAGACCCGACGAGAAAGAGCTGCTTGATATCTGGCCGACGTGTGAGCAATTCGCTGACCACACGGTCCAGTTCTTGCTGCGCGTCGGCCATGCCTGCGAGATCGGTCTCTTCGAGGATGGCAGTGGCAAAACGCGGCTCGGCGAAGATCATCACGCCGGCAGCAGACTGCAAAAGATGCGCACAGGTGCGGCTGCCGACCACAAGGAAAAACGCATCCTGCATTTTCCTGTGAAGCCAAATAATCCCGGTCAGCCCGCAAAACACCTCGTGCTGACCGCGCTCTTTGAGGACGGGTGTGTTTGAGCATCCACGGGATGGGGGTGGAGCAAACTGTTCGGTCATGCGGCAGCCCCTTCGGCTGGAGCTTGAGCACTCGCCTGAAGGCGCGCGGCGCGCAATTTCCAAAGGAACTGACCAGCATTCACGACGTAGGCCGCATAGGCTGCCAATGCGAGCCACATTTCTTGCGTTGGAGACAGCGCACCGGTCCAGAGCGCCCAGACATAAGCCAAGTGCAGGGCGATCACGAGAAACGAGAATACGTCTTCCCAAAAGAATGACGGCGCGAACAGGTACTGCCCGAACACGACCTTTTCCCAGATCGCGCCGGTGACCATGATCGTTAGCAAGAACGCCGTTTTTGCGAGAATCGAAAGTGTCGCCGCGTCGTAGCCGAACCCGGTCAACAAGTATCGCAATACCAGCGCCAATGAGACGAGAAACACCAGGAACTGCAGCGGCGCGAGAACGCCTTGCACCAATGTCCACACGCTGTTGTCACGGCGCGCGCGCTGTTCCTCAGTGTAGAGGAACACCGGTTTTTCCAAGGCGCGGTGTGGGTCAGGCATGTGTACGATTCCGTTTACTCCCATCAAAAAGTATCTACTGATCACGGTGAGTGTCAATTAAAACTTACACTTTGGTGATGTTGCCAACGTTACAGGGTTGGCGCCTCGGCGATTCTGCAAGAGTCTGTGAAAAACTTTTGTTTTATTGAGGTTTATCATCGCGTATCGCGTTGAAACCAAAGTGGAACCTGCCTTGGTGTCAATTATCTTTGACATTTAACAGGAAGAATCGGACACTGTGGGTGTCTGACCAGCATGACATAGTGTTGCGCTGTTCCCGGTACTTGAGGTCTTGTCATGGCGAGTGACCATTCTGACGACCGCACAGTTTCTGACGAAAACCGCCCAGATGTGACGGCACTGGCGTCTACAGTTATTTCTGTTCTCAACGAAAAGGGTGATGCCGGGGCACAAACCATTCGCGCCAGTATGGTGCAGAGGCTGGTAGAAGCATCGCTGGACGATGGCGGCTTCAAAGCCGAAGCGCTTGTTGAAAGCCTGAAAGACCGTCGAATTACCTCTGATCAGATTGTCGATATCTACATCCCGCAAGCCGCACAGGAACTGGGGCGCATGTGGGTTGAGGATATCATCGGCTTTGCCAAGGTGACGATTGCAACGGCCAGACTTCAAGGACTATTAACGCTTCTTGCCCCGCCTTGGGCCGCAAAGCCGTCGCAAGTCGCCTACGGCATCAACATCATGTTGATCCTGCAGGGCAATGATAGTCATACACTGGGACCGCACGTAGCAACGGCCCAGATGCGCCGGATGGGTGCATCCGTCAGAATTCTGTTCGGTGCGCGATCAGAAACGATCCTCCGGGCACTGTCGGAAGAAAGCTACGACATGATTATGTTTTCCGGTTCTAGGCCTGATGCGCTTGCATCAATCGCAAAGATGGTTAGACGCTTAAGAGCCGGGACTAAATCGCCGCCACCCATGGCATTGGGTGGGATCGTTTTGAACCTGACTGATGGCGTCAAGGAAAAGACAGAGGTTGACCTGGTAACGAACGACGTAAAGGTTGCGCTCAAGCTTTGCGAAAAAAAGAAGTTAAGAAGTGAAGTCTTTGGCACTGCCGATGAACACTAGTGGGTCCAATTTCTGGAGCAGTGGCTCCGTGCCATTGATCGACGCGACTGTATTGTCGAGCATAATCGCGGTGGCCTCCGATATCGCGCTCGTCGTATCGCGCGAAGGCATCATACTTGCCGTGCTCGTAAACCCAAATGAGCCGTCTTTTGGAAAGCTCGATCACTGGGAAGGCCGCGCGATCAAGGAATTCCTGACACGCGAAAGCATTCCCAAGATGGAAGGCGTTATGTCGCGGTTGGAGGCGAACGAGGCTCCGACAAGATCGGTTGAGCTCAATCACTCTGACAATGCGATCTGGGAATTTCCTATTCGATACAGCTTTCACCCATTTGGGTCCGATGGCTCCTTCTTGATGCTTGGGCGCGATCTTCGCCCTATTGCAGAAACGCAGCAACAACTTGTTCAAGCGCAGATGTCGCTAGAGCAGGGGTATGAGGCGCGGCGCGAATTTGATGCGCGCTATCGTCTTTTGTTGCGCACCGTGCGCGACAGCATTGTTTTCATCTCGGTTGGTGACGGCAAAATCAAAGACCTGAATGATCCCGCCGCAGCTCTATTCGGGTCGACTCGTGAAGACCTGATTGGGTCGTCCTTCGCGCAGGAGTTCCGCGACCGGCGCCGCGAAGAGTTCATTGAGGCTTTGATCAACGCGGCCATCTCGGAAGACACGCACGGTGTTGAGGTTCAGTCTCGCCGGGGGCGACAGCGGATCATCATTTCGCCCAGCGTGTTCCGCGCAGCGGGTGAACGCATTCTGATCTGCCGGATGACGACCGCCGAGGAAAGCGCAACGAAGTTCGACAATTTGTCGAGCAATCTGTCGTCTGTCTTTGAAAAGGGGTCAGACGCGATTGTCTTTACCTCTGTCACCGGCAGCATTGAGGCATGCAATGACGCGTTCCTTGATCTGGTCGATGCCGCGCATGCGGTAGACGTGCGGGGCCGCAGCTTGGCGGATTTCCTCGGACGCGGACAGATCGACATGAGCGTACTTGTCGAAAACGCGCGTCGCACCGGGCAGATGCGTCTTTACTCGACAAAACTTCTTAACGACTTTGGCGCGAAAACGCCTGTCGAAATGTCAGTGACATTTATCGAAAGCCTTGGCGAACCAGAGCTGGGTTTCATCATCCGGGATGTCAGCCGCGTTGATGCAATGCGCAAGTCGCCTCTACAAACCACCGAAGAGTCGAGCCGCAACGTTATGGAATTGGTTGGGTCGGCGACACTCAAAGAAATCGTTTCGGAAACCACCGATGTCGTCGAAAAGATGTGCATTGAGACGGCGGTGAGCCTGACCCGGAACAACCGTGTCGCCGCTGCTGAAATGCTTGGTCTGTCACGCCAGAGCCTCTACGTGAAACTTCGGAAATACGGCCTTTTGAACAAAGGTTCGGATGACGGCTGATACAGGCCGATAAACCCGTCTCACCGCACAATTGACGCATGAGTTTCACTTGAAGTGAATCGATTTGTCGTGTCTAGTTTACACATGACTGTCAGTGTAAGTTTACACCAAGATCGCTACCCTGCTCCTTCCGCCATGTTGGAGCTGATTAAGCCTGTCACATGGTTTCCACCAATGTGGGCCTATGCATGCGGTGCGGTCGCGTCTGGCGTCGCCATTACAGAACATTTGGGCCTTTTGATCATTGGCATTATTCTCGCGGGGCCCGTGGTCTGCGGGATGAGCCAGGCTGCGAACGATTGGTGTGACAGGCACGTCGACGCAATCAATGAACCCGAACGCCCAATTCCCTCTGGTCGGATACCCGGACGATGGGGGTTGTGGATCGCCATCGCCATGTCTGTGCTATCGCTCGGCTTGGGTGCCTTACTCGGCACTTGGGGTTTCATCGCGACAGTCGTCGGTGTCATTGCGGCATGGGCCTATTCCATAGAACCGATCCGTCTGAAACGATCCGGTTGGATTGGGCCAGGGCTGGTCGGGTTGTCGTATGAGTCCTTACCGTGGTTCACGGGGGCAGCCGTGCTGAGCCAGACTTTGCCCTCTGCCCCCATTATCCTTGCCGCATTGCTATATGGGATAGGTGCGCACGGCATCATGACACTCAATGATTTCAAAGCGTTGGAGGGGGATCGCCAGATGGGCGTGAACTCCCTGCCTGTAACGCTTGGCCCGAAAAAGGCCGCGAAAGTTGCCTGTGCCGTTATGTTGGCACCGCAGGTTCTTATCATTCTTCTGTTAGCCCATTGGGGGCAGGCTTGGCACGCATCTGCCGTGCTCGGCTTGGTATTGGGGCAACTTTGGGCGATGTCTGTCATGCTCAAAGACCCCAAAGCCAAAGCGCCGTGGTACAATGCGACCGGTGTCTTGATGTACGTCTCTGGCATGATGGTTACGGCGTTCGCGTTGCGCGCGGTCGAGGTGCTATGATGACGCTTGGTTGGCTTTCCATCGTGCGCTTGGGTTTCGTTCAGATGGCACTGGGCGCTATCGTTGTCCTGACCACCTCCACACTCAATCGTCTGATGGTCGTTGAACTGGCTTTGGCGGCGGTTCTTCCAGGCGCTTTGGTTGCGCTACACTACGGAATCCAGATCACACGGCCAAATTGGGGGTTTATCTCTGACAAAGGCGGCAACCGCACGCGCTGGATCATTCGCGGCATGTTGATCCTTGCCACCGGCGGCGTGTTGGCCGCTCTTGGCGTGGTTCAGATGGCGACAAGCTATTGGACAGGCCTTGGGCTTTCGATTCTCGCCTATGCGCTCATTGGGCTTGGCGCCGGCGCCGCTGGAACATCTGTACTGGCGCTGCTTGCCACCGCAACAGCACCACATCGACGCGCGGCCGCCGCAACGATCACATGGCTGATGATGATCTTTGGTATCGCGATGACCGCCGGTGTCGTGGGTCAGTTTCTTGACCCTTACTCACCGGCCGTTCTGATCCGCGTGGTGTCTGGCGTTGGATTGGTGGCGCTGCTGATCACATTCCTTGCCACATGGCGCATCGAACGCGGCGTCGAAGCGGAACCTGAACCTGATCCCGTACCGTTCCACGAAGGCTTGTCCGAGGTTTGGGCTGAACCCAAGGCGCGCATGTTCACGATATTTGTGTTCCTCTCAATGACCGCGTATTTCATGCAGGAACTCATTCTCGAACCATATGCAGGTCTTGTGTTTGGGTTTACACCCGGCGAAAGCACAACACTGTCCGGCATCCAAAATGGCGGCGTATTCCTAGGTATGCTCACCGTCGGCATCGCCGCAACGGCACTGCGTTTCGGATCGCTCAGAAATTGGGTCATCGGCGGCTGCCTAGGATCAGCGGCGAGCCTGTGCGTCATTGCGATACTGGGTGGCTACGCGTTTCCGCAAACACTCTTGCCTGCCGTCTTTGCCCTCGGTTTCTTCAACGGCACATTTGCCGTCGCCGCAATTGGCTCCATGATGGCGCTGGCGGGCGAGGGCCGGGAAAAACGCGAAGGCACCCGCATGGGTCTTTGGGGCGCCGCACAAGCGATTGCAGCCGGCTTTGGCGGCCTGACAGGCGCCGCTGCCGCCGACATCATGCGCACATTCACATTCGACGCGCCTGCCTTTGGCGTTGTCTTTGTCATCGAAGCCGGATTGTTCCTCTGCGCTGCCGCTATGGCGTTGCGCATCATGGAAGGACGCCCGGTTCAAGCCGAACTGATCGCGGGGGAATAACCATGTTTGACGTTGTTGTAGTTGGAGGTGGCCCAGCCGGGGCAACCGCAGCCGAAGATCTGGCGCGCTCTGGTTACAAGGTCGCTCTGCTTGACCGCGAGGGTCGCATCAAACCTTGCGGTGGCGCGATACCGCCGCGTTTGATGCAGGATTTTCATATCGGCGACGATCAACTAGTGGCCAAGGTCAACACGGCCCGCATGATTTCCCCAACCGGGCGACATGTCGACATCCCGATTGAAAACGGCTTTGTCGGAATGGTTGACCGCAAAGATTTTGACCCGTTCTTGCGCGCGCGCGCCGAAGCCGCTGGGGCGAAACGATTCACCGGCACTTATGTGCGGATTGAACGGGACAAAGCCGCCGGTACGCGCTCGGTCGTCTACCGTGACAAGGAAAGCGGCGAAGAGCGCCACCTAGCAACGAAGCTGATCATCGGCGCGGACGGCGCCAAGTCCCGCGTTGCGCGCGACGAGGTACCTGGCGGAGACAAGGTGCCATTGGTCTTTGCCTATCACGAGATCATAGCCGCACCTAATAAAAACGAGGTGTATGACCCGGTCCGCTGCGACGTTATCTATGATGGCGCAATCAGCCCGGATTTCTACGGCTGGGTATTTCCACACGGCGGCACCACATCCGTGGGCATGGGCACCTATGTGCAAAGTGTTAACCTCAAAGAAGCAACCGCCGCGTTGCGCGAGGCATCTGGCCTTGCCGATTGCGAAACGCTCCGCAAGGAAGGAGCACCCATTCCGCTCAAGCCGTTGCGGGTTTGGGACAATGGAAATGACGTTGTGCTCGCGGGTGATGCGGCTGGGGTCGTGGCACCATCGAGTGGCGAAGGCATCTACTACGCGATGATTTGCGGCCGCTTTGCCGCCACCGCCTGCGCTGCGTCACTTAAAACCGGTCGAGTCAAAGACCTTCGGCTGGCGCGCAAGCTGTTCATGAAAGAACATAAGACAGTCTTTCGCGTGCTCGGCCAAATGCAGGACGCGTACTACAAAAGCGACTCACGTCGCGAACGTTTTGTTTCACTGTGTCACGATGTCGACGTTCAAAAGCTGACGTTTGAGGCGTATATGAACAAAAAGCTCGTGAAGGCGCGCCCATTGGCGCACATCAAGATCGGGTTCAAGAACATCCGCCATCTCTTGGGATTGGTACAGGAGACGCACGTATGACCCAGACGCTTATCCCGGCGTGGATAAATGAAACTTTGCGGCCGGTTGAAAAGCTTGATGCACATATCCGTGGGCTGCGGCACAAAGCGATTTCGGTCTTTGTCATGCGCAGTGACGAAATCCTCATTCAGCGACGGGCGATGGGCAAGTACCACACGCCAGGTCTATGGGCGAATACCTGCTGTACGCATCCGCATTGGGAAGAGGAAAGTATCGATTGCGCCACGAGGCGGCTGAACGAAGAGCTTGGCATCACCGGGCTTGATCTCGAATACCGCGATCGCGTGGAATACCGGGCTGATGTCGGTGGCGGTTTAATCGAGCACGAAGTGGTCGATGTTTTTGTTGCCGAGGTCAAAAACCGGCCGACAATTAACCTTAATCCGGAAGAAGTCATGTCTACGCGCTGGGTGCGCTACAACGACCTTGTGAAAGACGTGGTAAACGAACCCGCGCGCTATACACCATGGCTTCGCATTTACCTTGACACCTTTGCGCCACAGATCTTTGGAGAATTGGCGGAAAGCTGCGTATCGCCTGCATGAATTAGCCAATTTTGGTCACATTCGCTCCTGTTTGTTGCCCTAGTCGTTTCTTAAACGTCTACGTGGGGCTCGAACTGGGGAGTTTGAGATGTCTGCTGCCACCGCCAGTGATCTGGAACGGTACATGTTGGAACTGGTTAACGAGGAGCGCACGTCGCGCGGCCTTGATGCGCTGGTTCTTGACAAGTCTCTGAACGCATCTGCGGATGCACATTCGATTTGGATGCTGGACAACAACGTGTTCGGTCATTCTGGTGCCGACGGTTCGACACCAACTGAACGCATGACCGACGCCGGTTTCGATTTTTCCGGTACATGGCGCTCGGCTGAAAACCTCGCAGCGCAAAGTGAAAGAGGCGCGCCGGGGCTATTTGACGATGTCTACGATCTACACGTCGCTCTGATGAACAGCCCGGGACATCGTGAGAACATCCTTACGCCCGAACTAGAAGTGGTTGGTATCGGTATCCAGACCGGTGAATACACCTATGAAGGCGGCACATATTTTTCGGTGATGGTCACGCAAAACTTTGCGACGACCGATGGCGAGACGTCGCCCGACATTTTGAAAACGGAACCGAAGGCAGTAGACGACCCAGTTCAAGAGCCCGACACATCCG
Organism: uncultured Rhodobacterales bacterium; assembly: GCA_964500115.1. GTDB lineage: Bacteria > Pseudomonadota > Alphaproteobacteria > Rhodobacterales > Rhodobacteraceae > Marivita. The sequence continues at coordinate 46,092 of CAZCOX010000001.1, forward strand.
GAGTCCTGGTCGGCGGCGCGAGCGCGGAAAGTCTTGTCGGGACAAACGAGAATGACACGATCACCGGGTCGGGCGGCAATGACATTATCTCGGGGCAAGGTGGAACGGATACAGCGGTTTATTTCGGGGAAGCCGACAATTACGCGATCACAATAAGCAATGGGTCTATTCTGATCGAAGATCGTGCCGGGAATGATGGCACGGACACCCTGAACAGTATTGAGAACTTGCAGTTCAGCGACTCAAACTTCGCATTGAGCATGTTCACCAATGTCAGCTCTTTGACCGATGCCGATATGCTGGCGTTCTGCGAACTCTACGTCGCGTATTTCAACCGCGCGCCCGACTCCGCCGGCCTCTTGTTCTGGGGGTCGCGGCTTGCGGATGGCATGTCGATGGAAGAGATCGCGCGCGAATTCTACGACCAACCCGAAACGCAAGCTTTGTATGGCAGCGTGGGCGGCACCGAGAATTTTGTGACTTCTGTCTATTCGAACATCCTTGGCCGTAACCCGGATGCGTCGGGGTTTGCTTACTGGACTGGCCAGTTGGAAAATGGCGAAGTTGACCGTGCTGAATTTATCCTGGCAATGATCGATGGCGCGAAAGCGGCGACGGGTAGCGCAGCGGATGCGCAATATCTTGAAACAAAAGCGGAAATTGGTGCGTACTACGCTGTCGTCAACGGTTTGAACAATGTCTCCGTTGCGAATTCGGCGATGCAGGCATTTGACGGAACAGACGCTTCGGTCGCGGATGCCAAAGACATCATCGACGACCATGCCGTCGACGCAAATAGCCTTGTAGGTGCGGAATTCACTATCAGCCTGACCGGCCTCGTCGAGGATGCGCTCGATTGGGTCTAACCATATGCGAAGGGGGCGCTAGGCCCCTTTCGATATCGGGATAACCTTGCCGTCCGAGGACGTCAGGGACACAGCCATCTTGTAGAGGTCAAACCGAGTCATACCCGCGTCGGCATACATCTCGTCTGGCGACGCCTGATCGATGAAGCGATCAGGTAACGTCACCGTGCGCACCTTCAACCCATGATCCAACATGCCGTGATCCGCCAATTCGTGCAGCACCATCGACCCAAAGCCGCCACGCGCGCCCTGCTCGACCGTGATCAAGGCGTTATGCGTTCGGGCCAGCCGAATGATTAGATCGATATCCAACGGCTTGGCAAAACGTGCATCGGCAATCGTTACAGACACCCCATCTTTTTCCAAAAGCCGGGCTGCAGCCTCAATTTCGGCCAGATGCGCCCCGAAACTCAGGAACGCCACGTCATCGCCCTCTTGCAAGACACGGCCTTTGCCGATCTCGATGACCTCTCCGCGTTCGGGCATTTCAACCCCGTTGCCAGAGCCACGGGGATAGCGGAATGCAATCGGGCCACTGTCATGCGCAGCCGCGGTGGCGACCATGTGCATCAATTCAGCTTCATCTGCAGCCGCCATCACCGTCATGTTCGGCAAAGCCGTTAGATAACCGACGTCAAAGGCACCAGCATGCGTTGCACCGTCAGCGCCGACCAGACCAGCTCGGTCGATCGCAAATCGCACCGGCAGATTTTGCAGCGCGACGTCGTGCACAACCTGGTCGTACCCGCGCTGAAGGAAAGTTGAGTATATTGCGCAGAACGGTTTTAACCCCGATGCGGCCAAGCCAGCCGCAAAGGTCACCGCGTGCTGTTCGGCGATGCCTACGTCGAACACGCGGCTTGGAAACCTGTTGGCCAGAATATCGATCCCTGTACCCCCGGGCATCGCGGCAGTAATCCCGACAATATTCGGATCGCGTGCCGCCTCGTCAGTCAGCGTATCGCCAAAAACCTTGGTATAGCTCGGCGCGTTGGGCTTCGATTTAGCCTGCGTCCCTGACTCCACGTCGAATTTCGCAACACCATGGTACTTGTCCGCGCTGTTTTCCGCAGGCGCGTAACCTTTGCCTTTGACTGTGCAGCAATGGATCAGAACCGGCCCCGTTGCCCGCGCGCGGGCGGCGCGCAGGACGGGCAGAAGTTGGTCCATATCGTGGCCATTGATGGGGCCGATATACTCAAAACCAAGTTCTTCGAAGAGCGTGCCAGAGGCGGCAAGGTTGCCCGTCACCAGTTGCCGCGCGCGCTTGGCGCTTTCGCGCATTGGTTCCGGCAATGCAGCTTCGAACCCTTCAGCCAAAGACTTCATTCTTGCTAACGGTTCATTGGCGTAAAGCCGGCTCAGGTAGGACGACATCGCGCCCACCGGCGGGGCAATACTCATCTCGTTGTCGTTGAGGATGACAAACAATCGCCGCCCTTCGTGGCCTGCGTTGTTCATTGCCTCGTATGCCATCCCGGCACTGATCGACCCATCGCCAATCACCGCAATCGCATCACCCGTCGGACGACCCATGTCGCGGCCAACGGCGAAACCCAGCGCTGCAGAAATTGAGGTGGAGGAGTGAGCCGCACCAAACGGGTCGAATTCGGATTCACTGCGTTTGGTGAAACCAGATATCCCGTCTTTCTGGCGCAGCGTTTTCATCTGGTCACGGCGGCCGGTCAGAATTTTATGCGGATAACACTGGTGGCCCACGTCCCAGATCAGCTTGTCCATGGGGGTGTTGAACACCGCATGAATAGCCACCGAAAGCTCCACAACACCGAGGCTTGAGCCAAGATGCCCACCGGTTTGTGACACTGCAGAGATCACTTCAGAACGAACTTCATTGGCCACGGCGGCAAGCGTTGCATCATCCATAGTGCGCAAGTCAGAAGGGCCAGCGACCCGATCAAGATTGGGAGTGAGAGAGTGTGTCATCTGGCAGTCTCCTAGGGGACGGAGGGTAAGTCGGCGTCACGTTTTCCAGGGGGGACCCTAGTAACGTGACGCCATTTCCTGTAGCCAACAGGAAGGGAACCGGGGTGTTGAGCCCCGTATCCGGTTTTGCATTGGGAACCGTCAAAACCGGATCTGGCGATGGCTGGGGCGGCGGACCGCCCCAACCGATCATTCGTAGACAGGCTCTCCTGTCGTCGCGAGCTCGGGCCAGTCAGCGATGACATTCGTCCCTTGCAGCGGTTGTTGATATCCCTTGTGGCAGGTCTTGCACGCAGCTTTTGGTGCGTCCGCGAAAACCGGGCCAAGCCGTTCGGGCGGGTATTCACTTTCGAGCGGTACAAGGAATTCGTTGTTGATGTCTTGAACCATTGCGATGCCAAGTTGCGCGGTCGACCATTGCGGCGTGACCTGCTCGACATCGTAGAATGCGCGGCTGTTGTGGCAGAATACGCAATTCACACCCAGCGAATTGGCGACATAATTCATCAGGCTGTATGTACGTTCAGTGTCTTGCCAGGTTGTCACGCCGTCTTCATTCGGACGTTCAGCCACATGAGCCTCAAGATTGCTAACGGAGATGCGACCGTAATCCAAAAGGAAGGTTTCAAGTGCATCTGACGGCAAGGAGGTGTATTGGCTCTGCACGGTTACACGGTTCTGAATAGCAGACCAGCCTGCCGAAGCCTCGTTCACCGATCCCAAGCTGAACCAGATGTCGGATGGTACGTTCTGGCCGCGGTGGCAAGTGTAGCATGTGACGCCAACCTGTTTGTTCGCATTCACGTGCCCATCCCAGTCTTCATTGATGACCTGGGTCATTTCGATCATCCGGCGCGCAACAACCTTTGTGTAGAGATCATCATTGCCGTATTCTTCCAGCTCAACATTACCGTGGCAGTAGGCGCACCCCTGTTCAGGAGACACCCAATCGGTCATGGCGAGCATGACACGGTTAAAGTTGTCTTCCGTCAGCGCACCAAGAACCTGAACGTTTTCATAGATGTCGCCAGCAAGCGCTTCGCCCCCTTCGGGAATCCAGGGATCTTCGGTGTACATCACCTCAATCGTCGGATCCGGTTTGGCGAGATCAGAAACGAATTCGGCACGTGACATGCCCGTTCCCCGCGGACCGGTCTGCAAGCTGTCCGTTTTGAACGGTTGGCCCACGACCACCAGGAAAGCCGCGACTGTGACAGCGGTACCTAACGCACCGAGCAGGATTGCGGGACCGTAGATATCGGTCGGATTATCCCGGTTCCATTGACTGAACCACTTGGGAAGCATGATCAGTCCTCCTGTCCAATAAAGGTTTCGTAGCTTCCAAAGGCTTCGTACCCGTAGGAGCCGTCATACATTGGTGCAAAGTAGTGCTCTTGCGCCCAGATGAACCAGTTGTCGACGACCGTACCTGTCAACAGAATGCCAATGCCGCCTGTGATCGGTGTCAGCACGGCGAACCACCAGGCCCAGCGGTGAATGCCTTCCATAGTGGCGTTAAAGCCCATGGTCCAGCGCCAGAAGAGGGCTGCACGTTCGGTAGCCGTGCCGCGGTCAACGATCTGCTCAAGCTCCCGGTCGCCACCATAACGCGTGACCGCTAGAATGGTCGCACCGTGCATCGCAAAGAGCAGGGTCGAGCCATAGAGGAACACAATCGAAAGCGCGTGGAACGGGTTGTAGTAAAGGTTGCCGTACCGGATCGAGAACGCTGTAGTCCAATCTAGGTGCGGGAAGATGCCGTAAGGCACCGCCTCTGACCAGGATCCCATCAGGATTGGCCGGAACAAACCCAATACCAGGAACAACCAAATCGCAGAGCCGAAGGCCCAGAAGATGTGTTTGCCCATCTTGTGTTCCATGGCGAGGATGTACGTCCGCGCCCACCAACTCATGACCGAGATCAAGAGAAAGAAACTGGCGATGATGTACCAACCGCCATCATTCAACGGCGGAATGCTTAGACCGTATTCCGGGCTTGGCGGCTCAAGCGCGAGCCAGAACAGCTGCCGGATAAACTCTGGGATCGACCAGCCAACCTGCGCCAGCATGTTCAGGCCGATGATGTTCAGAGCAAGCAAACCTGTGGCGATGGACACAAGACCTGTCCAGCCCAGATAAACGGGGCCAAGCTGCGCGTTGCCTACCCAGCCAATCAGCGTTGAAAAGCTGCCTTTACCAAAGCGTTCGCGTTCCGCGGATTCAGTGTGCATGCCCCATTCCGGGTTTCCCTGGACCTGCACCTGCGTGAAGATGTTCTGATATTCAGCCATGATTACAGCCCCACATTGGCGCCCCAGATGGGCAATTCGAGCCACCAGTTCCACCACTCGGGCCAGCCTTTGGTCCAGACGGGTCCGGAGATGATAATGGTGATGGCAGACCAGAAACCGGCGTTCAGAGCGAGAAGCAGACCAACGCGGTGAATACCAAGCGTACCCACCGAGTAGCCGATGAAGTCGCGGAAGAACGTGTCTTCGTGATCCGGCGTGCGCATTTCCTCGCCCTTTTCAGGGTTCGCTGCCGACAGGATCAGACCGCCATGCAACGCGAGCGCCAGCGTCGTGGTAAAGAAAAACGTCACTGCGATCATGTGGGCCGGGTTGTAGTGGAAATGAAGGTACGCGTAGCCGGTGTTCGATACCCAGTCGAGGTGACTGAAAATCCCGTACGGAAAGCCGTGCCCCCATGCGCCCATCAGAAGCGGGCGGAAAACCACGAGCGTCACGTATGCAAAGATTGCGACGCTGAAAGCGAACGGCACGTGGTAACCCATGCCCAGCTTGCGACAAATCTCCACCTCGCGTAGGGCCCAGCTGCAGAACGCGCCGACCGCGCAGATTGTGATGATCTGCCAAAGCCCGCCTTCCATCAGCGGTGCCATGCCCAAACCATATTTCAGGTCAGGCGGCGCGATGTTGATAAGCCAAGGGTTAAATGTGCCCTGATCTGCCGCACCCCAAAGAATGAGGATCGTGCCGAGCATGGCGAAAAAGGCAGTCGTGACCCCAAAGAAGCCCACATAGAAAGGGCCCACCCAGAAGTCGAACAGATCGCCGCCGATCAACGTCCCTCCGCGGACGCGATACTTTTTCTCGAAGCTGAGCAGCGCCATCTTCATTGTCTCCGCGTTTGCCGGCACGTCGCAGGACGACCGAGCCGTGGTTATTGTTTGGTTTGCTGCGGGCGGGCCGAACGTCAGAACCGCCCGCAGCTTTTTTCCGGCCCTCGCGGGCCGACTGACGGTTACATGCCCGCTGCTTTTTCGAACCAGTTGATGCCGTTGGACAGCACCACCAGGTGGATCATTGCAGCCAGCAGGAAGAGGAACACGCCTTGCGCGACAAACACGCGACGCGGATCAAAGATGAGCCAGATCTTGTAGAACTTTGCCATTTTCTAATCCTTCCTCAGAACCACGGGCGCCAGATGAAGGTTGCAAGGTGTGCAACCACTGCAACCGCCGAGAACAGCCAAAGGCCGCTCATGTAGACGGAATGCAGCTCCTGGGCCTGCTCGTCAGTAAGACCTGTGAAGGACAGGTCGGTATTATCAGCCATGAACTTTCCTCCGGAACGTTATGCTGACGCCGCATTCCCTGCGGCTGGGTTCCGCACAGCGAAAGCTGCGCAGGTCCTGTCCACCTTCTCAGGTGTCCAGTCTTGCTCCCCTGCCCTTTCAGGCCGAGAATATAAGCGGGGTGATCCTGTCTGCCTCGGACCAGGCGCGCGCCAATGGTCCGTGCAGGTTCAGAGTCTGTTTCTGAAACACCTCAAGCAACCACAGCACGAAGGCGAACGGGATCGCCAACACGAATATGATGCTGAAGTAGAACAGAAATTCCGCCCCACGTTTTGTTTGACCGTGCTTGTGAGAGCGCGGTTCGTTAGAGGTGAAATCCGTCATTGTGTCGGTCCTCCTTGGGTTTTGGCCAAAGCCTGAACCGTCTCCACGACGACGCGTTCAGCACCTTGTTTCAAAGCTGCGGCCTCTGCGGCGTCCCGCAGGTTTTTGGCGGCAGAAATTCGTGTGAGCACCGGATGTTCCGAGACAATCCGGTCCAGTTCCGCTTGCGCGTCCGGATCCCACGGGAAATCCCGGCGCAGCGGCGTAAGGGTGGCATCCGCTTGATCCATCTCGGATGCCAGCGGCAGAATGTGGAAGAGAGCGTCAAAGAGCCCGTTGCACACTTCCTGAAGAAGGTAGGTCGCTCCGCCGTAGCCCATAATCGGTGTGCCGGTATGCCTGCGTATGGCGGCACCCGGAAAACTCGCTGGAATGAACGTCGGCTGCGGGCCATGACCCGCCTTCATTTCTGCGAGGTACATCTTTTCGTTAATGGACCCCATGAGAACGAGTGGCTTTTTGGTATGGACCAGCGACCGCACTTCCTCGTTGTTGGTTTTGGACCCGGCGACACGAGCAACGGCAAAAGCGCAAGGCAGCCCCAGATCACCCTCAAGGTAGTTGCGGATGCCCCGTGCATACGTCTCGTTCGCAACGATCCCAAAAGATGCGGTTGCAAAGAAGTCTTGCGTGACCGACCGCCAAAGATCCCATACAGGCTTTAGCGTCGAATGCTTTTCCTGTTCGATAAATGGCTCGGGATCGAGGCCAAGCATGTCACCCAGCTTGCGCAAGAATTTGGTGGTAGAGTCCATTCCAATCGGCGCTTGCAGGTATGGCTTGCCAAGACACTCGGCCAATCCACGACCGAACTCGCGATACATGCAGATGTTGACGTCCGCGTTCACGAGGTTCCGCATCTCAGCGAGATGCGCACCCAGCGGCATCACCATGTTAACCTCGGCCCCGATCCCTTCGACCAGACGCCGGATTTCGGCCAGATCGCTGGGCATGTTGAACGTGCCGTACATCGGACCAAGGATGTTGACCCGGGGCTTCGCGCCTTCTTCCCGCTTCTTCTCGGGCGGCATCCGACCCTTGGTCATGCCGAATTCCGTGAAAATCCAAGTCATAGCGCGGTCGGCGCTTTCCCACTGATCTTCGTCAATGGTGCGTGGCAGGAAGCGTTGGATGTTGGTGCCTTGAGGCGTCACGCCACCGCCGATCATTTCGGCAATGGATCCCGTTACCACCACCGCCGGTAGAGCTGGATCGAGCACACTCCAGGCGCGTTTCATTGCCCCCTCGGTCCCCTCTCGACCCAGCTCCTCCTCACCGAGGCCAGTGACCACGATAGGGAGTTCGTGCGGAGGAAGCGCATCGGTATAATGCAGAACAGACGTGACCGGCAGGTTCTCGCATCCAACCGGTCCATCGATGACAACTTGCAGGCCCTTCACGGCGGTGAACGCGTAAACCGCCCCCCAGTATCCGCCCGCGCGATCATGATCTTGGATCAGCATCAGATCATCTCCTGCGCTTTGGCGGCGCGCGCCTGCTTGTCGAGTTTCTTTTGATGCTGCGCGCGGAAATCTGGGCGCAAGTTCGGCGAACGTTCCCAGACACCAGCTGTGTCGCCGTGCCCGACGCCTTCAAAGAAGGCTTTCATGTCGTCCATCCGGGACTTGCCCGCGATGGCGGCGTTGATGACTTCGGCCAAGCTACCGACACCTGCCGGGCCCATAAGCGGACGCGCAGAGATCAGGTTGGTGTAGTAAAGGCCCGGAATACCGAGTTCTTTGGCTTTCTGGACGACTGGCGTCGTTCCGATAGCGAGGTCAGGCTTAATCGCCTCCATGGCCGCACAATCGTCTTCGAGCGACGCGCGATAGGTGACTTTGATGCCTTTGGATTCGAGCCACTCACGATCCGGGTCTGACCACTTTGTTCGCGGACAAGCCGTGCCGACATATCGCAAATCAGCGCCGCTTTCGACAAGCAGACGCGCGACCAAAAGCTCCGATCCTTCATACCCCGACAGGGTAATCGTGCCTTTGATCGGCGCTTGTGCCAGCGCACCTTTGATCGCCGGGAGGAATGCGTTTTGCGCCGCAGCGACCTGATCTTTCGGGATGTTGAACGCGTCGCCGATATTCGCGAGCCATGCAGCCGTTCCATCATGACCAACAGGAGCTGACCCGACAATGGGACGACCCGCTGCTTCGAACTCACGAACCGCAGCCGTGTAGAAGGGATGGATGGCAGCAACGACACCACAGTCGAGCGCAGCGTAAAGCTCACGCCACTCGCGGCATGGAACCACCGGTCCGGCAGCCAAACCCAAAGGCGCCAACATCGCACCGATCATCATCGGATCGGCAGGAAACATCTCACCTAGTAGAGCGACAGTCGGTCGATCAGACTTACCGCCTTCAGGCGCTTGCACCGGGCCAGCAGCAATCTCCTCGCGCGCGTAGTTGAGCATGGCACCCGCGAGAACGTCTTTTGCCTCGGCATGGGTCGGGATGCCAAACCCTGGCACATCAATGCCGACGATGCGCACGCCATTGATCTCTTTCGGGAGCAAGCGGAGCGGAACCCCTGACGCGGTGGGCACGCAGAGGTTGGTGACTACAATCGCGTCAAAGCGGTCTGGATCGGCCATTTCATGAACGCTATCGCGGATATCTTCGTATAGCTTACCGGTGACAAGCGTCTCGGAATTGAACGGCACATAACCAACCGACCGACGCGCACCGTAGAAGTGAGACACGAAAGTCAAACCGTAGACACAGCACGCAGACCCCGACAAAACAGTCGCTGTTCGCTTCATCCGAAGACCGACACGCAGCGACCCGAATGCGGGACACATGCTTTGCGGCTGATCATGCGGACCGACGGGATAGTCTTTGGCAAACTGATCGAGCATCTCGGAATTGCCTGCCAGACGCGCGGCCTTCTCCATCTCGGATCCTGAATGACATCCAAGTCCATCCGCCGGGACAGGCATATCCGAAGCCTCATCGCGCGGTTCCCCACGGATGACCTCCACCTCAGCTGTCTCGTCGTATGTTGCTTCGTTGCTCATAGTTTTTCGTCTTTGTTCCCAAAAGCGTTCGGGAGGCTAACCCTCATGCTTCGTCGTAGATGACTTCCAGTGACTCTTTCGGTTTCGCGTTTTTGCCGCGCATGTCGGTGTCAGTTGCGGGTTCAAGCACCACGCCCGCACCAGTCTCGGACCCGTCGAACAACTCAAGCAGGCCATCTTGGCTCAGCGGTGCCGGCCTCACAGGCGGTGCATCAGCAACGTTCATGCCCAATTCGGCGAAGAGGTCACCCCAAGGGCCAGCTGCTGTGCCGACGATCTGGTAATTCGCGGATTTCTTGCGCAGGTCGTCGTCCTGCGGGATCGACGCCAGAACAGGGATGTTCACCGCCTCTGCAAAGGCCTGCGCCTCGCCCGATCCGTCATCCTTGTTCACGACCAACCCGGCAACGCCAACATTGCCGCCGAGCTTGCGGAAGTATTCGACGGCGGAACAGACGTTGTTCGCTACGTAGAGCGACTGCAGATCGTTCGACCCAACGAGGATCACCTTCTGCGCCATGTCGCGAGCAATTGGCAGGCCGAAGCCGCCACAGACCACGTCGCCCAGAAAGTCGAGCAAAACGTAGTCAAAATCCCAATCATGGAAGCCCAGCTTTTCGAGCAACTCGAACCCGTGGATGATGCCACGACCGCCGCAACCGCGGCCCACTTCCGGGCCACCAAGCTCCATTGCAAAGACACCGCCGCGTTTGAAGCAAACGTCGCCAATCTTAACTTCCTCGCCCGCCAGCTTCTTTTTGGTCGAGGTCTCGATGATCGTCGGGCACGCCTTGCCGCCGAAGAGCAAAGACGTCGTGTCAGACTTTGGGTCACAGCCGATCAGCAACACGCGCTTGCCCTGCTCGGCCATCATGTGGCTGAGATTGGCGAGCGTGAACGACTTGCCAATCCCGCCCTTGCCGTAGATCGCAATGATCTGGGTTTTCTTCGTCGCCTCCTCGGGAATGATATCCGCAAGGTCTTCGTTCGCCTCGTCTCGCAGCCTTTGATCGAAGTCTTTCAGATTAGGAACTTCGTCTTTCATTACTGCGTCTCCCAGTTCAGGATCATTTTCAGGCAAGACGGATCTTCGAACGCCGTGCGATAAGCACCGGGGGCATCCGCCGCCGCCGCTTGATGTGTGATGAGGCCGTCGAGGCTCAGTGCGCCGTTTTCGACCAGCGTGCGTGTCGCGATCAGATCATCGCGCGCCCACTCAGCCGCGACGCGGAAGCGGGCTTCTTTCATGAATGCTGGCGGGAAAGAGAACTGCAGCGGCTGTGTATAGAAACCAGCGAGTACAATCTCGCCACCCTTGGTGATCCGCCCTACCAGATCATTCAAAAGGCTACCGTTGCCACTCGCGTCGTAGATCGACTTGTAATTGCGACGCTCGTCTTTGTCGGGATGGATTACCTCGTATCCATCGGCGCCCGTCGCACGGTCTGGGTCGATTTCCCAAACGGTCGGCGCGGGCGCGCCCGCAGCCAGCGTAAGCCGCGCCAGAAGACGACCCAACACGCCGTGACCGACAATCAAATCGGGCACAGCCTTGTCGAGGCCGGCCATCGCATGTCGCGCCGTTGCAGCAAGCGCCAGCAGCGCGCCTTGCGCGCCTAAAGTCTTGTCAATTGGTGTGACGCGATCATGCGCAGTCACCAGGCGACCGGTCGCACCGCCGAAAAGGCCAAACACACCATCGTAGCAATTTGCACCCGGCACAAACACATGATCACCGGGTGTGTAATTTGTGTTTGACCCTGCTTCGACAACTTCGCCAGACGCCTCGTACCCGGGGATAAGCGGATAGCCCATGCCCGGGAAGGGCGGCATGTCGCCAGACCAAAACAGCTTCTCAGTGCCGGTAGAGATGCCGGAATGCGCGATATCGACGATTAGGTCATCCGGTCCGGGCTCGGTCAGGTCAACCGTTTCTAGAGACAGGACTTTCGGTGCGTTCAACACGACAGCATGTGTTTGCATTTTTGCCTCCTGTCTTTGGCGCAAGCCTGTGACCTGGCGCCGAATCCGTCAGCCAAATCGTACATTTGATTGTCAGTTTATTCTTACACTCTAGTCTGTCAACTAAATTAGACACATGTGGGCGTCAAGCAGATCAGAACGTCGATCGATCTAGTCTTCAGGCTTCTCCGCAGTGACGACAGTGGTCACAAAAGGCCTGCGCGATGGATAGCTTTGGACTTCGCCAAACCCAGCATCCCTGCACATCTGCATGATACGCTCGGCGCTCCGCACCGTGCCCGTTTGCATCGCAAGACAGTAAAAACTGAAATAGACGTCTCCAGCGATTTCCGGTTTCTTGCCGCCTGACATCGGCTCGGAAATTAGCAACCGGCCACCCGCTGGCAGAGCGG
>CAZCOX010000002.1:0-7390 GCA_964500115.1 uncultured Rhodobacterales bacterium
ATCTGGATCTCCAAATCCTCGGGGATCTCACGCGACAACCCGAACCGTTTTTGCAACTCAAGGCTTTTGTAAAACAGCCACTTGTTGTTCCGCTCATTCAGGTAGTGGCGGTAGATCAACCGCTCTTCTTTCATTCCCGTTTTGATCCAGTCAGACTCAAAGAAATCAAAACTCTCGATGAAGTCGCATTCGAACCGGTCGAGGTAGGCGTGGGCATACTCAGCCGTTTTGATCGCCTGGCAATCGCCCGACAACATGTAGAAATGCGTCGCGCGCGGAAACGCTTCGACAGCCGCTTCGACCGCATAGAGCGACGCTTGCACCAGCGACCATTCCCCCCAACCGCATTTGATCCGCTTGCGTGCAAACGTCACGTTCGGGTGGTCACCCAGTGCGGTTTGAATGGTCTTGAAGGCTGCAGCGTCGGCACTCGCGTCAAAGTGGATTGCGATGTAATCGCCAACAGCGGTCAGGCTCAAAGCCTGACGAATGATCGCGTCAGGGTCTTTGTGACACAGAAGAATAAAGGCAATATTTGCCATTCAACGCCCGTCTTGCCTGATTTTTTGCCTCTTTCCTTTTGTGATACGCGTGTTCTGTCATTGAATAAACCGCATTTCTTTGATTTTTTGTTTACCTGAAGGGACGAGAAGACTCCCGACCCAAAGACGAGGCAGCGCAGCATGGGATTTCCCGGCACCTGGATGACCGAGAGCGAAAGCATGGTCTACCGTGTGGTGCCCAAGTGTGCGTGCTCGACCATTGGTCAGATCATGTTCTATTCCGACCATGGCACATTTTTTGATGGCGACATCCATGATGCGCAGAACGGCCTACACAAATGGGCGCTGGACCACAGCAAAGACCCCATCACACAGCGGATACAGTCTCATGACACGTATGCGTTTACTTGTGTTCGCAATCCCTACACCCGCATCCTGAGTTCATTTTTCGATAAGATTTGCGGCATCCAACGCAACGGCAAACGCTATCGCGGAAATCTGGTTCCACTCCTTATTCAGAAGTACGGGATTGAGGTTGGCGGCGACGACGGCAAGCAAGAGTTTGACCAGATCAAAAGCTTCCGTCGCTTTCTGTTATTTGCGCGCGATACGATCCGTTGGCGCAAGCCGATGGATCCCGACATTCACTGGTCGGCGATGTCCGGGCACATCAGTACCTTCATCGTAAACGGCGGGCGATACGACCACATCTTCTGGACGGAGGCGTTTAACGACGGCATGTCAAACGTGCTGGGCAAGGTTGAGACAAAGCAAACCGTCGACCTGACCAAGATTCCACGTTTCAACGAAAGCGAAGGGCACGGTCCCAAGCGAGCGCACCCGGTTGAGGACTACTTTGACGACCTGTCAATGCATCTGGTTTACGAGATGTACAAAAGGGATTTCGATCTCTTCAAGTACGATTTTCATGACCCGAGCAACAAGATGCCCATCGGTGAAATTGACCTTGATGAGGTTCACGCGAAGCTGGGCGACTGATCGGGTCCAGTCCGGCTTCTTGGTGTTGCGTTCGACAAACCGGCGCACTGCAGGGGCAACAACCAATACGGTCGGAAACGCAACCAGCCAGCTGGGTATCCACGCCGACATCCACAAAGCAAAAAGACCGTACGCGAAGCCAACCGCGCGCAGTGTTGCGACAAAAGACACGATCAGCGCATCAGCCCCGAAAGGGCAAAACCAACGACAATGCGGGCTGTGCGCGGTGTGACCATATGCGGTCCTTGCTCTGACACCCTCATCACATTCTGAAATCAGAATGTAATGAGCTCGCGGTTTCAGGCGTCAGGCAATTCGCTGGACGGAATGATTCGAAAGAATTCGCCACTGGACCAAACACCAAACCAATCCTCGTGGTGGCTCCCACAATCAACCAGGCGGTAAAAGCTCTTTCTGTCGATCAAAGCCTCCAGATTTGCGCGGACCAGAATATAGGGCGAAGGCTCGCCTGTTTCCGCATCCCGCTCCACGCGGATTGGATGCTGCGGACCCGCCACAGCTACATCGCCGACATGTGTATTGAACGTGAGCACCTGATCGACGCCCGAACCGGACACCTCGAAATCCACGGCAACGAAAGGCGCATCATCGACCGTGATACCAACCTTTTCGACAGGTGTAACCAGGAAGTATTTGTCGTCATCTCTCCGCAAAATTGAAGAAAACAGTTTGACCAATTCAAAGCGCCCGATTGGTGTTCCCAAATAAAACCACGTCCCATCTCGGGCGATCCGCATGTCCAGATCGCCGCAAAATGGGGGGTTCCAAAGGTGCACAGGCGGCAATCCTTTGGTTTTTGTGGCGCGAAGAGAGGCAGCGATGCCTTCCGCCGACGGGATAACACGATCTTGTGCGCTCATTGCTTTTGCCATTTTGCCTCTGCGCGTTACACTTTCCTGAAACCCACCTAGGATTCAAGGGAGAGACGTCATGGCCGAAGCCGAAGATTTGGTGGCAGAGATCGAAGCGCTTGAGGCCAAACTGGCCGAAGCCAAAACCGCGATCACTCGCCGCTTTATCGGTCAGGAGCGCGTCGTTGAATTGACGTTGGCGTCTTTGTTGTGCGGTGGTCATGGTCTGTTGATCGGTCTGCCGGGCCTAGGCAAAACGCGTTTGGTTGAAACTGTGTCCACGGTGATGGGCCTTGATGGCAAACGTGTTCAGTTTACGCCAGATCTAATGCCAGCAGATATCCTCGGTTCAGAGGTTCTAGAAACCGGATCGGATGGAAGCCGTGAATTTAAGTTCATCCAAGGCCCGATCTTCTGTCAGCTGCTGATGGCCGATGAAATCAACCGCGCGTCGCCTCGTACGCAATCGGCATTGCTGCAGGCGATGCAGGAAAAGGTTGTGACCGTTGCCGGCGAAACCCGGGTTCTCGACGCGCCATTCCACGTACTGGCCACGCAGAACCCGATCGAACAGGAAGGCACCTACCCCCTTCCCGAAGCGCAACTTGACCGCTTTCTGGTACAGATCGACGTCCAGTATCCGGATCGGATGACCGAAAAAGAAATTCTCCTTGCGACCACCGGCGCGGAAGAGGCTGAAGCCTATGGCGTATTCACCGCAGAAGAGTTGATTGCAGCGCAAAAGCTGCTGCGGCGCATGCCGGTGGGTGACGCTGTGGTAGAGATGATCCTCGACCTCGTGCGCGCATTCCGGCCCGAAGACCCGCTTGCCGGGGACCGCGTGAAAGAAACAGTTGCATGGGGCCCCGGCCCGCGTGCCGCTCAGGCTCTGATGCTCACAGTCCGGGCGCGCGCATTGCTCGGGGGACGACTGGCGCCTGCACCCGAAGATGTGATCAACATGGCCCGCCCGGTTTTGTCGCACCGTATGGCGCTGACCTTCTCGGCCCGTGCGCGCGGTGACAACCTTGGCAACCTGATTGATGAGATCGCCTCCGGCATGGTCGCCACTGAGGCGGCTGCGTGACACCCATTTCCGCTCTTCGCCAAAGGTCTGAGGAAGAAGCATCAAAGCTTCCGGCGCTTTTGGCGCGCGCAGAGCATTTGGCAGGAACGGTGCTTTTGGGAGATCACGGGCGCAGACGCTCTGGCCTCGGCGACGATTTCTGGCAATACCGCCCGGTTCAACAAGGTGACGCGTATCGCGACATCGATTGGCGGCGGTCTGCACGCAGCGACATGCAATTCGTACGCGAACGCGAATGGCAAATTGCGCAAAGCGTGATCCTTTGGGTCGATCAAACCGCTTCTATGCGCTTCGCATCTGACAAGGACTTGCCAAGCAAAGCCGACCGGGCCCGCACACTGGCCTTGGCGACCTCCATCCTTCTTATCCGCGGCGGTGAGCGGGTTGGTCTGACAGGGTTCAACCTTCCGCCCAGACGCGGGCAGGTTCAGATCACACGTCTTGCCGAAATGCTATCAATTGATGATGGCGAGGAATACGCCGAACCGGAAGCACGCGGCATGATCCCGCAATCCCGCGCCCTCTTTTTTTCCGACTTCATGGGTGACCCTGCGCCGGTTGAAGCGGCGTTAACCAAGGCAGCAGATCGCGGGGTGCGCGGCGCATTGGTGCAGATTCTGGATCCAAGCGAAGAGCAGTTTCCATTTGACGGGCGCACGATCTTTCAAAGTGTTGGCGGCGGCGTTTTGCACGAAACGCTGAAAGCCGGTGATTTGCGCAGCCGCTACTTGGATCGTCTCGCGGAACGAAAAGAACGATTGCAGCACCTGTCGAAAGTAACCGGGTGGCAATACCTGTGCCATCATACAGACAATAGCGCGCAATCGGCGCTCCTTTGGATTTACCGCGCGATGGATGGGGGTCACGGATGACATTGCTTGGCCCCATCGGCTTCCTCAGCCCATGGCTCTTGCTGGCGCTCTTGGCGCTTCCGATCCTTTGGCTGATCCTCCGCGCCGTCCCGCCGGCGCCCATTCGGCGGCTGTTCCCTGGCGTTGTCTTGCTGTTGGGCCTGAAAGACGACGATCAGGTCAGCGACCGAACGCCGTGGTGGCTCCTCTTGCTGCGCATGCTCGCAGTCGCTGCGATCATCATTGGTCTTGCTGGCCCGATCCTGAACCCCGACACTGACGATGTTTCTGGCGGCGATGCCCCGCTTATCGTCTTGATGGACGGGTCATGGTCAAGTGCCGCAAGCTGGCGCGCACGCACGCAAGCCCTCGACGGGCTTCTTGCACAAGCCAGCCGCGATGACCGTCGCGTGGCGTTGATCAAACTCACCGCACCCGAACCGGTATCTTTCAGCGCTGCAGATGACTTGCGCGCCCGTATCGTGGGCCTGTCGCCAGACGCTTGGGCACCGACGGCGGATCAAACGGAGCGCGCGATCGCGCTCTTGCCGGAAGGTGATTTTGACACGTTCTGGCTGTCCGACGCCTTGGCCCGCGACAACCGGCAAGCATTGCTGAACGCGATTGAGCAGCGCGGCACCGTGACCGTTTTCGAAGCCAATCAGACGGTGCTGGGCCTTGCCCCAGCCCGTTTCGAGGATGGCAACATTGTTCTGTCCGCCTTGCGTGCGCAATCCGCATCTGAGCGCGAGGTCACGATCCTTGCCCAAGGCCGGGATCCGGCTGGCAATCCGGCTACCTTGGCGCGGGCGACCGCAACATTCGCAGCGGGTGAAAACACGGCTGAAACTGCCCTGTCTTTGCCTTCTGAGCTACGCGCGCGGATCACCCGTTTCGAGATTGAGGGCAATCGCAGTGCCGGGGCCGCGACCCTGCCGGACGACAGCCTTCGCCGTCGCGAAGTTGCGCTCATCGCTGGTCGCGAAGATCGCGAAGGGCTGCAACTGCTTTCGCCGACGCACTATCTGGAAAAAGCGCTTGAGCCGACGGCAGACTTACTATCGGGCGCGTTGACCGATGTCATTCCTGCAAACCCGGATGTCATTGCGCTTGCCGATGTTGCGACGCTTGGCATGGCCGAACAAGACGCTTTGCTGGATTGGCTAGACGAAGGCGGCATTCTGCTGCGGTTCGCAGGCCCGCGCCTCGCCGCCAGTGATGTCAGCCGCGACAGCGAAGACCCGTTGATGCCGGTGCGTCTGCGCGCCGGTGGGCGCAGTGTGGGTGGCGCGATGAGCTGGGGTGAACCCAAGTCGCTCGCGGCTTTTGGCGAAGACAGCCCGTTTTTCGGTTTGCAAATACCGCCCGACGTAACAGTCTCCGCCCAAGTTATGGCGCAACCTGATCCCGCGCTTGCTGAACGCGTCATCGCGCAACTCAGCGACGGCACGCCATTGGTGACACGCAAATACGTCGGCCAGGGGCAAATCATCCTCTTCCACGTGACCGCGAATGCAGAGTGGTCAAGCCTTCCGCTTTCAGGATTGTTCGTTCAAATGCTGGAACGCCTTGCCATTGCGTCGGGCAACGCGGCACAGCCCAGCGCAGAGGACCTGGCAGGCACGATCTGGAAACCGACACTGGTGCTCGACGCCTTCGGATCGCTGAGCGACGGCAGCACACTCCCCGGCGTGACTGGCGAAGAACTGGTGACCGCAGAACTTGGCGCTGACATGCGCCCGGGCCTTTATCAAAGCGATGACCGCGCCTTGGCCCGCAACGTGTTGTCCGCCGACGCCGCGTTACGGCCGATGGAGTGGCCCGCCAACGTCAGAGTCGAAGGCCTGGCACAGTCCGAAGAGACTCCGCTCGCAGGTTGGTTCCTGGCCGCAGCTATAGCTTTGCTTCTCGCCGACATCATCGCGTCGCTGTTCTTGTCAGGGCGACTTTCCGGCCCGCGCGCAGCATCAGCGGCGAGCGTCGCCGCCGCCGCGCTTATGCTTGCGACACCGCATATGGGGGAAGCGCAAACCGACGAGTTCGCTCAATTAGTCACGTCCGAAGTCACGTTCGCCCATGTTCTGACCGGCGATGAGCAGCTTGATCTTGTCTCCCAAGCCGGGTTGCGCGGGTTGTCGGAAACCCTGTTCTTCCGCACGTCGGTTGAGCCTGCCGATCCAGTGGCAGTCAATCTCGAAACTGATGAACTGGCATTTTTCCCGTTCATTTACTGGCCGATCACACCTTCGCAACCAACCCCGTCGGACGAGGCGTATTCCAAGCTGAACGAATACCTGCGGTCGGGCGGCATGATCCTCTTCGATACACGCGACGCGGACATTGCGCGTTTTGGCACCGGCAGCCCGAACGGGCGCAAGCTGCAACAGCTGGCCGCGCCCTTGGATATCCCCGCGCTGGAACAGATCCCACCGGACCACGTTCTCACGCGCACATTCTATTTGTTGCAAGACTTCCCGGGGCGTCACACGAGTCGCGATGTCTGGGTGGAGGCCGCACCCCCGGATGCAGAGCTGGTCGAAGGCATGCCATTCCGCAACCTGAACGACAACGTGACCCCGGTTGTAATCGGCGGCAACGATTGGGCCGCTGCCTGGGCCATGGACGGGCGCGGCAACCCGTTGGTGCCCATTGGGCGCGGATACTCCGGCGAACGCCAACGCGAGATTGCGTATCGATTTGGGGTCAACCTGGTGATGCACGTGCTGACCGGCAACTACAAATCTGATCAGGTTCACGTGCCTGCACTTCTTGACCGATTGGGGCAGTGATGACCGGCAGCATCGTATTTGACCCACTCCTCCCCTGGCTCTTCATTGCCGCTCTGGGCGTTGTGGCTGCCGCAGGTATCGGGCTCGCGCTATGGCGCGGTTTGCAGGGCTGGGCCTTGCGCGCGCTTGCCGCATTGGTCGTTCTGGCAGCGCTCGCGCAACCGTCCTACCAGATCGAAGACCGGGCACCTTTGTCGAACATCGTACTAATTGTCGAAGACAAAAGCGCCAGCCAGACACTTGGCGAGCGCCTGAATGAAAGCACAAACGCCTCCGTCGCGCTTGCCGC
>CAZCOX010000002.1:7490-31816 GCA_964500115.1 uncultured Rhodobacterales bacterium
ATGCCGGTGGCCGGACATGGCGCAATCTTCTGAAGTCCGACAGTTCTGTTGATCTGGTTCATTTCACCATCCTGCGCCCACCGGAAAAGCAGGACGGCGTGCCGGTAACCGAGCTTTCGTTGATCGCCTTCCCAACTCGGGAACTGTTCCTCGAAAAGATAGAAGACTTCGATCTCATCATTTTTGACCGCTACAAGCGCCGCGGAATTCTGCCTGCGATCTATCTCGACAATGTGCGAAATTATGTCGAGGAAGGCGGGGCTGTGCTTGTCGCGGCCGGCCCTGATTTCGCAAGCGCGGACAGCATCTACCGATCCCCACTTGCCGATATTCTGCCGGCCGAACCGACGGCCCGCGTGATTGAACGCGGTTTCCGCCCGTCGATTACTGATCTGGGTCAGCGCCATCCGGTGACCGTCGGCATGGCGGGTGAGGGCGAATGGGGGCGCTGGATGCGCCAGATCGAGGTAGAACCTGTCGGTGGCGACGTTTTGATGAGCGGTGTTGACGACAAACCGCTGCTGGTGCTGGACCGCATCGGCGAAGGTCGCGTTGCCCTGATCGCATCTGATCACGCTTGGCTTTGGTCGCGCGGGTTCGAAGGTGGCGGTCCGCAGCTCGATCTTCTGCGGCGTCTCGCCCATTGGATGATGAAGGAACCAGAGCTTGAAGAAGAAGCGCTCTGGGCCGAACCGACTGGGCAAACCATGCGGATTATCCGGCGCACGCTCGAGGAAACGGTGGGCACTGTGACGGTCACCCGCCCCGATGGCACCGAAGAAGAAATCACCTTAGAAGAAACCGTCCCCGGACGGTTCGAGGCGCTCTATACCGGACCTGAAATCGGCCTCTACCGCCTTGCTGAAGGCGACTCGACCGCCGTTGTCGGGCTTGGCCCCGCAGCGCCGCGCGAGTTCGAGCAAACCATTGCAAGCGGCGAACTTTTGGAGTCCGCCGTCGATGCAACTCGCGGTGGCGTACGTCGCCTGGAAGACGGGGTGCCAAGCATTCGGGCCGTTGGCGAGGGTCGACCGGCAGCCGGTCGCGGTTGGTTGGGCATCACCCCGCGCGAGGCGTTTGAGACGCTGGATGTCACGCAGACACCACTGCTACCCGGGTGGCTTGTTCTGCTGCTTGCATCCGGTCTGATCCTGGGCGCTTGGCTTCGCGAAGGTCGGCGCAGCTAAAGAAAAAGGCCGGGCGAATTTGCCCGGCCCATTCGGCTTAGGTAGAGTTTCGTCTGATCAGCCACCCAGACGGTCTTCCAGTACTTCGCGGAAATCGCTGTAGCTCATGTTAGAATATAGCTTGCCGTCGATGACGAAAGACGGGGTCGAACTGATGCCATCTTTCTCTGCATTGGCCTGATACCATTCGATCAAAGCACGCGCCTTGTCTCCGTCGCTCAGGCAAGCCTCAAGCTTGTCGTTTTCAAGCCCGGCAATCCGGCCAATCTTGCGCAACTCATCGGCAATTGCCGCGTCATTGCCAGCCCGCGCCCACGTGCTTTGCTCAGCGTAAAGCATGTCGGTGATGCCAAAGAACCGCTCTTCACCGCCGCACCGCGCGATGATCGATCCCCAAAGACCGTACCGGTCGAAATACACCTCGCGGTAGACAAACTTCACCTTGCCCGTGTCGATGTAATCCGCCTTGAGGTCGTTAAAGACGTCTGAATGGAAGTTCGCGCAATAGGGGCAGGTGTAAGAGGCGTATTCGATCACCTCGACTGGTGCATCGAGACTGCCAAGGATCATCTCCTGAACCTCGACATCGCCACTGTTGCTTTCCTGTGCGTTGGCCGCACCCGGCAATGCGATTGGTTGCCCCTGGACAGTGGGCTGTGCGCTTTGGCTGGTGAACCACCAACCTGCACCACCTGCCAGCGCGACCGCCAGCGAGATCATCAATAGTGGTTGTTTCATGTTGAAACCCTTTGTCCTCTCAATTGGGGCTGAGCCCCATGTTTATCTGTTTGCATAAACGTTACTTGCCAAACGTTCCAGAGCCGATCTGAGACCCTCGTCTTCGACGCCCCCAGCGACATCGCGCGCTTTGGGCAAAATCGTTGGCGCTTCAGGTTTTGACTCTGACGCCCGGTGCTCAAAACTCACCTGGCCCTCGGAAAACCCGGTTGCTGCAGTTTGCGTGATCCGCAGTTTCGAAATCGCGTTGTAACCGTAGACCGCGTTCACCTTTTCGCGGACCTGTTCTTTCTGCATTTCCAAAATCGGAGCGTTTGCCCCGGTCGTCAAAAGCGTCAGCGTCGCGCCAAACCCACCGCGGCCGTATTTGATATCGACAGGCCTGCTGATCCCAGCAACCGCATCACCGACGATTTCCGCCCAATGCGTCAACAACCGTGATTGTGCAAACCCACGCGACTCTGACGTTTTGCGGATCTGCGTCTGCAAAAGGCTCGATGTGCGTTTGAAGCCGAATGTCTGGCTTTTGCGCGGCGGCATGTTTGACTCCCGTTTTCGAACGCTATTCTAGTGATCCAATCGCATCGCAACCAGCCCACAAATAAGACACGAGTTCAAAGGAATGTCAGAACTGCGTGAGCAGCCCGATCCCCTTGTTTTGCTGGACTGGTACGACCACCATGCCCGCGTCATGCCTTGGCGCGTCGGACCATCAGACCGTGCTAAAGGCATCTTGCCGGATCCGTATCGCGTTTGGATGTCCGAAATCATGCTGCAGCAAACAACCGTTGCAGCGGTCAAAACCTATTTCATCGCGTTCACAACACGCTGGCCAACCGTCACCGACCTGGCCAACGCCAAAGACGCCGATGTGATGGCAGCATGGGCTGGGCTTGGCTACTACGCTCGCGCACGCAACCTGCTGAAATGTGCCCGCGCCGTGCTGTCTGACCACGGTGGCATCTTCCCCGATACGTACGACGCGTTGATCAAGCTTCCCGGAATTGGCCCCTACACTGCAGCCGCCATCGCATCCATTGCCTTTGATCGACCCGAAACGGTGCTCGACGGCAATGTCGAGAGGGTGATGTCTCGGCTCTACAACGATCACACGCCACTCCCGCAGGCCAAACCAGTGTTCAAAGACTATGCAGCGGCTTTGACGCCGGCTGTACGCCCAGGATGCTACGCACAGGCAGTGATGGATTTGGGTGCCACCATCTGCACGCCACGCAACCCAGCTTGCGGATTGTGCCCATGGCGCAAAGCCTGCGCGGCCTGGGCGGCCGGTACGGCCAAAGACCTGCCCAAAAAGACACCGAAGAAAATAAAACCAACCCGGTTTGGCATCGTCTACATCGCGCGCCGCGTGGACGGCGCGTGGCTATTGGAACAACGCCCTGAAACCGGATTGTTGGGCGGCATGCTGGGCTGGCCCGGCGGCGATTGGAGCGACACAGCAACCGACGCGGAACCCATCAAAGCGGAGTGGCGGACGATTGAAGGCGAGGCGCGCCACACCTTCACGCACTTCCACCTGAGACTGACTGTAAAAACCGCATTGGTTCCGATGGATCGCAACCCCGTAGTGGGTGAATTCGTTCCGCAAGAGGCTTTCAGCCCAACCAACTTGCCGACGGTGATGCGCAAAGCCTTCAACCTCGCCTACGACGCGATGCGGGCGTAACGTCACGCTTGGTGCTATTAACACTCGTTTGGTAGCCTCGCACCAAACAAATTCTGGCAACTGAGACATGACCGACGGCACCCTGCACAGCGCTTCACCCCGCCTACCCTTCCGCGTGGCAGCGCCATTTTGGCTGACGCTGCTTATGATCCCGCTGGTGTTGATCAGCGCTGTGTTTGGCGGGCTTTGGTTGCTTCTGCCCATCTTTGCCACGTGGGGGGTCTTCGCCACACTCGACGCCGCCCTCGGCCTCGATACCGACAACCTTGATCCACAGACCAAAGACAGCGCTCTATACTGGCACAAGATGCTGACGCTGATCTGGCCACCGCTGCAGTTCATCATGATCTTTGGTCTGATCTGGTATGTGCCCCGCAGCGACCATCTGAACCCGTTGGAAATCTACCTTCTCACGATCTGCATGGGCGTCCTCTCCGGCACAGTTGGCATCGTCTATGCACATGAACTGATGCACCAAAAGAACAAGCTGGAACGCTGGCTTGGTGACATCCAGATGGCCATGGCGCTTTATGGGCATTTCCGATCCGAACACCTGCTGGTTCATCACCGCTATGTCGGCACCCCACGTGACCCCGTCACGGCGCGCTACAACGAAAGCTTCTGGCGCTTTTACCCACGCGTCCTTCGGCAATGCGCCGTTTCCGCTTTTCGCGCGGAACAATCCATGCTGGCGCGCAAGGGCCTTCCATGGTGGCACCAAAGCAATCCGTTCTGGCGCTACGCAGCGCTGCAGCTGGGTTTTCTGATCCTTGCCTTTGTGCTTGGCGGATGGCTCGGCGTTGTGATCTTTGTCGCGCAAGCGCTTGCCGCGATCTTCCAACTGGAACTGGTGAACTACGTCGAACATTATGGGCTGACGCGCAAACATCTCGGTGACGGCAAATACGAACACGTCAAACCACGCCACAGCTGGAATGCGTCACACAAGGCGTCAAACTGGTTGCTGATCAACCTGCAACGCCATTCCGACCATCACTACAAACCGGACCGACGCTTCCCCCTGCTACAATCCTATGACGAGGATGAAGCGCCACAACTACCTTACGGCTACCCAGTCATGACAGCGCTCGCGCTCGCCCCGCGCAAGTGGCGGGCGGTGATGAACCCGCGGGTGGATGCTTGGCGCGCGCGCTACTACCCAGAGGTTTCAGACTGGCGCGCCTACGACAAAGCCCGCCACTCTGTCTGAGCGGCGGGTCTCAAAACCAAATCGAGTGATGCTGGCTTAGACCTCTGCCAACAGCGCCTCGCCACCAGAGATTTCGCAAACGCCCGGGCTTTCCTCGACATGCAAGGTCGACACCTTGCCGTCCTCGACCAGCATCGCATAGCGCTTCGACCGCGCGACAAGCCCTGCGGGCGGTGCATCAAAGTCCATGCCAATCGCTTTTGTGAACGCGCTGTCAGAATCGCCGAGCATGGTGATACCAGCGTCAGTTGCACCCGTAGCTTCACCCCAGGCTTTCAAAACAAACGGATCATTGACCGAAACACAGATGATCTCATCCACGCCTTTTTCCATGAACTGGTCTTTGGTGCGGATAAAGCTCGGCACATGCGCGGAATGGCACGTTGGTGTGAACGCGCCGGGAACGGCAAAAATGACTACTTTTTTGCCCTTGGTATGATCAGAGAGCGCGACCTGTTCCGGCCCTTCGTTTCCTAACTTCACCATTGTTGCCTCTGGCAGCGTGTCGCCCTGTGCAATTGTCATAGTCTTCCCTCGCGCATGAATTGCATTGCTATTGAATTGCCATATAGGGTCCGGCTGACCAAGACCAATGGGTGAAAGCGAAGGAACGGTATGAGCCACGTAGTTGTTGTCGGTGCAGGACAAGCGGGCGAGGCAACAGTCGCGCGTCTGCGAGCCAAGGGATTTGACGGCGAAATCACCCTGATCGGCGAAGAAACCGACCCACCTTACCAGCGGCCACCCCTGTCAAAAGCGTACCTTTTGGGCGAGATGGAGCGTGAAAGGCTCTACCTTCGGCCGGAAAGCTACTATGCGGATCAGAACATCACGCTGCGTCTGGGCCACCCGGTCGAGGCGGTTGATCGCGAGGCGCAAACGCTCACCGTTGGTGGCGGCACGATGTCTTACGATCATCTTGTGCTGACAACTGGATCCACCCCGCGCCAGTTGCCTGCGGCGATTGGCGGTGATCTGGATGGCGTGTGCGTTGTTCGGGGCCTTGGCGACGTTGATGCCATGGCACCCCGATTTGAGGCGGGAAAATCCGTATTGATCGTAGGCGGCGGGTATATCGGATTGGAAGCGGCTGCTGTTGCGTCCAAGCTTGGCCTGAACGTCACACTTGTCGAAATGGCCGACCGCATCTTGCAACGCGTCGCAGCCCCCGAGACATCCGACTTTTTCCGCACGCTGCATAAGGATCATGGCGTCGATATTTGCGAAGGCGTCGGGCTTGACCACCTGACGGGCGAAGACGGCAAAGTCACGGGCGCCGTTTTATCCGACGGCAGCACGCTATCGGTCGATTTCGTTATCGTTGGCGTTGGTATTGTGCCCAACAGCACAGTCGCAAAAACAGCCGGGCTGGAACTCGACAACGGGATCAAGACAAACGCGATGGGTCAAACCTCGGACCCACATATCTGGGCCGCTGGCGACTGTGCCTCTTTCCCGTGGAACGGCTCCCAGATACGCCTTGAAAGCGTTGGCAATGCCATCGATCAGGCGCAGGCGGTGGCAGACAACATTCTTGGGGCGGACGCGCCCTATACGCCGAAGCCTTGGTTTTGGTCAGATCAGTACGACATCAAGCTGCAGATTGCCGGGCTGAATATCGGTTACGACCGCGTGGTAACACGCGCATCCGAAGGCAGCCGGTCGCACTGGTACTATGCCGAGGACACATTGCTGGCGATTGACGCGATGAATGATCCGCGCGCCTACATGGTTGGCAAACGCTTGATCGAGGCTGGCAAATCGCCCGACGCGGATGCGGTCGGCAACCCCGATACCGACCTCAAGGCGCTCTTGCGCGCGTGAGAGTCATCGCTGGCAAATGGCGTGGGCGCGCGCTTGCCAGCGTGGGCAAGGGCGATCCCGCCGCTCATCTGCGCCCGACCACAGATCGCGTCCGCGAAAGCCTGTTCAACGTGATCGGCAGTGGTCGCTTTGGCGATCCGTTCGAAAACGCGCATGTGCTCGATCTCTTCGCAGGCACTGGCGCGTTGGGCTTTGAGGCGCTCTCACGAGGCGCATTATCCGCCGTCTTTGTCGACGACGGGCGCAAAGCCGTTTCGATCATCAAAAAGAACATCGCTCAATTGGCCTGCGAAACCGCGCGTATCATCTCCCGTGACGCGCTGCGCCTGCCGCGGAACGAAGGGCCTGCGGCGACACTTGTCTTTCTAGACCCACCTTATGGCAAGAACCTTGGCGCAAAAGCGCTCGACGTGGCGAAATCCGGCGGGTGGATCGCAGACGGCGCAATGATCGTCTGGGAGGAAGCCACTCTGCAAACCGCACCACCCGGATTTAACCTGCTGGACACACGCAAATACGGCGACACGCATATCACCATTCTGCGTTTTGGCGACACGGGCGAACTGTGATAGGCTTCGTCCATGAGCACCTACACGCCAACAGTCGGAGGTTTTGCGCAGCCACGCGAGCAAACGCGTGAGGCACCCCGCCCACCGGTCAAAGGCGGGCCAGTCCTGATGGCGGATTGCATCACACCCGCAGGTGGCGAAACGCTTTTGTCACTGTTGTGGAAGCGCTGGGACGAGAAATCCCAAGACTAACGCGACCTACACAGGTGTCCCGGCCTCTGCAGCAATCTGCGCGCGACTTTTGCGAGCCCGTTCGGTGGCCGATTTCAACTGCCCGCAGGCCGCCATGATATCCTCACCTCGCGGGGTGCGGATCGGCGACGCATAGCCTGCCTTGTAGACGATATCGGCAAACGCCTCGATCCGGCTCCAATCCGACCGTTGATACGGTGCGCCGGGCCATTCGTTAAACGGGATCAGGTTGATCTTGGCGGGGATGCCCTTGATCAGCTTCACCAGCCGCCGTGCATCCTCGTCACTGTCATTCACATCCTTCAGCATCACGTATTCAAACGTGATCCGTTCCGAGTTTGACAAGCGCGGGTATTCGCGCAGCGCGTCCAGCAGCGTTTCGATATTCCAACGCTTGTTGATCGGAACAAGCGTGTCGCGCACCTCATCGGTCGTGGCGTGGAAACTCACCGCCAATAAGCAGCCGATTTCTTCGGCGGTTTTTGCAATCTCTGGCACCACGCCAGAAGTGGATAGCGTAATCCGACGCCGCGACAGCGAAATCCCTTCGCCATCCATCGCGATCTTCATCGCGTCACGCACGTTGTCGAAATTGTAAAGAGGTTCGCCCATGCCCATCAGCACAATGTTTGACAGCAATCGCGGGCCGCTTTCGCCCGTACCGACACCCGGCTCCGGCCATTCGCCCAAATCGTCGCGCGCCAGCATGATCTGGCCAACGATTTCACCTGCCGTCAGGTTGCGCACCAGCTTTTGCGTGCCGGTATGGCAGAAGGAACAAGTCAGCGTGCAGCCGACCTGGCTCGAAATGCAAAGCGTGCCGCGATCCGTTTCGGGGATGTAGACAACCTCAACCTCGTGACCGCCCGCGATGCGCACCAGGTACTTGCGGGTGCCATCGGCAGAGACGTTTTTCGACACAACCTCGGGCAGCGCAATCTCGAACACCTCATCCAGCTTCGCGCGATAGGCCTTGGCCAGATTGGTCATCGCGTGAAAGTCACGCACGCCCCATTGGTACACCCACTGCCAGATCTGATTGACCCGCATCTTGGCCTGCTTTTCTGGCGTGCCCATGCCAATCAACGCGTCGCGTAGTGCAGGCCGCGTGAGACCGACGATGTTGGTCTTTGCCCCCTCGGGCAGTTTGCGCGGAATGGTCAGAACGTCTTGCGTGATCGGAGCCGAGCCGGTCATGGGAAAAGCCTTTCGCGAGATAAGGTGGCTCACATATAGGATTCTTGCGCAATTGCAAAAGCCGTTTGCGCGGGGAGTGCCGGCGCAGCGGGTATCAGATCATGATCCACGCTTGATACGCCAGCCCAATCAGGAATGCACCGCCGAGGGATATGCCGATATAGAGGCCAAACACCCGTGGCTTGACCAGCGCCCAAACCGCAATCGCGGCAGGCAAAGACGTCACACCACCGGCCACAAGAAAGGCAAGCCCAGCACCTGAAGCCATGCCCTGCTCCATCAGTCCACTGATCAGCGGCAATGCGGCATAACCGTTCAGATATGCAGGCACGCCGATCACAGTTGCCAAAGCGATGGGGCCGATTCCGGATCCGCCCAATAGGCTGGTGATGGTCTCAGCAGGAACGTAGGCCAGCATCAGGCTTTCAAGCAGGAATGCGAGCGTTAGCCACTGCCCAAGGAACAGCGTAGTCTTTACCGCTTCTTTCCAGAATTTTGCACGCCGCTCTTCATGTTCCCAAAACCGCCAGACGATTGGCTTTGGATCACGGATTTTCGAAGCACCGCATCCGCCATTGCCCACACCTTCGCGCAAGGCATCCGTCAGAATGTGACTACCCGCCAGCATGTAAACGATCACACCGCCGGCAATACCCAACCCGACCGCCGCCAGAGTTTTGGCAACCGCAAACTCAAAGCCGAGCACGCCAGACGTGAGCAGAAACATTGACGGGTCCATGATCGGCGAGGCCAGCCAGAAGGCCATGACGGCGGACAACGGAACACCCATGGTCAGGAGCGCAGCGATCAAAGGTATGACGCCACAGGAACAGAATGGCGAAAGACCACCCGCCAGCGCCGCCAAGACGATCATCAGCATCGGAGAGCCGGTAAATGCGCGGGCGATCAGGTTATCAGCACCGGTCGCCACCGCCCAAGCGGCGACGCCAATCGACAACAGTAAATACGGTGCGGTGTTCAACAGCGCGCGTATCGCGAACGTGACGCTTTCCGCGGCTTGTGCCGGAGCCAATAGAAGCAGAACAAGAACGATTAGCGCACTGGCCAGCCAGACTTTCTGTTTCTTCACAGCATGCCAGAAAGGTTGCAGTGGGGTGTTCAATGACAGGTCAGTCATGGCTTAAGTCCTTCCAGCGCGGCATCTTTGGTTGCCGTATCAAATCCTGCGCAACATTCGTCGGTGAGATAGGAAATCACGGCATCCATCCCTTGGAAATGCGCTGTATTTATCGTCTCGCGACCCTGCCGCTTTTGCTGAACCAACTCCGCATCAACCAGCATCTTTAGGTGATGTGCCTGGGTCGAGGCCGCCAACCCGGTATGGGTGGCAATCTCTCCAATACTCAGCCCGGTTCGGCCTGCTCTCACAAGCGTGCGAAAGATGGTCAGGCGGGCCTCGTGTCCAAGAGCGGCAAGCGCGCGGGCGGTTGATTCCAAATCAGTCATATCTCTAAATAACTAGTTTTATAGTTATATGCAAGCCCACAATCCTCGCTTGACCCCGGAACCTGCAAACGTGACCTTTCGGGCAGCAAAGATGCCCAGCGGGAGAAGCGCGATGAGCGAAGATGCAGATGCGGTCAGAGACTGGTGGCGCACGTCGATCATCGACATGGCGCCGGGCCGCATCGCGTTTCGCGGACATCCCATCGAAGAGCTTGTCGGGAACATCGGGTTTGCACAGATGATCTGGCTCATGACGCGCGGCGACTTGCCGACGAAGGCGCAGGCGGACCTGTTGGAGGCAGCCTTGGTCGCTGGCGTTGATCACGGCCCGCAAGCGCCGTCCATTGCAGCAGCGCGCATGGCTGCCACGTGCGGTGTTGGCCTCAATTCTGTGATGGCAACGGGTGTAAACATGCTCGGCGATGTGCATGGCGGCGCGGGCGAACAATGCGCGGAGCTTTACTTGAGCGTTTACGAGCACATGAAGGTTGACGCGGATTTGGAAAGCGCTGTTCAGGATGCCCTGACGACTTGGCGCCGTGAACGGGGTAAGATCATCCCCGGGTTCGGTCACCGATTTCACAAACCCACGGACCCGCGCGCGCCTCGATTGATGGCGCTGGTTGAGGAAGCGGCCGCAGCAGGCACAGTGACAGGGCAATTCGCCAAGATCGGTGCGGCCGTGCAATCCCGGATTGGCGCGGATCGCGGTGCGCCGATTGCCATGAACATCGACGGTGCAACCGCCGTCATCTTTTGCGAGTTGGGTTTTCCACCTCCGCTGTCTCGTGGTTTGTTCTGTCTCTCCCGCTCCGTTGGTGTTCTGGCGCATGGATGGGAACAGATGCAGCAAGGCGGGCGCAACAAGGGGCCGATGCCACTGCGTTATCTACCGCGCTATGATCCGCCGGAGTGATCAAACAAGAACTGGGTCCGTGTCGTCGGATAGACCGTCGAGTTTAAGGCAAAACCACATCCGCAAATGGCGTCGTCTCTTGACGTGAACCGGACATGCAAGTCAGGTGCCGCATGGAAAAAATTCCTCGGCATATTTTGCAAGATGGCGACACCCGGATCACGGTCTTGTCGATGGGATGCGCCGTGCAGCGCTGGCAGGTTGGCGACCGGGATGTCGTGCTTGGCTACTCCGATGTCGAAGCATACCGGCAAAACCCGATGTCACTGGGTGTAATCTGTGGCCGCGTTGTGAACCGCATTCGCGACGCGCGGTTTGATCTGAACGGCACGACCTACCACTTGCCTGCGAACGAGCCGCCCAACCATGTGCACGGCGGACCGGGCGGCTTGGGCTGGCGCAATTGGGAGATGGTTGTCGGCGGACTGCGTGATGTGACGCTGCGACTGGTGTCAGAGGACGGCGATCAGGGCTATCCCGGGCGCGTCGCGTTCACCGTCAGAATGCATCTCGACGGGGCAAAGCTAACTTGGGACATGACAGCAATTCCCAACGGCGAAACACCGATCAATCTGGCGCAGCACCTCTACTTCAATCTGAATGGCACGGGCACGATCCTGAACCATAGCCTACGCATTGATGCGGATCGGTTTACGCCGAATGGCGACGATCTTTTACCAGTTGGTAAAATTTCTCACGTCGCGGGTACCGACTATGATTTTAGATCTCCGGTGACTCTCGGTGGCGCATTAAAAGACGGCTGGGATGCCAACCTTCTTCTGAACGACGGCGAAGGCCCAGCCGCCGAGGTCACAACACCCAACGGCCCACGCCTTCGTCTTTGGACAAACCGGCCTTGCCTGCAACTCTACACCTCCAACACGCTCACCAAGGCGGCGGAGGAAGGGTCAGGCGCACCGCATGTGACCTATGGCGGTTTATGCCTTGAAGCGCAGGACATGCCGAACGCTGTGAATGAGCCATCTTTCGGCTCCATCCTTTGTAGCCCCGACGCGCCGTATCGCCAGATCACATCAATCGAGATCGCGTAACGCAAAGTACCACGAGGCATTGCTGCCTCGTGGCGGGGGCAACCCGAACCGAAATCCACATTCCCAGTTCGGGTATCTCTTGCTGATTATCCGTCGGTCGCTGTGGCCGTCCCGCGTGTGGCTTCGACAGCGGCTTGCGCGTCTTTCACCAGTTGCGCGGCATCCAGACCACGTTCGGTCATTTCAGCGATCCAGTCCGCGGTCACCTCTTCGCCCAGCGCAATGATCCGTGCGGTCTCAGCCACACTTAACGTGGCGATTTCGTTGCCGACCTCTTCCATCAGCGCTTTGCCATCACGATCGCCTGTATCATGGGCACGACCCGCCCAAGCCGAGGTTTCCAGACCCGAATTGGCGTCGATCACAGTTTTCAGGTCGTCAGGCAGGGCATTGTAGCTGTCCTTGTTCATCGCCCAGATGAAGTAGAGGTTGTAGAGCGATTTATCACCCGCCACGTCGGTATGGCTGTCAGTCAGCTCATCAAGCTTTAGCGATGGCGACATCTCCCACGTGATCACGCCACCGTCGACCACGCCTTTGCTCAGCGCTTCGGGGAACTGTGGGACAGGCAGACCCACTGGTTCAGCCCCCAGCTTGTCAAGCAGCAGAGTTGCCGGGCGCGACGGGCCGCGCAGTTTGAGACCCGCGAAATCGGTTAAGTCCTCGATCGCATCGCCCGTTTTGTGTACGATGCCCGGCCCATGCATGTGCGCCGCGATCAGATGGACATCGGCAAAATCGTCGGCAAGGTGTTTTTGCGTGAACTCCCAAGCGGCACGAGACGCTTCTTCAGCGCTTTTGGTCACCATGAAGGGCAGTTCCATTGCCTCCGCCTCGGGGAAGCGGCCCGGTTGATAGCCCGGGATGACCCAGCCACCATCGATGACCCCATCCTTGATCAGGTCGTACTGCGAAGGTGCTTTGCCACCCAATTGCATGAACGGATAAATCTCGATCTTGATCCGACCATTTGACTCGGCCTCGACCTTTTCAACCCACGGATCGAGGAAGTATTTCGGGTTGGCCGAATTAGGCGACACGAAGTGCTGAAAGCGCAAGGTTACATCCTGCGCGATGCCTGTGGTTGCAGTAAGGCCAAGAATGGCGGTGAGAGCGGCGGTTTTGAGAAGTTTCATGAGCCCGCGCCTCCTGTCTGATGATCTGTTGCGGTCACGCTGCATCGCAGCACGACCAGTATGTAAGAGCAGGTGGAGCCAGTTGCAAATGGCTCGCAACTGGTGGGTGGTCGGTTTCCGCCGCATTGCGTTGGGATGACAAGAAAATCCGCAATGCCGGGGAAATTGCCCAATTAATTCTCCCGCAAAACGGATTGGCAAACTGCAAACGATAGGGTGTTCACAAATGCGAATTTCTGTGGGGGCACTCGTATTTGTGCGCCGGTCTCGCCGTGCGTTCCTGAACAGCGCCACGGCGAAGCCCGCGTTTTCGATGCTCGGAGTGCCCGCGGTGGCAAACCTCAGTGTGCCCGTTGTGCCAACCCGGCGGTTTTCCTTTTTTCCATGGGCGATGCGCAATTGACCGTCATGTCCAATGGCGAGCTGTCCCATCGTACAACAGAGAACAACGTGAACGCAGATGACGCACAGGTGCGACGCTTGCTCTATAAGGCTGCAACCGACCGCGTGGCGATGCTTGGGCACCGCGTCCCATTACCCGGGGTCGGCCATGAGATGAAATACGACCAAGGCCGCAGCTTTGTTCCAACGTTATGGCAAGTCGATTACAATGACCGCAAATTCGCCTGACGGTGCGACGCGAGCAGATGCGTCAACGCCCCAAGCGCGGCCACCCCGGCCACTGCGCCCAGCCACACGATGCTGGCGTAAGATTGAACAACAGCGCCGGATGCTGACCCGACCGCCGTGCCGACGTAGATCGCGGCGGCGTTCAAAGCCAAAACAACCGGCGCAATACTCGGCGCGAGGCCAAGCAGGCGCACCTGTTGCGGTGCCATGAACGACCAGCCCAGTACGGACCACGCGAAAACGAGGATCAGCAGAACCGTCGGCGACATCGGTAGACCCGAAAAGAACGGCATGGTCGCGATCTGTCCCAAGCAAAGGATCACCAGAGACCGAACAGAGCCAAGGCGGTCGGTCATCCACCCGCCCAGCAGGTTACCGACCACAGCACCTGCGCCAAAGACCAAAAGCACGAGCGTGATCCCGTCGCGGCCATACCCCATAGTCGTTTCCAACAGCGGCGCAAGATAAGTGTAGAGGATGTAAATCGCGCCCAGAAAACTGGCCGTGAACAACACCGCCCCCATGACAAACCCGTTTCGGAGCGTTCGCGAAAGGTCCGCCAAAGACACGGGCTTGAACCGCAAACCGGCGGGGACGCGCGTCCAGATAAAGAACGCCATGACGATCGCCAGTACAACGACGATCCAAAACGCGACGCGCCACCCAAAGGTGTAGCCAATCCAGCCGCCAACGGGCACGCCCAGCACCTGAGACAGCGTCAAACCAAAGAAAAATGCGGCCAGCATTTTGCCCTGCTTGTCTTTGGGGGCCAATGCGGCAACAACCGCAGCCCCAACGGGTGTTACGACACCCGCTCCAGCCGCTGCGAGGACACGCGCGACGTAAAGCGTTGTCACATTTTGGGAGAGAGCCGAAATTACGGCGGCGAATGCAAAAAGCGCCATACCTGCCGCCATGACCCGACGGCGGCCCACCTGCCCGGTCAGCGACACAAGCAATGGCGACAAGACCGCGTAGCCCAGTGCATATGCGGTCATCGTGCCGCCTGCCGCTGCCGTGGAAATCTGCAAGTCACTGGCCAAAAGCGGGACCATGCCAATGACGACAAACGCCCCCATCCCGATGACGAAATTGCAGGCCGATAAAAGCGCAACCATGCCAACCGGTGGGTGCAGCTGGTCACTTATGTTTTGCAAAAACGTTATCCCTCGCGCGGGGCCGCGGCGCGGCTCAATCGATCATTGATCGCAACACCTAGCCCATCATGCGGGATTGGCGAGACGGCAATGGAGTCTGCACCCTGCGCATCCAGCTTGTGCAGATAGGCAAAAAGGTTGGCCGCTGCCTCCACCAAGTCCTCGTCGGGTGACAGGTTCAGGTCGCACGGCACGTCGCCAAACCCAAGCCGCGCCTCGCCCGGCTCCCACGCGACTGCGTTGAGGCGAACACCTGCGTTTGGTGCATAATGCGAGGTCATTTGGCCGGGTGCCGAAATGGCATCGGCGTTTTTCCGAATGGCCAAGGGTTGCCCGAGACACTCGGTTAACGCGTCTTCGGTGATGCCCCCCGGGCGCAGAACAATGGGTCTGTCGACGAGGCCAACAATGGTTGATTCAAGCCCAACCTTACAGGACCCACCATCAATCACGCCGTCGATGCGACCTTCCAATCCTTCGATCACATGCGCCGCGATTGTCGGGCTGATCTGACCAGAGCGGTTGGCCGATGGTGCCGCAACGGGACCGCCGAACGCGGTGAGCAAACCCTTGGCCGTGTCATGCGCTGGCAACCGAACAGCCAGCGAGTCGAGCCCGGCCGTTACCAGTTTCGAGATCGGACTGTCTGCACGCTTTGGCAGCACGAGCGTCAACGGCCCCGGCCAGAAGGCTTGCGCGAACAACTCGGCGACGTGATTCCATTGAACGTGCTCCTTGACCGCATCGAGCGTTGCGAAATGCACAATCAGCGGATTGAAACTCGGGCGGCCTTTGGCCTGGTATATTCCGGCAACCGCCTGATCATCGCAGGCATCTGCGCCAAGCCCGTATACAGTTTCGGTTGGAAACGCGACCAATCCGCCTTTGGCAAGCACCTCGGCGGCATCGCTGTAACCCTCGGGGGTGTCCTCAAATACGCGCATCAAAATCCGGCACTTTCGTCGTGACGCCGCGTTTCGGTTGATGGCGCATGCGGCATTCGTCAGGTTTGCGCCAGACTGCGAGGCTGCTTATCGGCCCGGCTGGCGTTTGCCAAGCCATACGCTGCAAGCATCCATACCAAAGGATTTGACCATGACATACCGCGCGCCCGTTTCCGAATTTCGTTTCTTGTTTGATCATGTGGTTGGATTTGGTCAGGTCGCGGCGACAAAACGTTTCGGAGAGGCGACCCCCGAAACTGTGGATGCGGTTATGACCGAGGCTGGAAAGATGTGCGAAGACATAATCGCACCTTTGCAACGCGCCGGCGATCTGCACCCTGCGGTTTTGGAAAACGGCGTCGTACGCACCTCTCCGGGCTATTCCGAAGGCTTTCGTGCCATCGCCGACGGCGGCTGGATCGCCATCGCCGCCGATCCGACCTACGGCGGAATGGGCTTGCCGATGACGATGACGACGGCGGTGAATGACATGCTGAGCGCTGCGTGTCTTTCGTTGCAACTGGCGCCCCTCATGACGCAAGGCCAGATCGACGCATTGCAGGATCACGCCAGCGACGCGATCAAAGACCTGTACCTTCCAAAGCTGATCTCGGGCGAATGGATTGGCACCATGAACCTGACCGAGCCGCAGGCTGGCAGCGATGTGGGTGCGCTGACGACAAAGGCCGTTCCGAATGGCGACGGCACCTACGCGATCTCGGGGCAGAAGATTTACATTTCCTGGGGCGACAACGATTTTTCTGAAAACGTGTGTCACCTTGTTCTTGCCCGATTGCCAGACGCCGTTCCCGGCACCAAGGGCATCAGCTTGTTCCTTGTGCCAAAGCGCATTCCTGATGAGGCCGGAAACCCGGGCGTTGCCAATGATCTCAAGGTCGTCAGCCTTGAGCACAAAATGGGACTGCACGGCAGCCCGACCGCGGTGATGCAGTATGACGGTGCGACGGGATGGTTGGTTGGTGCGGAACATGACGGCATGCGCGCCATGTTCACCATGATGAACAACGCGCGTTTGGGTGTGGGCGTGCAAGGGGTAGGCGTCGCCGATGGCGCATATCAACACGCGCTGGCCTATGCCGAGGGGCGCAAACAGGGCCGAACACCGAACAATTCGATCACCGATCACGCCGATGTCCGCCGCATGTTGGCAACGATGAAGGCCGATACATTCGCTGCCCGCGCAATCGCGCTATCCTGCGCCGTCGCCATCGATATGGAAACTGCGACGGGACAAGAAAGCTGGGCGGCACGCGCCGCACTTCTCACCCCGATTGCCAAGGCATTCGGAACCGATACCGGTATTGACGTCGCCAGCATGGGCGTGCAGGTGCATGGCGGTATGGGCTTTATTGAAGAAACAGGTGCTGCGCAGTATTCGCGCGACGTACGTGTCACGGCGATTTACGAAGGCACCAATGGCATCCAATCCATGGACCTTGTGGGCCGCAAACTGATGGATGGTGGCGAGGCGGCGTATCGACTTCTGGACGATATGGAGGCAGAGGCAGAAGCCGCCCGCGCAACACTACCATCTCTGGCTGACCCGGTATGGCAGGCTTGCGAAACGCTTCGCGAAACGGTGGAATGGATGGTCGCACACGATATGCAAGATCGCTTTGCCGGTTCTGTTCCGTTTCTGCGTGGCTTTGCACGTGTATTGGGCGCTCATTTCCACCTGCGTGCCGCGCTTGCGGACCCGGATGGCCCACACGCACGCTTGGCCGCGTTCTATATTCATCGGCTTCTTCCAGAGCACATCGGGCTTTTGGCGCACGCGCGTGAAGGGGCCGAGGGCCTCTTTGCATTGACCACTGACGACCTCGCCGCATGAAGGATCGCGGCACAGGCGGAATACGCTATCCTTGGGATGCACCGCCACCGCAAGGTGACGCCATCACGGTGGCGGAAAACGTGCTGTGGATCCGCCTGCCTCTGCCCATGAAGCTTGACCACGTGAACGTCTACGCTCTGGACGATGGGGACAGCTGGACTGTTGTGGACACAGGCTTCGCCTCACGGCGCGGACGCGCATTGTGGAGTCAGTTGCTGGATGGCCCGTTGCAGGGCAAACCAGTGCGCCGCGTGATCGTCACCCATCACCATCCTGATCACGTTGGCATGGCAGGCTGGTTCCAGCGCGAACACGGTGCTGAACTGGTCACGACCCGCACGGCATGGCTCATGGCGCGCATGTTGCAGCTTGATGAACAGCCGGTGCCAGCGCAGGAAACGCTTTCATTCTGGAAGCAGTGCGGAATGGCCCCGGAGGTGTTGGCCAAACGCGCAACTGAACGCCCCTTCAATTTTGCCGATTGTGTCGATCCCCTTCCGCTTGGTTTCACACGGATCAAAGAAGGCGACACGGTGGAGGCCGGTGGCAGGGTCTGGGATGTACGCATTGGCAATGGCCATGCGCCTGAACATGCGACACTCTGGTCGCGGGATGACAATCTGGTGCTGGCAGGGGATCAAATCCTGCCGTCGATCAGTTCCAACATCGGCGTTTACGCGACCGAACCAGAGGCCGACCCGGTGTCAGATTGGCTGGAGGCTTGCGAGCGGTTGTCTGGCTTCGCGCGCGAGGACCATCTGGTGCTCGGTGGGCACAAGCTTCCTTTCACCGGGCTTCCCCTGCGCCTGCATCAGTTGATTGAAAACCACCATGGCGCGCTGAAACGGTTGGAGGATCACATCCAAACCCCAAAATCGGCGGGCGAATGCTTTGCGCCGCTCTTCAAACGCAGCATTGGCGACGGAGAGTATGGACTGGCCCTTGTGGAATCGATGGCGCATTGTCTGCACCTATGGAAATCCGGCCGCGCAACCCGCACGCTGGACGCCAACGGGGCTTGGCAGTTCCAAAGCACATCCTGAAAGCCGTCAGGCGCGCCCACCCTCGGCGGATAGCGCCAGCGGAGAAATACCCAGCTTTTTTAGAGCCGCTTCCCATTTCCCACCATCGTCGCGATCAAACACGAGGTCAGGCGAAGCATCACAGGTCAGCCAGCCATTCGCGGCGATTTCATCTTCCAATTGGCCCGGCCCCCACCCGGCATAGCCAAGGATCACCATGCGCCGCGTTGGCCCGTCGCCGTTGGCGATCATCTCAAGCACATCGAGCGTTGCTGTCATGGAAAATTGAGCGTCGACCTCAAGCGTGTTCATGTCTGACGTGAAATCAGGCGAATGCAGAACAAACCCGCGACCCAGCTCCACGGGGCCACCAAAATAGACCTCCAGTTCTTTCACATCCGCAGCGGCATCAATCGACAGTTGCTCCAGTAGCGCGCCGAAACGGATTTCCTCGGACGGTTTGTTGACGATCAAGCCCATCGCGCCTTCGTCTGAATGCGCACACATGAAAACGACGCTGTGCTCAAAACGCGGGTCTGGCATTCCGGGCATCGCGATGAGGATCTTGCCCGTCAGATCAAGCGTGGTGTTGTGGTCGTCCATAATCCAAAGATGGCGGGCGTCGCTTTGGGTTGCAAGGCGACACGCACGCTTTCCTCGCGCAGGATCGCCGGTTTGTGACTTTCCATCATGGCGAAAAACCGCCATCTGAAAAGAATGACCCGAATTCACGCTTTCTTTGCTTCCACACTGACCGCTTTGTCTTTGGCGCTTTCGTCACCCGCGTTGGCCAGTAGTAATATCGCTGGCGTGGAAAAGATCGAGTTGCGGCCGGGTTGGCGGATGGCCAACGGCACTCACATGTCGGCAATTCGTATCGTGTTGGAGCCGGGTTGGAAAACCTACTGGCGCGCGCCCGGTGACTTTGGCATCCCGCCGCAATTTGACTGGTCTGGGTCACGCAATATTGCGCGTATTTCCACGCAATGGCCAACTCCAGAGGTTTTTTTCGAACAAGGCTTTCGATCTGTGGGCTATCGGGGCGAAGTCATCATCCCGCTGAGCATCCGTCCGACTGATCGCAAGCAGAACCTTTACCTGAAGGCTCGCATGCAGATCGGCCTCTGCAAGGAAGTGTGCATTCCGACCAACTTTTCTTTTGAGAGTGTATTGCCCGAGGCGAATTCCAAAAAAGACCCGATCATTGCGGCGGCGCAGGCCAACATTCCGTACACCGCAAAAGAGGCAGGTGTTACTTCGGTCACATGTCAGATCAAACCCGGAAATGCTGGCGCTTTGAACTTAAACGTTAGCATAGAGCTACCTTCAACTGGTGACAGAGAATATGTTGTTGTCGAGGCGGGTAATCCGCTGGTGTGGGTCGCTGAACCTGTCAGCAAGCGACAGGGCATTACGCTTCATGCACGCACGCAACTGGAACACGTGGAGCGGCGCAGCTTTGCCCTTGATCGCTCGGCTTTGCGCTTTACTATTCTCGGCACATCGCGCGCGGTCGATATCCAAGGCTGCACGCGTTAGGGCTTAGCCCACACGTCCGCGCGTGACGGCCAAAGCCAATGCAGCCAGCGCGTAAACACCGAAGCAAATCGCGGCAGCGCCCAAAACGAATATCCCCAAAATCATACCCAATCCTCGATCGTTTGAAATCGGCAAGCTTTCAAGCGCGATTTGAACGGCTTCCGGAAGCGCACCGTTGATCGTGAACGCACCCATGGTCGCACCCAGCCACGCTACGACAAGGGCCGATGCCAGCAAAAGAGTGGCACGCAATCCAGCCTTGCGGAACCGCATACCCCGGCGCGCGGTCATCGTGAGCCGTCCGATGTCATGCTGGATCGCGATCAACGACGGAACGATCAGCAACACGAGGAACATCCCAAAACCAAGTCCATAGACCAGCGTGATCACGGTTGGTTTCAGAAACTGCGCCTGATTGGACTGCTCATAGAGCAACGGCACCAGCCCCAAAACTGTCGTTGCCGTGGTCAGAAAGACTGGGCGCAACCGATCTGCAGCACCGTCTATGATCGACGGCACAAGACCCCGATCCTGCGCCTTTTCGTCAATCGTCGTGACCAGCACGATCGAGTCGTTGATGATGATCCCGGTCATCCCCAAAAGGCCGACAACCGTGAACATACTGAGCGGAACATCCCATTGCGCGTGCCCATAGATGGTACCGACAAGCCCGAACGGTATGACCGCCATAACAACCATGGGTCTGGTCCAACTGGCAAAGACCCAGGCCAAAACGATGTAGATCGCCAAAAGCGCAAGTATCAGACCGGTGCGCGCGTCATTCAAAAACGCGTCTTCCTGTTCGCTCAGGCCAGACAGATTGTACTCGACCTGCCTCTCGCTCGCGATGGTTGGCAAAATTTCGGTCTCCAGTGCCAGCATGATGTCATTGGCCCGCGCCGGATCATCCTCTGAGATATCGCCCGTGACCGAGATCAGGCGGATACCGTTTTCCCGGCGTACAGTCGAAAATCCCGTCCGGCGTTCGACACTGACGATGTCGGCAAGCTGAACGTAGTTACCTTCAGGCGTGCGCATCTGGGTGCGCTCCAGGAAGTCGGCGGTCAATTCACCAGACGGCAATTCCACCCGGATCTCTGCGCTACGCGGCCCGTCAGGATACGTCGCCGCTTCGATCCCACCAAGCCGCGCACGCAGCACGCGACCCAACCCGTCGATCGTAAAGCCCAGCGCCTGCCCCTGCGCTGTGAGTTCTAAGATCAACTCTTCCTTGTCATAGGCCAGGTTGTCTTCGACAGCAGAAACTTCGGGATACTGCAGCAAAGCCTCTTTCAAATCTTCAGACGCCCCTTTCAGCGTTTCGGCACTGGCCCCGTAAAACTGCACATCCAGGGCATCGCTGCTCGGCCCGCTGCCCCAACTGCGGAAGCTGATGGTTTCGACCATCGGATGGCGGGGCACGGCATCTTGCAATTCACTGACAAAGGCACGGCTGGAGAACGGGCGTAAATCCGCATCGATCAATTCGATGGAAATGCCGCCCAATTGGTTTGCATCTTTGGTTTCTGAGCCAGAGATGCCACGGCCCGCATTGCCACCCACTTCGGCGATGACATAGTCAATCGGGTTCACGCCTTCACGCTCTTCGAACGTGCGCCCGACGGCTTCGACGGTGGTCTGGAAGATGCGCATCATCTCGAACGTGTCTTCACGGGTTGCCCCCGGGGCCATGGCAAAATTGCCCGTGACCGAGCTGCGTTCAGGTGCGTTGAAGAACCTCCATTGCACGTCGCCGCGAATAAAGAGCGCGGCTTGGCTTGCAAGTAGAACCACGGCACCGGCCAACACCGCATACCGCGCAGCGATCACTCCGCGCATAAAAGGCCGGAACAGTTTTTCGCGAACCCAGCGGAAGCCTCTGTTCACGATACGGGACGGGATGTCATACCAGTGTTCTTTCGCGCTGTGCGCAAGTGCGTGGGCCATGTGATTGGGTAGGATCAAAAAGCACTCGATCAAAGACGCAGCGAGCACGGCAATGACGGTGAAGGGTATATCCGCAATCAGATCACCGAAACGGCCGCCAATGGCAACAAGTCCGAAAAAGGCGATGATTGTCGTCAACGTCGCCGAAAACACCGGTAGCGCCATACGGTTCGCAGCGCGTTCCGCCGCTTCGACCGGTGGCAAGCCTTGCCGCGCTAAATGGTCGGCGTGTTCGCCAACCACTATCGCGTCGTCCACGACGATGCCTAGGGTGATGATCAGCGCAAAAAGCGAGATCATGTTG
Source organism: uncultured Rhodobacterales bacterium (assembly GCA_964500115.1). Lineage (GTDB taxonomy): Bacteria > Pseudomonadota > Alphaproteobacteria > Rhodobacterales > Rhodobacteraceae > Marivita. Next base: position 30,061 of record CAZCOX010000002.1, read on the forward strand.
ATGGTGATCCCCGCCATATACATCAGCGCAATCGCGGCCATCATCGCGGCGGGAATACCTGCTGCAACCCAGAACGCGGTACGGACATTCAGGAAGAGGAACAGCAAGGCAAGAACCAGACCCAGACCCGTCAGGCCGTTATCAACCAGAATATCCAAGCGGCCCGAAATCGCCTCGGCACGTGTGCGGATCAGATCAATGGTGACGCCTTCGGGCAAAGAGGCTTCGAATTCTTCGGCGACCTCCTCAACTTTGCGTTGGATGGCGATCGCGTCACCCTGATCGCTGCGGTCAACGCGTATGGAAATCGCCGGGTTGTCACCGACGAAGTAGCTCCGTTCGCGGTCAATCCCTTGGACAATGATCGTGCCGACATCGCCAACAGTGAGGTTGGAACCGTCGTCATTCGACCGCAGAACAATGTCCGAAATCTCGTCTGCGCTGCGCTTCTCAACGCCTGTCCGTACACGCGTGTTTGCGTCGCCGACATCCCCTGCCGGATCCGCATCCACCTCTTGCGCAATCGCGTCCGAGATTTCCTGCATGGAGATATCGAAAGCAATAAGGTTGGCCGACGGCACTTCGACAATGGTCCGTGGTGCGGCGAGGCCACGAATGGTGGTGCGAGTGACGCCCTCTGCAAATAGCCGCGCTGTCATCTCGTCGGCAAAGCGGCCTAGCTGATCCACACCCACAGGTCCGGTGACAATCAAATCCGTTACGCGGTCGCGCCATGTGCCGCGCCGGACAACTGGGTCATCGGCATCAGCGGGCAGCGTTGTCACTGCATCGACAGCGGTTTGCACATCATCCGCCGCACGCGACATGTCCCATCCGGGCTCGAACTCCAGTCGGATGCTTGCGAACCCTTCACGGGAGGACGCTTCAGAACTCTCAACACCTTCAACCGTCAGAACCGCCGGTTCCAAAACCTGCACGACACCACGGTCAACGTCTTCGGCACCGGCGCCATCCCAACGCACCGTGACATCGACATCATCAACAATCACGTCGGGGAAAAACTGCGCCCGCATGTTGGGGATCGCCATCGCGCCCGCTGCGATCAAAAGAACCAGCAAAAGGTTAGCCACAGTGCGGTGGCGCACAAAGTAGCCCAGAATTCCGCCTGCTTTTGATGGAAGAGCACGCATGTTGGTTTAGCTCCCCATCCGCGCTTCGATCCGCTCTACGACCTGAGCCGGTACCTTTTCCTGACCCAATTGGCTCAATATCCGCTGTCTTACATCGTCGGGCATGCGAGTGTTGGCCTCTACAAAGGCCAACAATTTCGCGCGCCGTTCCTCAGAAAGTTCCAACATTTCAGGTTCTTCGGGAACGGCAGCGCCCGAATTGTCCAGAGGGCGCACTTTGATACCAGCGCCGAGCAAGGGTGTCCGCTCTGCCACCACTGTCCGCCCGGCCATGCCATGCGCACGGACTAGCACATCGTCCCCCTGACGGCGGATCAAGGTGACGGGAACAGCTTCCAGCCGTTCTTCCTCCGTCAGAACCAGAACTTCGTTCGCCGCATTCAACGCCGATGCAGGCAGGCGCGCGACACGGTCCAAGGCCGGTTCTGCGATGCGTACAGTCACAAAATCACCCGGTCGGAAGCCCGGTGCACTGTCGAGCGTGGCGAACAACAACCGCCCCGTCTGACCATCGCCGACAGCGGCACCGGCGCGGCTCAGCGTACCTTTTGCCGTCAGGTTGGTGCCGAATACATCAAGCACGACGTCAACATCTGCGTTCACCA
>CAZCOX010000002.1:31916-45819 GCA_964500115.1 uncultured Rhodobacterales bacterium
GCCGTCAGGTTGGTGCCGAATACATCAAGCACGACGTCAACATCTGCGTTCACCAAACCGCCCTGCGCATCCAGCAACCGCGCGAACTGCTGCGTTGAGACGCGAAAGGCTACTTCCAAAGCATCGGCATCAATCAGGCGTGCAAGCTGTTCATTCGATGACACCAAGCGGCCTTGCACCACCGACACGTCCGCCAGAACGCCGGAAAAATCCGCGGTGATTTCCGTGTCGTCCAAACGCCGCTGCGCCTCGCCCGCTGCGATGATCGCGCGCGAGATGCGTGTTGTGGCCTGATCGATCCGGGCCTCAGCTTGTGCGACGGCCTGTCGGCGCGACAACACCGCTTGGCGCGCTTGCGCGGCGGCCAACTCTGCGTTTTCTACCGCTGCAGCCGTGCCGACGCCTCGCTCCTGTAGATCGCGTTGCCGCTGGAACGCGCGTTCGCGCAAGACTGCTTGTTCTTCGGCGGCGGCGAGTTCGTCTTGCGCCAAAACCAAAGCGCGGTCCGCTTCGCGTTGCTCCGCCTCTGCATCCAGAATATCGCTCTGCACGCTTTCAAGAACCGCCTGCGCATCAGTCGGATCAACCCGCAAAAGCGTTTGCCCCTCGGTTACCGAGCCACCTTCCACAAATTCAGGCGCGATTTCGACAACGCGACCCGCGGCTGCCGTTCGAATTTCGAGCGTGCGGCGGCTTTCGATCTGACCGAATGCGATCAATTCGGGGACAATAGTTTCCGCCTGATAGGGCACCACATTGACAGCAAACACCCGTTCGCGCTGCGGGAAGGATCGCGGTTCTTGCGCCATACGTACCTGAACCGCATCGCGGACCTGCACCCCGGCGTATGCCAGCAAACCAAGCGTTACAGACAGCAGAAAAAGGCCAGTAAGGCTACGGCGCAAAAAGCGCATGGGGGCAATTCCTTGTCACAAGTCTTGCCATAAAGGTAGCCAGACCTGCATGATTTCCAATAACACGTGCCCTTAATATACGGGCGTCGTCGCTATTTCCGTCGCAAATGTTCATCAAGACGGGGCAAAATCTCGACAAAGTTACAAGGACGGTGCCGGTAATCGAGCTGAAGGCTCAAAATTTCATCCCATGCGTCCTTGCACGCACCCGGACTTCCGGGAAGGGCAAAGAGGTACGTTCCGTTGCACACACCACCCGTCGCGCGGCTTTGGATGGCACTTGTTCCAATCTTTTGGAACGACACCATGGTGAACACCGTGCCAAACGCGTCGATCTCTTTCTCGTAGACATCGCGGTGGGCTTCGACCGTCACGTCGCGCCCGGTCAGGCCAGTGCCGCCTGTGGAAATCACCACATCGATGTCAGACGCATCGCACCAAGTGCGCAACCGGGCGGAAATCTCAGTGCGTTCGTCCTGCACGATCTTGCGATCCGCCACGATGTGCCCTGCTTTTTCGATCCGACCGACCAACGTGTCGCCGGAACGGTCTTCGTCGAGCGAACGTGTATCGCTTACGGTCAATACTGCGATCCGAATTGGAAGGAATTCCATGTTTTCATCAATACGGCTCATGGTTCAGGCTTTCATGGATTGAAGACGCGCGCGCAGGTCCAACAGGTCGGCCCAAGCCTCGCGTTTGGCCGCTGGGTTGCGTAGCAAGTAGGCAGGGTGGAACATCGGCAAAACGGGCAGGCCATGCGCTTCGGTCCAGGTGCCACGCAACCGCGTGATCCCGCGTTTGCCCAGCAACGCCTGGCACGAGATATTGCCCATGACGACCAAAACCTCGGGTTTTGCCAGAGCGATGTGCCGCTTTAGAAACGGCATCATCATCGCCATTTCATCGGGTTTTGGATCGCGATTTTGCGGGGGCCGGTAGGGTAGAACATTGGTAATGTAGACCGCGCTTTCGCCATCGCGGTCGCGCCCCATATCAATGGCCGCGAGCATCTTGTCTAAAAGCTGCCCCGCGCGCCCCACAAAGGGTTTGCCGATGCGGTCTTCATCGCGGCCTGGGGCCTCTCCGACAATCATCACACGAGCGCCGGGAACGCCGTCCGAAAACACAAGGTTTCGCGCGCCTTTTTGCAATTCGCAATGCGGATATGCCGCCATCGCGGCTTTCAGCGCCGCCAGATCGCCCGCCCCGGCGGCTGCCTGCTCCGCTTCTTCAACCGGATCAAAATCCTGAGCCGGTTGCACCGGTGCCGTTGGTGGCTTGACCGCGGGGGCGACGCCCGCTTTTGGCGGCGGCGCGACTTGCTCGTAACGGTTGACCGGATGCTCACCGATGGTTTCGGTCACACCCAGTTCCACCTGCCATTCCAGCGCAGCGCGCGCTGCGTGCCAATCCATCTGCGAATCCATGGCTCACCCTATCCCGGCGACACGCGGGGCAAAAGCCGCCGAAGGCCTTGCCGCGCAGCAGCACAGTTTCTATAACCACGCGACCGTTCGGAAAAGGCCAAGTGATGCGTTTCGATCAACGACACCTGCTGGGGATCGAGCCCCTTCGCCCCGACGAAATCACAACCCTTCTTGATCTGTCTGACCAATACGCTGACCGCAATCGCACGCGGACACCGAGCACCGATGTGCTGGCGGGAATGACGCAGATTAACATGTTCTTTGAGAACTCCACCCGCACGCAGGCCAGCTTTGAGCTGGCGGGCAAGCGGCTTGGGGCGGATGTCATGAATATGGCGATGCAGGCGTCTTCGGTGAAGAAGGGCGAAACGCTGGTCGATACGGCGCTCACACTCAATGCAATGCGCCCCGACCTTTTGGTGGTGCGCCACCCGCACGCAGGCGCTGTGGACTTGCTGTCACAAAAGGTGAATTGCGCGGTCCTGAACGCAGGAGACGGCAAACACGAGCATCCGACCCAAGCGCTGCTCGACGCTTTGACGATCCGGCGGGAGAAAAAGCGTCTGCATCGCCTGTCCATCGCAATCTGTGGCGACATCGCGCACAGCCGCGTTGCGCGCTCCAACATCATGCTGCTTGGCAAAATGGAAAACCGCGTGCGCCTGATCGGCCCACCCACACTCTTGCCGTCAGGGATACAAGAGTTCGGTGTCGAAGTATTTGATGACATGAGGGAAGGCCTGCAGGATGTGGATGTCGTGATGATGCTGCGCCTACAGAAAGAGCGTATGGATGGCGGTTTCATTCCGTCCGAACGCGAATACTACCATCGCTACGGTCTTGATGCGGAAAAGCTAAGCCACGCCAAGGAAAACGCGATTGTCATGCATCCCGGACCGATGAACCGTGGCGTGGAAATTGATGGCACCCTGGCGGACGATATCAATCGGTCCGTCATCCAGGAACAGGTCGAAATGGGCGTCGCCGTCCGTATGGCCGCGATGGATTTGCTGGCCCAAAACCTGCGCGCCCGACGAGAAGCGCAACCGGTTGGGATGATGGCATGAGCACCAAGATGCATATCAAAAGCAGCGAACGCGGCGTGATCCGCGCGTTCCATATCGATCTGCCCCGAGAAGCGATAGAACGGTTCACAACCCAAGCCGGTACCGGTGAATGGCCACTACAGTACGCACTTGGTGCGAAGTCTCTGCGTAATGCATTTGTTGAAGTTGTCGATTTGCGCGACCTGGGTGAGATGTCTTTGTCAAATTACCTGGCCCAAGCGCATGACGTGTCTGGCAAAGACTTTGAGGCGTTGGCACACCAACTCGACGCGCTCAAAGGGCATGTTCTTGTGCTCGCCTCCCAAGCGTTTAACAACACCGAACAAGACCTCACGATCGCGCCACCGTTGCGCTGGATAGGCACGTTCAACGAGCCAAAGGCCGCGACCGCAGGCGCGCCAATTCAGAGCGATGCAGCCGTCGGCTCAGGCGGGGGTGGCAAACCTGTGGGCAAAGCCAAGTCAAACGCAGCTGTTTGGGTTTTGATTGGCCTCTTTGGCATCATCGCGTCTGGCATCATTCTGGCCAAGTTACTGGTCAATTGACGTGACGATCCAAGCCACAAAACACGTCCTCGACCACGCGGCAATGGTGAGACCGGAATGACAACACTTATCACCAACGCGAAACTGGTTGATCCTGAAAAAGGAGAGGTCTCCCTAGGCGCAGCACTTTTGCAAGACGGCGTAATTGCCGAGGTTTTCGAGACTCCGCAACCCACCGTCAGTTTCGACATCGTGCCTGAAGACCGGCGCATCGACGCAGCCGGCAAATACCTGGCACCTGGGATCGTCGATATCGGCGTGAAAATCTGCGAACCCGGCGAACGCCACAAAGAAAGCTATGGCTCCGCCGGTCAAGCAGCGGCAGCCGGCGGCATCACTACGATCGTCACCCGCCCCGATACAATCCCCGCCGTCGACACGCCCGAGACGCTCGAATTCGTGCGCCGCCGCGCCAACGAGGCAGCACCAATAAACGTGTTGCCAATGGCGGCCCTCACCAAAGGCCGCGCTGGCCGCGAAATGACCGAGATCGGCTTTCTGATGGATGCGGGCGCGGTCGCTTTTACCGATTGTGACAGCGTTGTGCGCGACACCAAGGTGTTGAGCCGCGCAATGACCTACGCCCGCGCGTTGGGGGCTCTCGTTGTCGGCCACCCGCAAGAGCCAATCCTTTCATCCGGGGCTGCAACAACATCAGGGAAATTTGCATCGCTCCGTGGCTTGCCTGCCGTCTCTCCGATGGCGGAACGGATGGGCTTGGATCGCGACATTGCTCTCGTTGAGATGACGGGTGTGCGCTACCACGCGGATCAGATCACAACCGCCCGCGCCTTGCCTCCATTAGAGCGGGCGAAACGAAACGGGTTCGACATAACCGCCGGCATTTCAATGCATCACCTGACGCTCAACGAATTCGACGTCGCGGATTACCGCACGTTCTTTAAGGTCAAACCGCCGCTTCGCACCGAAGACGACCGACAGGTTGTTGTGGACGCCGTAAAGACGGGTCTGATCGACATTGTCGGTTCCTTTCACACCCCTCAGGACGAAGAAAGCAAACGCTTGCCGTTTGAAGAGGCGGCCAGCGGTGCCGTTGGTCTGGAAACGATGCTGCCGGTTCTGATGCGGCTCTACCATTCCGGCGATCTCGACCTTCCGACGCTGTTCCGCGCGCTATCGCTGAACCCGGCGAAACGCCTTGGGTTAACCTGCGGTCGCCTGCAAAACGGCGCGCCAGCTGATCTTGTGCTTTTCGACCCCGACAAGCCCATTGTTCTTGACCGGTTCAAGCTTTTGTCGAAGTCAAAGAACACGCCCTTTGACGGCGCGCGCCTGCAGGGTAAGGTTTTGCAAACCTTTGTCAGCGGCACGTCGGTTTACCGGAGCACCTAATGCCAGAGCTTGTCTCAAGCCCAGCAGTTCTCGCCTTTTGGGCGCTCATCGGCTATTTGCTCGGGTCCATTCCTTTTGGCCTGCTCCTGACGCGCGCCATGGGTTTGGGAAATCTGCGCGACATCGGATCGGGCAACATCGGCGCAACCAACGTCCTGCGCACCGGCAACAAAGCCGCCGCAGCGGGAACGCTTTTGCTGGACGGCGGCAAGGGGATCGTTGCCGTATTGCTGGCGCGCGCGTTTGCAAGCGAAGATGCCGCACAAATCACCGCGCTTGCGGCATTCCTCGGGCACTGCTTCCCGGTCTGGCTCGGGTTCAAAGGCGGCAAGGGCGTTGCCACCTTCCTTGGTCTGCTGCTGATCCTCGCATGGCCCGTCGGTCTGCTGGCTTGCGCAACATGGCTTGCCACCGCCGCCATCAGCCGCATTTCCAGTCTGTCCGCCTTGGTCGCCGCGTCCTGGTCTTTACTATGGAGTCTGCTTGTCGGGCAGGGTCAGATTTTCGTCCTAACCGCCATACTCGCCGCGCTCATTTTCTGGCGACATCGCGAAAACCTTGCCCGCATCCGGGCTGGAACAGAATCCAAAATCGGCGGCTCCAAATCCTGACGCCGAGAACTTGCATCCTGCAACCCATCGAACTAGCCTCGATCCGGCCTATCCATGTGCGGCTAGGGTTCCGTTGCAAAAGCGCAAGCTGGTCCAAGCGCCGATATGAGCCACGCACAGGCAGACACCCGAGGGCGAAAAGACCAGAGGGGATGGACAGGGCGTAAATGCGCTCGTCTATAACCCAAGGTATCCTATGCCCCTCTCCGGTCTTCTTCTCGTTCTCGCCGCCGCCCTCTGTCACGCCACCTGGAATGTTTGCGTCAAACGCATCAATGGCGGGCCGGAACTGATCTGGCTTTTCTCGTTCATCGCTACACTGATTTATCTACCGCTGGCGGTCTGGATCATCCTTGTCGACAAACCCGAATTTGATCTGATCGACATCGCGTTCATCTTCGGTAGCGTTGTCATCCACCTCGCCTATTTTCTGCTGCTGCAAACCGGGTATCGCAAAGGTGACCTGTCGCTGGTCTACCCAATCGCCCGTGCCACGGGCCCGCTCCTCTCGACCAGTTTTGCAGTTCTGTTTTTGGAAGAGGCGGTATCGGCGCAAATGGCTGTAGCCGCCCTGATCGTTATCGGCGGTGTGCTGATGCTGTCGGGTGGGATAAAAGCCAGTCGCAACAACGCGAAAACTTCTATGGCATTTGGTTTGGGAACAGGGGTTCTGATCGGCAGCTACACGGCATGGGATGCATATTCCGTTGCAACCCTCATGATCCCGCCACTTCTTTTGGATTACGCGTCCAGCATTGGACGCACTGTCATGCTCGCGCCAGTTGCGATGAAAAATCGCGCAAGCATCGCGCGGCATTGGCGCGACCATGGTGGTCTGGTGATCATTGTCGCGATTTTCAACCCAGCCGCCTATATGCTGGTGCTCTACGCGCTTACCTTTACGCCCGTTGCCTACGTCGCTCCAACGCGGGAACTAAGCGTTGTTTTCACGGTCATCGCAGGATCGCTTCTCTTGGGAGAAGGCCACCTGAAACATCGCCTGATATGGGCCGCTGTGATCGTCACCGGGATTGCCCTGCTTGTGACGGGGTAAGCCGCCCTTTCCTCTTGCTCAAAATACCTTGGGGAGCGCGAGGGGTGAAACCCCTCGCACCTGTCGGATTGGCGCAGCCAATTCGAAACGATTATTCAGCCGCATCCCGTTTCGGCAAAACCCAATTCGGGCGCGGGAAGTGACAGGTATAGCCGTTCGGGAACCGCTCCAGGTAATCCTGATGCTCAGGCTCCGCTTCCCAAAAATCGCCAACTGGCTCTACCTCTGTCACCACGCGCCCCGGCCAAATGCCGGACGCGTTCACATCGGCAATCGTATCCTCGGCGCAAGCCTTCTGCGCATCGTCCACATAGTAAATCGCAGACCGATAGCTCATGCCGCGATCATTGCCTTGCCGGTTGGGTGTGGTCGGGTCGTGGATCTGGAAAAAGAATTCCAGCAACTCACGATACGAAATCACGTCCGGATCAAAGACAATCTCGATCCCTTCCGCGTGTGTGCCATGATTACGGTAGGTTGCGTTCGGCACATCGCCGCCCGTGTAGCCCACACGCGTTCCCGACACACCGGGCAGTTTGCGGATCAGGTCCTGCATGCCCCAGAAACAGCCACCGGCCAGTACTGCGCGTTCACTCATGCCACATCCTCCACTTGATCCAGATACGCGCCATAGCCCTCAGCCTCCATATCATCGCGATGGATAAACCGCAGGCTGGCGGAATTGATGCAATAGCGTAACCCACCCCGGTCTTGCGGACCATCCGGAAAGACATGCCCCAAATGGCTGTCACCATGGGCAGATCGTACTTCAGTGCGGACCATCCCGTGGCTGAGATCACGCAATTCGTTCACGTGGGCAGGCTCGATCGCTTTGGTGAAGCTGGGCCAACCGCACCCGGATTCGTACTTGTCTGAACTCGCGAACAACGGCTCACCGCTGACAATATCGACGTATATCCCCGGCTCCTTGTTATCAAGGTATTCGCCTGTACCGGGCCGTTCTGTCCCACTTTCCTGGGTGACATAGAACTGTTCAGGGGTCAGCGTGGCGATAACATCCGGGTTCTTTTCATATTTGGCCATGCGGCGCACCTCCGATCTTAACTTGCCTTTGGTAGATGGCACGCGCCAGCGCGTTTCCAACCCTTGTTACACCGCCGTCGCCACCTCGTGAGCCGCAATGCGCGGGCGCCCCGTCGCCTCAACCACTATGCGCGCCTCAACGAACATCTCCCGCGCCTCAACTTCCGCACGTTTGATGTCACGGGTGACATGCAAATGTATCGAGGCCGCACCGGCAGCGTCGGCAGCACCAATAGCCGCGTCTTTCAACGCCTCTTCCATTGCGCGCAGCGCGGGTTCCACCGCGTTGAAATCCTGCGGGGCATCGTGCAAATGCGCGCGGTACAGCCCATCTCCCGGGCTGCTGACCAGCCCTTCGCGGACGATGCGAATGCGCCCGGTGACAGCGCCGATGGCATTGGCGACATCGCCATTTTCGGGCAACATCGTTTCCGCATTTAGCCATCGGCCAACCGCCGGATAGGTTTCCACGGCAGAGGCCCCCAGCCCAACCACCGGCACGGACAGACCTGCCCGGAGTTCCACCAATCCGGGCACCGACTGCAACCCGCGATGCATCAAAGGGTGACGCGCCAACACCGACGGTTCGTCCATTCCATCCGCAGCAAACGCCGCTTCAAGTAGCGCCGTACCTGTGGCCGCGGTCAAAGCATCCACGATCTGCTGCGCCATATGCGCGGCATCAACTGCCTGACGCTCGCCCGATGCGGCCCGTTTGCGTGCCAAAAGCTGCAACGCCATCTCTGACGCAGCTGTGTCCCAATGGGTGAACCGGCCCAACACGTGCAGCGCGTCGGTAGGCGTGGCACCCGCCACCTGCACAAGTCCGCGAGAGACCAACAACCGCAATGCCTGCCGTTCCAAACGAGACTTGAGGACATCCGCCAAAGGCTGCGGCGCATCCGTCACCCGCGCCAGAACCGTCTGGGCTCGTTCCGGCAGTCCCGCCGCATCCTGCCCCGCCACACGCCTGACAAACTGCCCGTCATGTTCGCCTGGCACCGACCGGTTCAGTTGCGCCTCCAGCACGGATCGCACGGCGTCCGGCGCATCATGCGCCAGCAGTGCGAGAGGCAGAACACGGCGTGGACCCAGCACAACACGTGTTGCCAACCCTTCATCAACCAGATGAACCTCACTGTCGCCGCCCAGCCCATGCGTGCGCATCGCAACCGCCTCAACCATTGTGCGATGCGGCCCAACACGCGCGCCATCCGGGTCTATCACCGGGCGTCCGTTTTCAAGCAAAGCGATATCAGTTGTCGTGCCGCCGATGTCCGATACCAGTGCATGATCCGCACCCGTTAACCAACGCGCCCCGACGATAGAGGCGGCAGGCCCGCTGAGGATCGTCTCAATCGGGCGTTCCTGCGCCTGTTCCGCTGACATGAGCGCCCCGTCGCCACGCACCACCATCAAGGGGGCTTCGATGCCCATAGCTTTCAGCGCGCCCGCTGCCCGACCGATCAGGCGATGGGTCAATCCGATCAACCGCGCATTCAAAACCGCCGTCAGCGCCCGCTTTGGACCGCCAAGCTTGGCCGACAACTCATGCGAACAGGTCACCGGTTTGCCTGTTACCTGCCGCACAGCGTCACGCGCCGCGACCTCGTGTGCAGGGTTTCGCGTACCAAACTGTGCGGCAATCGCAAAGGCAGAAACGTCTTGATGCCTTGCCCAATCCGCGACAACTTCGACGTTCAGTGGCGCAACCTCGCCACCGCCGTGGTTATGCCCGCCGGGCGTTAGGAACACTGGATCATCACCCAATGCATCGCGCAGTCCCTGCGCCGCCAAGTCCCGCTCAACAAAGCCGATATAGATCAGTGCGACGCGCGCGCCCTGCCCTTCGACAAGCGCGTTTGTGGCCAGTGTCGTGGACAGAGATGCCAATGAAATCGCGTCAGGTAACACGCCCGAGCGGTCTAGCACAGCGGCAACTGCCGCAGATACCCCCTCTGCCAGATCGTGCCGCGTTGTCAGGGACTTGGCTTTGGCGATGACGCGTTCTTCGTCCTGCATAAGAACCGCATCGGTGTAGGTGCCACCCGTATCCACGCCCAACAGAATTGCCATAACTCGCCTCCCAGACCGTGACATACCCTGACCGCGTCAGGACGCCCGCCCATTTGCGACGTCGCTCAGCCGCAAAACCGCCCAGCGCGCCGCGTCCGCGACGGTTTCGTCGGGATCGTCGGTCAAGCCCTGCGCAACGTCGCGCAACTTATTGGACCCGGAATTTCCGATAGCGTAGAGCACATTGCGCACAAACCGTTTACGGCCGATCCGCTTGATCGGGGACCCGGAAAAGAACGCCCGAAACGCCGCGTCATCCAATCCCGCCAACTGCGCGAGGTCGGGCGCCAACAACTCATCCCTAGCATGGTATTTCACCTCTGCCGCGCGTGACGCGAACTTGTTCCAAGGACAAACGGCAAGGCAATCGTCACACCCGTAAATCCGATTGCCAAGCAACGGACGCAACTCGGGGTCAACAGGCCCATGATGCTCAATCGTGAGGTACGAAATGCAGCGCCGTGCATCCAGATGATAGGGTGCGGGAAACGCGTCTGTCGGGCAAACATCCAAACAGGCGCGACAGGATCCGCAATGGTCAACCTCTTTCGCGTCCGGTTGCAGATTAAGTGTCGTAAAAACAGAGCCGATGAAGAACCAGGACCCAAGCTCTCGTGACACAAGGTTCGTGTGCTTGCCTTGCCACCCCAAACCAGATGCCTGCCCAAGCGGTTTTTCCGGCACAGGTGCAGTATCGACAAATACCTTCACCTCACCGCCCGCCTCGCCAATAAGCCACCGCGCCAAACGCTTGAGCCGTTTCTTGACCACGTCATGGTAATCCCGGTTCTGCGCGTAAACGCTGATCGCTGCCTTCTCAGGCTGGGTGAGAATGTCCAAGGGGTCGTGATCCGGCCCGTAATTCTCGGCCAAGACAATAACAGACCGCGCTTCTGGCCAAAGCACCTGCGGCGCGCCGCGCCAGTGCTGCCGATCCGCCAGCCATCCCATCTGTCCGTGAAACCCGGCATCCACAAACGCGCGCAGCTTTGCAGGAACTTCAGGCACATCCCACGGGCGACATATGCAACAGGCCGAAAAACCTTCGGCCCTGGCTCGCTCTTTAAGACGCTGTGTCAGGTCCATGCCCGCGCCCATCTTCTTCTTTTCGAAAATATGCCGGGGGTGTGGGGGCTGGCCCCCACGCAGCGCGAAGGATCAGAAATCCAGATCGGCATAATGCGATGGCGGCGGAAAGCCCGGCACCTGATCGGCCAAGATAGACCGAAACGCGGGGCGCGATTTGATCTTGGCGTACCAATCTTTCACCACCGCAGAGCGGTTCCAATCCACATCCCGAATGTAGTCGAGCGACGACAAATGCGCGGCAGCAGCAAAATCCGCCAGAGTCATCGTATCGCCAGCTAGCCAGCGGCGGTGATCCAAGAGCCACGCCATGTAGTCGAGGTGATACTTGATCGCCTTCGCCCCGGCTTTTACGTTGCCACTGTCAGGGAAGCCCTGTTTCGTGACCTTCTTGTTCACCCGCTCGTAAAGCAGCTTCGATGTGACCTCGTTGTGAAACTTGTCGTCGAACCAGCCCACCAGACGGCGCACCTCGTAGCGGGCGTCCGAGGATCGTGGCATCAGCGGCGGTTCGGGATACTTTTCTTCGATATATTCGCAAATCGCGGCACTCTCGGCCATGGTACGTCCATCTATGCGAATGACGGGCACCTTGGCAGCCGGATTGCGGCGTAGGAAATCCGGGTCTTTTTCCCAGTACTTCTCCTCCACCAGCTCACACTCGATTTTTTTCTCGGCAAGGCTCAAACGCACTTTCCGGCAAAACGGCGACAGTGGAACGTGGTAGAGTTTGGCCATGCGCGGCTGGTCCTGCTGGTGGTATGGGCGCCTCCTAATTGCCGCGAAGCGCAGGGCAATTCAATGGGCGAGGCCCGCAAATATGCGAGGCGCGCGGTTTTCGTCTCACTCTGAAAAACAGGCTGCTCGACCATCAGCCGCAATCGTCTGCGCACCCGCACGAATAGAATCAGACCGGCGTTGCACAAAATTACTGGGTCGGGAGGCGGATCGCGTTTTTGGCGATGGCAAAACGGCGGCAAGGCGCGCAGCCTGGGTGGCACTCAAATCCTCAGCGGACACACCGAAGTAATGTCGCGATGCGGCCCCGACGCCAAACACCCCTTCGTCAAACTCTGCGACGTTCAGATAGACCTCAAGGATCCGACGCTTCGACCAAAGCGCTTCCATGATCGGGGTCAGTCCGGCCTCCATTGCTTTGCGGAGCCACGACCGCCCCTGCCAGAGGTAGACATTTTTGACGACCTGTTGCGATATCGTTGATGCTCCACGTGCACCGCCGGCCTCGATCGCGGCTTGGATGGCCTCGACATCAAATCCCCAATGCAGACAAAAATTTGCATCCTCTGCCGCCACGGCAGAGCGCATCATGACAGGCGCGATATCGCTTGCATCAACCCAAACCTGTGTCACGGGTGTCCCCAGCCGTCGCCCTTCTGACCACATCGTGTGTGTTGTCGGCGGGTTCACGAAACCAAAGAGTGCAACCAACGCAACGGCCAGAACGGCGCCGATCAGGATCAGCCGAACCAGCCATTTCACCGCAAACCGATAGGGCGCAAGGATGCGATCCACGAAACTCGGCGCTTTTGCTTTGCGCGCACGTTTTGCCTTGGGCTTAGCCTTGGTCAGCCGAGGCCCCTGCTGCGGTTCAGTCTTGGATTTTCGGCCTGCCATCATGGGCACATTAGGCGCAACAGTCACGCGAGAAAACATCCCTTCTACGCAAAGATATGGAGAGCGCATTAAGCGCTCAATCCGATCCTGGTAAGGCGCAGCCATGTTGAAAAAACGACTAGGTTTACAATTATGCATTCGCGGTCAAAACACGGATCATGTGGCTCTTTCTGCTCTATTGTGGGTTTTATGTTGCGGCTGTCCTGCTCGCCCGTGCGCTCACGCGACCGCCGCAGGCGCTAAGTAGCGGCTTGGCATGCCTCATCGCGGCCATCGTCGCGTCGCTGACGCTTGCCGGAGTGATGCATGCCGGTTTCATCGAACCGTGGCTGGTGATTGCGATGTTGGGAGCGATCACGATACCCGCCGGGTTGATTGGCCTCGGTTTGCTGGCGGGATGGATGACACGTGTCGTATCGGGCTCAAACCGATGGCTGGCATACGCATTGACCGCGTTGCCACCGGTCGGTGGATACCTATTGCTGGCTTTGACCTAAACGCGCAATCCGCAAGAGCCTTGTCAAATCTCGTGCTGCGCTACCTCTGCTTCAACCCGGCGGAAAAGCCGACACTTCAAAGCGAGAACCCTTCTATGAAACTCCGGCTCATCCTTGCGACGCTGGTCGCTCTCACATCCACCCCGGCGTTGGCGGAGCTATCGGTCACATTTCGCGAAGGTGCTCCAAAAGACCGCTTTATCGTTCAGAACACAGGTGCGTGCGATCTTGGCCCAGCGACGTTGGCCATCGATTTAAGCAACACAAATGGCAAGCTGATCTTTGACGTGACCGCCGCGGGCGCAGGTGTTGAGGTGTTCCAGCCGCTGGAAGTTGTCACTGGCGCATCTGCTCTATCCAGCGTGCCATCCGTGCGCGACGGCGACTCGGTTCTGGAATTGCAAATCGAAACATTGGCCGCGAATTCGGAAATTGTTCTCACGGTGGATGTCGACGACACGATCGGCGCACGCGAAATCACCGTGAATGGGTCTGAATTCGAGGGCGCAACACTGTCTCTGTCTGGACAACAGGCAGCAGATTTCGAAACCACTTCGCGCCCGCAGGCAAGCATCAAAATCTGCGCCTGAA
>CAZCOX010000003.1:0-14116 GCA_964500115.1 uncultured Rhodobacterales bacterium
CCGCGTGCGTTATCGACTGGCTTGCTAGGCCAAGATGTCGAGACAGTCGCGACGGTGAGTCGTACACGCGCACGAAGCCACTCCGCCAATGTCTGGAGCTTTCGAGCAACCCCGTCCAACATTCCACTGGTGCATCACAACGTGTTTTTCAGCGACCCAAGGGAAAACGAATTCGCCGAAATTGCGCATGGGCGCATCCCGTCCAAACCCACGCTCTACGTCTGCGCCGAAGACCGGGGCCAAAACTCTGCACCGCCTCCGGAAGAACGGTTTGAGATCATCATGAACACCCCGCCGCTCACGGATCGCGCGGCGCAGCCCGAGGACTTTGAACTATGTCACACACGGACCTTCCCGGCTCTTCGCGACCTTGGGCTGACCTTCTTACCGGACCCCGAGCCAGACAGTCTGACGATGGCGCAGAACTTCGACACCCTGTTCCCGGGCAGCGCCGGTTCCCTCTACGGGCAGACCCCGCACGGGATGACGGCGGCCTTGGATCGACCGACAGCACGGACCAAGATCAAAGGGCTTTATCTGGCGGGCGGCGGAACACACCCGGGGGCGGGTGTGCCCATGGCGGCGCTCTCCGGCAGGCACGCGGCAGAGGCGATCTTGAAGGACCGAACTTCAACCTCAAGGTCCCGCCAAACGGCTACGCGTGGTGGTATGTCGATGGGATCAGCGCCGACGGCAAACGCGCTGTCTCGGTCATCGGGTTCATAGGGTCGGTCTTTTCGCCCTGGTATCGCTGGTCGGGTCGGAAAAATCCCGAAAACCATGTTTGTATCAACGTGGCCACCTATGGCCCTGGAGGTCGGTTCACCATGACCGATCGTGGGACCCCTGCCCTTCGCCAAACACCGGACCACTTCATAGTTGGGCCATCGTCGCTGCGTTGGGAAAGTGGGCGGCTCGTGATTGAAGTCAACGAAGTATCCTCTCCGCCATTGGTCAGCCGGGTTCGCGGCACTATCACCGTTAAGCCCAGCGCAATAACCTCTGTCGAGCTTCCACTCACGCCGGACGGTGCACATGTCTGGCGCCCATTTGGCCCGGTGTCTGATATCAACGTAGATCTGGATGCGCCGGGCTGGCGCTGGAACGGACATGGCTATTTCGACGCGAATTTCGGGACACGCGCGCTCGAAGAAGATTTTTCCTACTGGACCTGGGGGCGCTACCCATCGGCGGGCGGAAGCACGTGTTTTTATGACGCAACGCGGCTTGATGGTTCAGAGCTTGGTGCGGGGTTTCACTTTGAACCAGACGGAACTGCCCGAGAAATCGATCTGCCCCCGCAGCTTGAGTTCCGCCGTTCCCTCTGGGCCGTCCGTCGAGAAACGCGCGGGGACAAAGGGTTCAAGCCACGGCAGGTCATGAACATGCTCGACGCGCCATTCTATTCCCGCTCGATGGTAGAAACGCGCTTGAACGGCGAAACGACTGTCGGTGTGCACGAAGCGCTTGACTTGACACGGTTTCGGTCACCTTTGCTGAAACCGATGTTGGCCGTGCGTGTCCCGCGACGGCGAAACTGGCGTTTCGATTAAGTCGCTGCTGGCGTTGGCTTGTTCGCCTCATCAGGGTTCAAACGCCAAACGCTGAGGTTCAAAGCGCCGGCGATTGTGACCCAAATCAGGTAGGGTACGAATAGCAATCCTGCCACGGTGTCGAGCGACCAAAGCGCCAACATCGCCGCAAAGACGCTGATCCAAAGCATCACCAAGACATACATTCCCAGTTTGATGCGTTTCAGGCCAAAAAACACCGGTGTCCAAAGCGCATTCAGCGCAATCTGTAGTGACCAAAGCGCCATCGCAAGCCCATTGTCCGGCAACACTGCCGCTCGCGCACCCGCGCCTGCCATACAAAGATAAAGCGTTGTCCAGGTTACCGGGAAAACCCAGTCTGGCGGTGTCCAGCTCGGTTTGTTGAGGTTCCGATACCACGGCCCAGGCGGGAATAACCCTCCCGTCGCCCCGGCTGACAGGCAGGCAACAAGGAACACGCCGTACAACAGCCAGATCATGTTAAAGGCCGGAGTTCGCGTTGCGCCGAAGTATTGGCGCTTTGTCGTTGACGTTCCTGTCGGGCGACCTGAACAAGCGTATCAAGCACGCTGTCTGATCGGGACCAGCGACTCGTTTCGCGTCCGGCAGCATCCACCAAGAACTGAGTCTCCGGCAAGCTGCGTGCGAACAAGACAGCAGATTTCGGCATAATCGTGGTTGTGGCAGCTTTCATTGTCGACACCATGAGCCAAGCCAGCTTTTGCGGCTTTGAGGTGCGCGCGCGCGACGAGATGGAATCGTAACCCGCCTTCTGCACCTGCCCACCAATGCCTGCGTAGATGAACCGGGCTGCGTAAATTCCGGGACGGACCGAAACAGGAAGTGCTGCAACGCCAGCTTCTGACCGCATATAGAGCCGGTTCGCCTCCATAACCAAGCGCCGGGTCAATTGTCGGATGGCTTTTGTGGGCTTGGGGTCTGCGAGGAAGCCATCGGAGGTCATGCCTGCTTCATCAAGCCAATCGAGGGGCAGGTACAACCGGCCCTCCAGCGCGTCTTCTCCCACGTCCCGCGCGATGTTGGTCAATTGCATCGCAACACCAAGATCACACGCCCGCGCAAGAGCGTTCGGGTCTCGCGCACGCATCAACACGCACATCATCACGCCAACTGCCGAAGCGACCCGCGCGGAATAGTCAAAAAGCTCAGACAGCGTTTCGTAGCGCCGCCCCATGGCATCCCAAGCCAACCCTTCGAGAAGGGCGTCTGGCAAGGCACGTGGCATTTCGAAATCTTCAACCACACGCGCAAACGCACGGTCGGGTGCAGCGTCTCTTGGGCGACCGGCGTAGATCAGGTCAAGTCTTTCCTGCAAACGCAGGACGGCAGCAGCCTTTTCAGCCTGGAGATCAACGGCATCATCAGCGAGACGGCAAAAAGCGTATAGCGCCAGTGATGGATCCCTGACCGACGCAGGCAATACCCGCGATGCAGCATGAAACGAAAGCGATCCATGACGGATCGCGTCGCGGCATGCTTCCATGTCGGATTCGACGGTACTCATCCACGCACCATGGCGGGGTCTGGCACAAGCTGGGCCAACACTTCGGCCGACGAAATCACACCCGGCAAACCTGCGCCCGGATGTGTGCCCGCACCTGTTAGGTACAGCCCCTTAAGCTCTTCGCTAACATTATGCGGACGGAACCAAGCGCTTTGGAAAATGCGCGGTTCGATAGAAAAACCCGAACCATAAGGCGAACAATACCGATCTTTGAACGTCTCGGGTGTGAACACTTCGCTTGCCGTAACCCGTTCAGAGAATCCGGGGATCAAGTGTTCCTCCAAAGCCTGGGTCAGGCGAACGCGATATGAACGCTCCAGCTCATGCCAATTTGCAGCGTTGTCGTGGCCAAGATGCGGGACGGGGCTGAGCACGTAAAAGGTATCGTCGCCGTCCGGCGCTGCCGAAGGATCAGTTACCGTCGGCCGGTGCACATAGAGTGAGAAATCATCGGGAACTTTGCCGTCAAAAAAGATGTCACGCACCAGACCCTTGTAACGCGGACCGTTGAGAATGGTGTGGTGTCCCACATCTTTCCACATATCGCGCGTGCCTTTGGTTCCGAAATACCAAACATACAGACCCATCGACCAGCGACGACGCTCCAGCTTTTTGGAGGTCCAGCGTTTGCGTGAGAGCTTTCTGAGAAGCGTATCGTAGGTATGCCCCGAATCCGCATTTGACACGACGATATCCGCCGTCATCACGTCGCCAGAGGCGAGCTTGACGCCGCGTGCGCGATCGTTCTTCACAAGGATCTCGTCAACGCGTGTTTCCATGCGCAACGTTCCGCCCTGATCCTTGATGATCTCGGCCATGCTTTGTGCAATCGCCGCCACACCGCCCATCGCGTAATGCACCCCAAATTCTTTTTCGAGGTGCGATACAAGGATATACATCGACGTCACGTTGAACGGGTCACCGCCGATGAACAGCGGATGAAAGGACAAAGCCATGCGCAAGCGTTCATCCTTCACGCGCGATGCCGCGTGTGCGTAGACAGACCGATCAGCCCGCAACTTTGCGAATTTGGGAAGGACACGAATCAAGTCGCCCAAGCGGTGCATCGTTCGTCGCCCAAGGTCTTCGAAACCGAACCAATACCGCTCCTCGCTATCGCGGAGAAACTTTTCATAGCCAGCAACATCACCTGGTGACAGCCGCGCCACTTCGGCGCGCATGGCTTCGGTATCTTGGCGTGCGGTAAAGGTAGATCCGTCAGGCCACCGGATTTCGTAAAATGGGTCAAGCGACCGCAGATCGACTTCGCTGTGAAAATCCCGGCCACACAAAGCCCACAACTCTTTAAAAACCTGCGGAACCGTAACGATGGTTGGGCCGAGGTCGAAACGGTGACCATCTTTCCAAATGCACGATCCACGACCACCGGGCACATCAAGTTTATCAATGACTGTTACACGATAGCCCAGCGCGCCCAACCGCATAGCCGATGCCAGACCACCAAGCCCTGCACCGATCACAATCGCATGCGCCGACGTCAGCTTGTCTGAATGCGCGGCAAGCGCGGTATCAAGTTTGGTCATCATGGCACCATGTTATACTGTCAACTTAACTTTACAATATTTGACGCAGATCTTGCGACAATAAATAAACCATCTTTCATATTTTGAGCAAATATGTCAGACTTAGTTGACACTATGGGAACCAAAATGCAGACCGTGAGCCTAAGCCTCTTTCGCTTTGCGACACCGCTGACGCGGTTTTGGGCGTTGTCCATGATGGGCGCGGCGCGCTTTTCGATGCCGCGAATCGCTGGTCTGGAGTTTTGGAAACTGTGCGGTTCAGGAACCGGCGAAGGTTTCACGCCAATCCCAAATACGTCGGTCTATGCCATCCTGTGCACGTGGTCAGACGAAGAACGTGCCCGAGACGCCATCAGCAACGAACCGATCTTCATTCGGTATCGGCGAAAGGCAGAAGAGAATTGGACTCTCTTTTTGAACCCTTACTCAGCCCGTGGTGCATGGTCAGGGCAGACACCTTTCGTTGAAGAAAGCCCGCAAGATATTGGCCCAATTGCCGCTTTGACGCGCGCAACGGTCAAGCCAAGAATCGCGGCGCAATTCTGGAAACGTGTGCCAGATATCAGCGACGTCATCGGCGACGATCCAAACGTCATGTTCAAGATCGGCATCGGCGAAGTGCCGTTGTTTCAGCAGATTACGTTTTCGATCTGGCCGGACTCCGAAACGATGGCGATGTTCGCACGCAAAACTAGCGGACCCCACGCCAAGGCCATCCAAGCCGTCCGCCATGGTAAGTGGTTTCGCGAAGAGCTTTACGCCCGCTTTCGCATCGCCGGTGAAGTTGGCAGCTGGGATGGGCAATCCCCCCGCATACTGAAGGACATCGTAGCATGAAGCATTCTTTCCCCTTCAGCGCCATTGTTGGTCAGGATCAGATGAAACTGGCCATGATTCTCACAGCGATTGATCCCGGTATCGGTGGTGTGTTGGTTTTTGGTGATCGCGGTACTGGGAAATCTACTGCGGTGCGTGCGCTTGCCGCGCTATTGCCGCCCATATCAAAGCTAAAAGGCAGCCCAACTAACGCGGCTTGCAAAGGCGATCTTCCTGATTGGGCGGAACCGGTGTCCGGCGATGTCGTTGAAGTGCCAACGCCTGTGGTTGATCTGCCTCTCGGCACAACCGAAGATCGGCTTGTCGGCGCACTTGATATCGAACGTGCGCTCAGCCGGGGTGAAAAGGCCTTTGAGCCAGGTCTGTTGGCAAAAGCCAATCGTGGATACCTCTACATCGATGAGGTCAACTTGCTCGAAGATCACCTTGTCGACCTTCTGCTGGACGTCGCGCAATCCGGTGAAAACGTCATCGAGCGCGAAGGTCTTTCCGTTCGGCACGACGCACGTTTCGTCCTCGTGGGGTCTGGTAACCCAGAGGAAGGCGAACTGCGTCCGCAACTGCTGGATCGTTTCGGCCTGTCGGTCGAGGTCGCCTCGCCGAATGACATCGATGAACGCGTTGAGGTCATCCGGCGTCGCGCTGCGTTTGATACAAACCCCGACGCGTTTGTCGAGAAGTGGTCGGTCAAAGACTCTGAGATCCGTAACGAGATAATGGCAGCGCGAGAGTTGCTGCAAGATGTCGAAGCACCCGACGACACGTTGCGTGACTGCGCAGGTCTTTGCGTTGCCATCGGGTCGGATGGACTGCGCGGCGAGCTGACTCTCCTCCGCGCGGCACGTGCCTTGGCGGCATACAAAGGCAGCAGCGTCGCGACACGCGAACATTTGCGCGCAGTCGCACCCATGGCGCTCAGCCATCGGTTGAGACGCGATCCGCTGGACGACGCCGGATCTTCGACACGTGTTATGCGCACGGTTGAAGAAGTGCTTGCATGATCGAAGACCCTTCTGTCGCACAGGTTCAGGGCCAACTGGCGCTGACCTTGCTGGCAGTGGACCCAAAGGGTTTGGGTGGTTTGCATCTCCGGTCACGCGCTGGGCCAGTTCGAGATGTTTTTTGCAATCCGTTGCAAACGCTGTTTCCCAACGCAAAACGTATTTCTCCGGCGATCACTGATTTGCAGCTATTTGGCGGAGTCGATGTCGGCGCAACCTTGAGTCAAGGACAGTTGGTGCGCGCGAGTGGTATTTTGGAAGCGCCCAAGCCTCTTGTTATCACGATGGCGGAGCGCATTGAGCACGGACTTGCCGCTCGTCTAGCCCAAGCCTTGGACGCAAAAATTGGCCACAACATCATCGCGCTGGACGAAGGTTCAAACGATGATGAGATTCCACCAGCATCTCTCACTGACAGATTGGCGTTTTTCGTAGATCTTGAGGGCCTGCGCCATGTTGAAGCCGTTAATCTGGTGATGCCGGACTCAGATATCGAACAAGCCAAAGGGTTGCTACCAATTGTTACCGTGCCCGATGACGCTTTTGCAGCTGTCGCCATCACCGCCGCCCGCTTTGGAATATCAACATTGCGCGCACCTTTGTTTGCGATCGCCGCAGCACGGGCGAATGCGGCTCTAAACAACCGCAAATCCGTCTCGGACGTCGATCTCCAGATTGCCGTTCAGTTGGTTTATGCGCATCGCGCCACACTAATTCCGACAGACGAAGAGCATCACGAGGACCAACAGACCGAGCCGCAACACGAAGAAACACCAGATGCGCAACAACCTGATTTGGACGAGACAAGCGTTGCCATCCCTGATGACCTATTGATTGAGGCCGTCAAAGCCATTTTGCCGCTTGACGTGATGTCGTTGTTGGAGGGCAAGGGGAGTGTGAAGTCCGGGTCTGGCAATCAAGGATCTGGCGAGAAAAAGCGAGGCAACCGTCGCGGTCGACCATTGCCGTCGAGACCCGGGCGTTTGGACAATGGCAATCGCATTGATTTGGTCGCAACCCTCCGCGCTGCAGTGCCGTGGCAAACCATTCGCAAGCGTCAAAATCCGGAACGCACGTCAGTTCAAATCCGTGCATCAGACATTCATGTTAGACGGTTTCAGGACGTGTCGGATCGTGTTGTGATTTTCGCTGTAGATGCATCCGGTTCGGCCGCGATGGCACGGCTGGCCGAAGCAAAAGGCGCTGTCGAACTGATGTTGGCCGATGCATATGCCCGGCGCGATCACGTGGCACTTATTGCGTTTCGTGGGGAAGGTGCTGACCTGATCCTCCCACCGACGCGGTCTTTGGTGCAGACCAAGCGCCGATTGGCTGGGCTTCCGGGCGGCGGTGGCACACCGCTAGCGTCAGGTTTGAAGGCATCAGCTGAGCTCGCTCATCGCGTCCGGGGGCAAGGGCTGTCGCCGTCCATTGCTGTTTTGACCGATGGTCGCGCAAATGTTCCGTTGCCCGGCAAGACAGGACGACAAGCCGCACAAGAAGATGCGCAAGCAATGGCGCGCTATGTGCGCGGGCTGAACTTGCCCAGCGCAATGATCGACACATCGGTGCGCCCGCATCGGGACCTTGCGAAACTAAGCCAAACGATGGGTAGCCAATACATACCGCTGCCGAGGGCCGATGCACATGGCCTCAGCCACGCTATCGGGACGGCTTTGGGCGGGTGATGCAATGGGTGTTGCCGAAGACCTGAACGTACCATCCGATGCGGGACATTCGCGTTTCATAGAGGTACGACCGCATCGCTGGCATATACAGGAGATGGGGCAGGGTGGAACCATCTTGCTTCTGCATGGCGCAAGCGGGTCCACGCATTCCTGGCGCGATGTGATGACCGATCTGTCAAAAAACTATCGTGTTGTCGCAATCGATCTGCCGGGGCACGGAAAAACACGGCTTGGCTCGCGACATCGCTCATCTTTAGACCTTATGGCGAAAGACCTGAGTGCACTGATCGAGCATCAAGGCTGGCAGTTGAGCGCCGTTTTGGCGCATTCCGCAGGCGCGGCTTTGGCTTTGCGTTTTCTTAGGGACAAAAATACTCCGCTTTTCGGTGTCAATCCCGCGCTTAGCCCATTTAAGGGCGTAGCGGGCGTCCTGCTTCCAATCGCTGCCCGTGTCGTTGCCATGAGTCCCCTAATGGTAAGTCTCATCCAACGCAAAATGTCGGATCCCGGTCAGGTCATTTCGCTGATGAAAACCACCGGTTCAAACATTTCGCCCGAAGGTCTGAACCACTACGCCAAGCTGTTTCGAAATCCGAACCACATTGATGGAACTCTGCTGATGATGGCGCAGTGGAAACTCGATGGGCTGGTCGCCGACCTGCATAAGATCGAAACGCCGTGCCACTTTTTGATCGGTCAAAATGACAAAGCGGTGTCGCCAGCGTCGGTTGTATCCGCCGCAAAGGCCCTGCCGAATGCGAAAGTGAAGACTTTCGAAGGCTACGGGCATTTATTGCATGAAGAAGCGCCGAAGCTGATCGCGGATCAAGTCCGCGACGTTTTACGCAAGTAAACGTAGTAGGCACCGCCACCACCGTGCCGAAGATGGGCTTCATTGACGTCCATAACAACCAGGCTGAGCGGAGCCATCTTGAGCCACATAGGGACCTGACGTTTCAATACACCACGCTGCCGCGGCATTGGATCATAGGGATCATTCCGGTCCCCCTTGCCCGTGATCACCAACACTAGTCTAAGGCCGCGCGCCTGAGACGTCAGAATAAATCGTGTCAGTGCAGGATGTGCTTGATCCAGTGTCATCCCATGCAGATCGATCTTGCCCTCTGGAACAAGCTTGCCGCGTCGCATTTTGGAAAATGTCTTCTTGTCCATCACGGGCGTTGAAGACGATTGTACCTTGGGCGTTGTAATTTGTGGCTTTGACGTACGCTCATTCCGGCTAATTCCGAACGCTTCGGGCAGGCTGACCTCTGGTGTCTTATCGGCAGTCTTGTCTGGTTTGATCAGTGGTGTCTGAACGGCGCGTCGTAACGCCTGGGGAAGGGGAGTCGTAGACCGCGCGACTTGTTGCCAAAGTTCGCGCTCGTCGTCGCGCAGTCGTCGCTTACTCATTGCTCAGACTCCGGCAAATACGCGTACGCGCGCTGGATCGGCATCAGAACAATCAGTCGGCCGGGGTCTTTGATGCGCCCGGCGATTTGTCCCGCGTCATCGCCAGTTCCGATGAAGACATCTGCACGCTGCGCACCTTTGATTGCTGACCCGGTATCCTGCGCAACCATCAATCGGCGAAACGGATCGCGGCCGTCTTTTTCGACCCAAACTGGCGCGCCCAATGGAACATAGGCAGGATCGACAGCAATCGTTCTCATCGGCGTGATGGATCGGTTCATCGCGCCAAGTGGACCCTTGTCAGCCGGAACTTCGCTCACTTCACGAAAGAAGACGTACGAATCGTTGTGAAACAGCAGCTCCTCGCCCGCTGCGGGGTTCCGGCGCACCCAGTTCTTGATCACTTCGGCAGAGACTTGATGCGGTTGATAAATGCCCTGCCGAACCAGTTCCTGCCCGATGGAGCGGTAATTGTGACCATTTGCGCCACCGTAACCAACGCGGATGGTTCGGCCATCCGGGAATTGGACACGGCCCGACCCCTGCACCTGTAAAAAGAAAAGCTCAACTGGGTCATCAACCCAAGTGATCTCAAGACCGCGTCCGCGCATGATGTCCGACGTCAGAATCTCACGGCGCGTCAGCCATGGCCTTGTTCCACGGGCCTCGGGTGGCATCCGGTAAAGCGGGTATCGGAATCTGCCGGTTGGAACAGGCGACCCGCTCAACTCAGGCTCAAAGTATCCGGTGAACAGGCCATCCTGACCGTCGGTGATCATGAGTGGCCGAAAGAACAGCTCAAAAAACTGACGCGCGTCGCCTGCATCATGTGCCAGCGCGCATAAAGACGCCCAATCGGGATCATCCAGATCACCGCACGTGTTCTTAAAAACTGTCAAAGCCGCGTTGTGATCGTCCTCGGCCCAACCTTCAAGGTCTTCGAACCCGAGAACGGAATATAGAATACCGGTTTCGTCAGGCACCGCTGTTCCTGCCAAGCAAATCGAGAGGAAAACCGCTGCGCCGAAGCGTTGGATCATTCGCCCGTGGCGACAAGCTGCCAATTCGGGTCATCCGCGCCCATACGGCGTGCAAACGTCCAGATGTCTTTCTGACGCTTCACCTGCGTTGGCGACCCCTCAATGATCTCACCGGAGCTGTCACGTACTGCGGAAGTAAGTTCCCCAATGTATTTAACCGAGATTTCACCCGTGCTTGTCGCTTCGTCAAAGCTTGCATCGACCAAAGACAGCTCGCGAACGCCAATGAATTCAGCCTCGATGGTCAGGCCTTGTTCCTCTCTGGCTTCGACAACCTCCGCAAACGTGTCGTAGACTTCTTCCGACAAGAAAGGTTTTATTTCTGCCAAATCTCCGCGCTCAAACCCCATAAGGATCATTTCATAAGCACCGCGCGCGCCGCCCAGAAAATCACCAACGCCGAAAGACGGCTCCGCACGCTTCATCATCGCAAGCGCATCGGCTGCATCGCTTTCTGCGTCAACATGATCGACAATGTCGTGGTCCGGCCCGCCTTCGATCACTTCGAAGTCACGACGCGAGGATGACCCGGCATCCTGACGTGGCAGTGGCGGCTTTTCAAAACCCTCTCTTGTGCCCAACACGCTTTTCAGGCGCAGGATCAGAAAAACGGCGATGCCAGCAAGCACCAAGAGCTGTATCAGCGGAGAATTCATCAGGACCTCGCCCAGACCATAAGTGGAAACGTCTTTGTTGACCTCTTATGTAGGTGACGGGTTGTGCATAGTCCACCACACGCCCATCGAAAGGAGTGCCCGGATATGTGGCTGTTTATCGCTTTTTTGCTGGTTCCGCTGGTCGAGATCGGGCTTTTCATTCAAGTCGGCGGCTGGATTGGTCTTTGGCCAACACTGGGGATTGTCGTTCTGACGGCAATGATCGGCACGTATCTGGTGCGCTCACAGGGCCTTGCAGCCATGAATAATCTACGTGGTTCGTTTTCGCGGCTCGAAGATCCGTCTGAATCTCTCGCTCACGGCGCGATGATTCTCATCGCGGGTGCACTTTTGCTCACACCAGGGTTTTTTACGGATGCCGTTGGATTCGCATTATTGACCCCACCTGTTCGCAAAGTTCTGTTCGATTACCTTAGACAACGCGTCACCGTTCAACGCTTTGAAATGGGGCAGGGCCCGCAGCAACAGCATCAGCGACGTCACCACGACCCTAAGGATACTGTGATCGACGCTGATTTTCAGGATGTCACCGACACGGAGACCAAAACACCGGGCCAGTCGGGATGGACCAAGCATTGAGGCTCCGTTTGCGTGCTGATAAGCAGGCGTGAATTTTGAACACGCTCGATCCGAGGGAGAGATAGATGGCTGATCAGCCCGAAGCCGCACAAAACGGCGCAGCACCGCAGGCAGCGCCTGTTAAAATGAACGTTCTCGCGCAGTTTGTCCGGGATCTGTCATTCGAAAACATCTTGGCGCAAAAAGGTGTGCAAGGTGACGTTCAGCCAGACGTTTCAGTGCAAGTAAACTTGGATGCCAAGAAACGAACAGCTGATCATCAGTTTGAAGTCGTTCTCAAGCTCAAGGTCGATTCCAAATCCAAAGAGAGCAAGGAAACGCTTTTCGTGATCGAGCTGGATTATGCGGGTGTCTTCCACATTGAGAACGTGCCGGAAGATCAAATGCACCCGTTCCTTTTGATCGAATGTCCTCGCATGTTGTTCCCGTTTGTACGTCGTATCGTCAGCGATGTGACCCGCGATGGTGGTTTCCCACCGCTGAATCTGGAAACCATTGATTTCCTTCAGCTTTACCGCACAGAACTGGCACGCCGTGCAAGCGAACAGCAAGAGCAAACCGCAAACGCGTAATTGTCTAAACGCGCTTCCAAATCGCGTTATCGCCAAGCTTTTCGACAAAGGCGGCATGCGCCGCCTTTTCGCTTTCTGAAATCCGAGAAGGCAACGAAGTGTCACGCGGTTGAGGCCGCCAGGCGTCTGTATTTTGGCGTGTTTGCGTTGCGCCTTGTGCGATATTCAGTGCGAAATCCGGCTGCTTGCCACCAATCAGTTCAAGATAGACTTCAGCCAGAATCTCAGAGTCGAGCAGCGCGCCATGCAATGTACGCGCGGAGTTATCGATGCCGAACCGCCGACAAAGCGCATCTAGCGACGCCGGAGAACCCGGAAATTTTCGCCGCGCGATGGCCAGAGTATCAATTGCACGATCGAAAGGGATCGACGCCATTTTCAACCATCCCAGCTCTGCATTGATAAACTTCATATCAAATGCAGCGTTGTGGATGACGAGCTTTGCATCGCCAATAAAATCGACAAAGGCCTGCGCCACTTCGGAAAACACTGGCTTGTCGCGCAAGAAATCATCGCCAAGCCCATGCACCTCGAACGCTTCCTGCGGCATGGATCGTTCAGGGTTAATGTACTGGTGATAGGTTTTGCCGGTTGGAACGTGATTGAACAATTCAACCGCGCCGATCTCAACAATCCGGTCACCTTGATCTGGCTCGAACCCTGTTGTTTCCGTATCGAGAACAATCTCACGCATGCGTCATTCGTCCTTTGATCTGCTCAAGAACATCGTGAACTTGCTGCCGTGCGTGTTCAAGGGTGTCCGTCTCGATCACGAAGTCCGACAAGGCGCATTTCTCGTGGTTTGGCATCTGTTTGGCTCGAATTGCCAAGAACTGATCACGGGTCATCGTTCCACGGTTAAGGACACGACTTTCCTGGATTTCGGGTGAAACAGCGACACAAACAACCGCGTCCATTTCTGCCGAAGCGTTCGTCTCAAACAGCAAAGGAATGTCGAAAACGGCGATCTCTGCATTGGTGTCTTTGGTAAACGCATCCCTGTCATCGCGTACGAGCGGATGTACGATAGCCTCAATTCGTGGCAGGACTTCTGGATCTTTGGAAATCAAGTCCCTCAGCGCGGCCCTGTCCACACCATCCTCATCAACAGCTTCAGGAAAATGTTGGCGGATCGGCTCAACGGCAGCGCCATCTTTGGCATAAAGTCGGTGAACAGCCTCATCCGCATCCCAAACAGCACAACCTGCGTCGCGGAACATTTTGGCGGTTGTGGATTTTCCCATACCAATCGACCCGGTTAATCCTAGCTTAAAGGTCACCTTAGAACCGCCGCTCGGACGTTTTCGTCAACCTCGGGGCGCTTGCCAAACCACCGCTCAAAACCCGGAACCGCTTGATGAAGTAACATGCCTACGCCGTCGACAACCCTGCACCCGCGCTCTTCCGCGGTTGCCAATAACCTCGTGCGAAGTGGTGTGTAGACAAGATCATTCACGATGGCTCCTGGTTTCAAACCATCCAAAGGCACACGCATTTCTGGTTTACCGCTCATGCCAAGTGACGTTGTGTTCACGACAAGGTCTGACTCTTCGAGAACATTGCCAGCCTGCACCCATTCGATGACCTGAACACGGTTGCCAAAATCATCGCGCAATTTTTCGGCGCGGGGTCGGGTTCGGTTAGACAGATAGATATGCGGAACACCGACATCGAGCAAAGATGCGAT
>CAZCOX010000003.1:14216-33045 GCA_964500115.1 uncultured Rhodobacterales bacterium
GGCGCGATATCGATCGGGATGTAATGCCCGCGCAACCCATATTTCCGAAGCCAATACCCATGGACATTCGGGCTCTTGGAATGTGCGATCGGGTGGCCAATCACTGCAGCCAAAGGAACTTTTGCGTCACTCATCCGTCGATTCGTCCGGTTAACGTTAGATGGTTCAGCAATTCCAGTAACGGAAGTCCAAGCACGGTGAAATAGTCCCCTTGCACTTGCGTGAACAAGCGCGCGCCCTCTTCTTCAAGCTTATAACACCCGACGGAGTGACGAATGGTTTCCCAATTGCGCTCCAGATACGCTTCCAGGAAGTCGTTTGAAAAGTCCCGCATGCGAAGGCGGACGACACCAACGTGACGCCACTTTGGCTCTCCCGCCTCATACAACACGGCGGCAGACAGCAACGTGTGAGATGTGTTGCGCAGCAGATTGAGGTGATTGCGCGCTTCGTCCAGCGACGTTGGCTTACCAAGAATGCGCTTGCCGACAGACAACACTTGATCGCAGCCAAGCACCAGATCACCAGGGCGTTTATCCGAAACCTTGCGCGCCTTCATCTCGGCGAGAGTATCAGCGACGTCGCGGGGAGTCGCGTCTTCGATCTCCAACGACGCCCTTACGGCCTCTTCATCGATTCGCGCCGCATCAATATCGAATCGTAAACCGCTCTGTCGAAGAAGCTGCGCACGAATTTCGGAAGCTGAAGCGAGGACAAGGTCAAAATTCATGGGGAAAACTCTTTGGAAAACCGGCCGAACAATATCCGGGATTTTGTTGACAGGTTCGTGGGAATTCAGGGTCTTCACATGTCATCAGATTTGTTCGGCAAGACTTTGGGTTTTTTGCATCCTGTGAATTGGATAAATTTGGTCAACGGGATAATCCACTTGCTGTAAAGATGCTAACAGTCCATTCCGCATCAAATACATAGCTGTACCTGAAAAAATCTTTTCTTATCAGAAGTTTACGTTGTTCTTACCTATGTTTACAAATTCCGTACACAAGTTTTCTCACAACGAGCAAATGGCGTATGTTTTGTGGGTAACCTTGTAATCCACAGCAGTGGGAACGACTTACAACAAACAACTATCCTTTCTTTTTAACTATATTTTAAGAGTACCACGCCGGTTTGACAGCATTCATCACCTCCGCTAAACCCTGCATCGTCCTGTTCTGGATGTGAACTTTCCAACGTCAATGAAACAACACCGCTTGTTCAAGCGGTTAGGATTTTTCCATGAGTGAAAAGCTGAATCTTGCCGATCTAAAGGCAAAAAGCCCCAAGGACCTTTTGTCGATGGCAGAGGAACTTGAGATCGAAAACGCATCTACCATGCGTAAAGGCGAGATCATGTTCCAGATCTTGCGAGAGCGCGCAGATGAAGGTTGGGAAATCTTCGGTGACGGTGTTCTGGAAGTTCTTCAAGACGGGTTCGGGTTTTTACGGTCTCCCGAGGCGAACTACCTACCAGGTCCCGATGACATCTATGTTTCTCCTGAGATGATCCGCAAATTCTCTCTCCGCACGGGCGACACAATCGAAGGTGAGATCAAAGCTCCGGAAGATAACGAACGCTATTTCGCGTTGAAAGACTGCAGTCAGATCAATTTCCAAGAACCGGAACGGGCGCGGCACAAGATTGCATTCGACAACCTGACGCCGTTGTATCCTGACGAGCGTTTGAACATGGAGATCGAAGATCCGACCATCAAGGATCGTTCAGCGCGTATCATCGATCTCGTTGCGCCGATTGGTAAAGGTCAGCGCTCCTTGATCGTTGCGCCACCGCGCACTGGTAAAACGGTTCTCTTGCAAAACATCGCGCATTCCATCGAGCGTAACCATCCGGAGTGTTACTTGATCGTGTTGTTGATTGACGAACGCCCCGAAGAAGTTACCGATATGCAGCGCTCGGTGAAGGGTGAAGTTGTGTCCTCGACCTTCGACGAGCCGGCAACTCGTCACGTTGCGGTTTCGGAAATGGTGATCGAAAAAGCAAAGCGCTTGGTCGAACATAAACGAGATGTTGTTATACTTCTCGATTCAATAACAAGACTTGGTAGAGCCTTTAACACTGTTGTTCCGTCTTCGGGTAAAGTCTTGACGGGTGGTGTAGACGCAAACGCATTGCAACGCCCCAAGCGGTTTTTTGGTGCTGCGCGAAACATCGAAGAGGGCGGATCGCTTACGATTATTGCGACTGCTTTGATTGATACGGGCAGCCGTATGGACGAAGTCATCTTCGAAGAATTTAAAGGTACGGGTAACTCTGAAATCGTGCTTGATCGTAAGGTTGCTGACAAGCGTGTCTTCCCGGCGATGGATATCTTGAAGTCCGGTACCCGTAAGGAAGACCTGCTCGTCGATAAGGTTGATCTCCAGAAAACCTTTGTATTGCGGCGTATTCTCAACCCGATGGGCACGACCGACGCGATCGAATTCCTGATCTCGAAACTCAAACAGACGAAAACAAACTCAGAATTCTTTGACTCGATGAATTCGTAGCGATGCGAGCGTGATTGTCGATGGATACGATCTTTGCGCTGGCCACTGTTCCAGGGAAATCCGGCGTTGCGATCGTGCGCGTATCTGGGCCAGATGCATTCACTAGTTGTGAGTTCTTTGGATTTTCACCGTTCGCGCCAAGAACGGCTGGCCTGCGGCGGTTAAACCATAACGAACACGGGTTCATCGACGAAGCTTTGGTTCTCCTTTTTGAAGAGGGCATGAGTTTTACAGGTGAGCGCGTCGTTGAATTCCATGTTCATGGCAGTATTGCCATAGTACAAGTGGTTCTAGATGCGCTCCGCGCGATCCCGAAGTTTCGAGATGCCAACGCTGGTGAGTTTACCCGACGGGCGTTGGACAATGGCCGATTGGACCTCACTCAAGTCGAGGCTTTGTCTGATCTCATAGAGGCCGAAACAGAAATGCAGCGCAAACAGGCGCTGTCCGGGTTTTCGGGATCGATCAGACAGAAAGCCGAGTTGTGGCGGCGAGATTTGATTTCAGCAATGTCGCTCTTAGAGGCCACGATAGATTTTGCAGATGAGGAAGTTCCAGTTGATGTATCGGATGACGTAACTGCTTTATTGGATGGCGTTAAGAAACAGCTCGACAGTGAGATTAGCGGCTTTGCTGCGGCGGAGAGAATACGCTCGGGGTATGAGGTTGCGATCATTGGCCCGCCCAACATTGGTAAATCGACTTTGCTAAATGCGATGGCGGGTCGCGACGCGGCGATTACATCGGAGGTTGCAGGCACAACACGTGATGTAATCGAAGTGCGGATGGACCTCGACGGTTTGCCTGTGACATTTCTTGACACTGCAGGCCTTCGTGACACAGACGATTTTGTGGAGTCGATTGGTATCGAAAGAGCCAAGGCGCGCGCGACTGAGGCGGACCTTCGTGTATTCCTTGTAGATGGGGTTTCTTCATTGTCCGGATTGGTCGTGGAAGGTGATGTGGTTCTTTATGGCAAAGCTGATCAACGTGATGATGGTGAAGGAGTTTCTGGAAAAACCGGGCAAGGTGTTTCGGACTTGATCGGCAACGTTCGAACACTTCTATTGGAACGATCAACACAAGCGGGCCTGGTATCACACGATCGGCAAAAGCAATGCTTACTGGATGGCGCAAGGTTTCTGGAATCTTCTCGCAAATTTGTTTCGCGGGGCCACGATTTCTACGAACTTGCTTCCGAGGATTTAAGGGCAGGCGTTTTTGCGCTTGAAAAGCTGGTAGGGCGCGTCGATGTTGAAGATGTTCTGGACCAAGTATTCGCAAATTTCTGCATCGGTAAGTGAGGAGTGTTTCACGTGAAACATGACGACTTTGATGTCATCGTTGTTGGAGGCGGTCATGCTGGTTGCGAAGCAGCGCATGCATCGGCTCGTATGGGTGCAAACACAGGCCTGGTTACGCTCAGACCGAACGATTTGGGAGTTATGTCCTGCAACCCTGCGATTGGCGGCTTAGGTAAAGGTCATCTGGTCCGAGAAATTGATGCACTAGATGGCGTTATGGGACGTGTCGCCGACAAGGCGGGCATACAGTTTAGGCTGCTCAATAGACGAAAAGGGCCGGCAGTTCAGGGCCCTCGCGCGCAAGCCGATCGTAAGATTTACCAGAAAGAGATGTCTGCGGAGATTGGCGCGCAGCCAAATCTGAATGTGATTACTGGCGAAGTCACAGACATCAAAATGACCAATGGCGTAGTTCAGGGCGTTGTTTTGAATGACGATACTTTGCTCTTAGCTAAATCGGTTATCCTGACGACAGGCACGTTTCTGAGGGGCGTTATCCATATTGGAGATCGTCAGATATCCGGCGGTCGATTGGGGGAAAAGCCCTCGACGCAACTGGCGGGTACTTTGATCGGGCTGGGTTTGCCGCTTGGACGTCTCAAAACCGGGACTCCTCCAAGGTTGGACGGGCGGACCATCAATTGGGATGATCTGGACGCCCAGCCAGGTGATCAAGATCCAGTGATGTTTTCATTCTTGTCCATATCTCCAACAGCACGGCAGGTTAGTTGCGCGATCACGCACACAAACGAAAAGACCCACGACATTATTCGCGGCAATCTTGAGCGCTCTTCAATGTATGGCGGTCACATAGATGGGGTCGGGCCTCGGTATTGTCCGTCCATCGAAGACAAGGTCGTCCGGTTTGCTGACAAAACGTCTCACCAGATTTTTTTGGAACCCGAAGGCCTAGACGACCATACCGTTTATCCCAACGGCATTTCGACTTCGTTGCCAGAAGACATCCAGCATCAATACGTTCATTCCATCAAAGGTTTGGAAAATACGGATATTCTGCAACCGGGCTATGCAATTGAGTATGACTACATCGATCCACGGTCTTTGAATTTAGATCTCTCTGTCAAAACCACTGAAGGTCTTTATCTAGCCGGTCAGATCAATGGGACAACGGGTTATGAAGAGGCAGCGGCGCAAGGTTTGGTCGCTGGCATCAATGCGGCGAGGCGATCACGGGAGCAAGATGCGCTCTCGTTTTCACGAGCAGATAGCTACATCGGCGTTATGATCGACGACCTCACATCGCGCGGTGTTGCTGAGCCATATCGTATGTTCACCTCACGTGCCGAGTATCGCTTGTCACTGCGCGCCGACAATGCTGATCAACGCCTAACTCCGTTGGGGATTTCGTTGGGTTGCGTGTCAGTCCAAAGAGCGGCTGTTTTCGAAGAGAAGATGAGTAAACTCGAAGTCGCAAAAAGTGCTTTGAAAAACCTCAAGGTCACACCAAATCAGCTTGCTGACCTTGGCGTTCCAGTGTCTCGCGATGGCAGCCGTAGAGATGGTTTTAGCGCTCTGGCGATTGAGGCGGTGGACTGGTCGATCTTATCAGAGATCTCGCCTGACTTGGGTGCTTTTGACGAGGACATTCGCGAACAACTTAGCAAAGACGCGCTCTACGCGAATTATATTGATCGTCAGCAGAAAGACATTGCTACACTGAAACGCGATGAAGCTCAGGTCATTGCACCAAATTTCGATTACTCGTCTATCGACGGACTTTCGAACGAACTCAAGGCGAAGTTGAATTCGGCGAAACCTGCGAATATTGCTCAGGCATCGCGAATTGATGGGATGACGCCAGCTGCGCTTTTGTTGGTGTTGTCACGCGTGAAGTCCGACGTAGACGCAAAGCGCGTCGCTGCCGGATGAATGTTTCACGTGAAACAGCGGAACGTATCGCAATCTATGAAGAGCTGCTGCGAAAGTGGTCGCCGAAAATCAACCTTGTTTCACCTAGCTCACTGAACGAAGCAGCGCGTCGACACTTCGATGATTCATTGCAAGTCGCAGCTTTGGCTGGCGAAGGCGTGCAAAAGTGGGTTGACCTAGGTTCCGGCGGTGGATTTCCCGGAGCAGTGGTAGCGATACAGTTAGCAGAAACCCAACCCGATACACAGATGATTCTCGTTGAGTCGGACCAGAGAAAGGCGGCTTTCCTTCGAACTGTTTCACGTGAAACATCCGTGCGGTTCAAAGTTATCGCCGAACGGATTGAAGCAGTGAAAAGCTTATCCGCTGACGTAGTGAGCGCTCGCGCACTGGCTTCCCTGGAAAAGCTTCTTGAATACATGAGCCATCACGCAGCTCACAAGGGCCGAGGAATATTTCTCAAGGGTGAGGATTGGAGAAACGAGATTAAGGAAGCAGAAAAGACGTGGCGGTTTTCTTACGAGGCCCATAAAAGCAATACCAATACAAAAGCCGCCATCATCGAAGTCGGAGACCTAAATCGTGCATGATCCCACACGTCCCGCCGGGCCCAAGATTATCGCGGTTGCTAATCAGAAAGGTGGCGTCGGCAAAACAACAACGGCGATAAACTTTGCAGCATCGCTTGCGGAGCAGGGGTTCAACGTTCTGCTCGTTGACTTGGACCCGCAAGGAAACGCGTCGACAGGCGTCGGACTGATGCCGGAGGAGCGCAAAGCAACAACCTACGATCTTTTGCTGGACGACTTCCCGCTTGAGAATATTATTCTAAGAACGAACGTCAAGAATTTGAGTGTTGTACCTTCAACTACCGATCTGAGTTCGGCTGATATTGAGTTGATCGCCAACGAAAAACGCAGTTTTCTTTTGCACGATGCGCTTCGCCAAACGGATATGGATTCCTTCGGCTTTGACTATGTCCTCATCGACTGCCCGCCTTCGCTGAATTTGTTGACCGTGAACGCAATGGTTGCCGCCGACTCTGTCTTGGTGCCCCTGCAAAGCGAATTCTTTGCGCTCGAAGGCTTGAGTCAGCTTATGCTGACCATCCGAGAGGTCAGGCAAACGGCAAATCCAGACCTGAGAATTGAAGGTGTTGTTCTGACGATGTATGACGCGCGGAACAATTTGTCTCAACAGGTCGAAGCAGACGCACGCGAAAACCTGGGCGCATTGGTTTTTGATACGGTCATCCCGCGAAATGTCCGATTAAGCGAAGCGCCGTCGTTTGCCATGCCAGTCCTGACGTATGACACAGCTTCGAAAGGTGCGCAGGCCTACCGTGACCTTGCGCGCGAATTCATCGACCGACACAGCAAAAGCACTGCGGCATAGGGTAGAAACATGGCAGAGAAAAAAGAACAAAGACGAGGATTGGGCCGAGGCCTTTCTGCCTTGATGGCGGATATCGAAACGCCCGCAGAGACCAGCAGCCCCGACAGCCAACGCAAAGCAACACTGTCACTTCCTATTGAGCAACTCGAACCAAACCCGGACCAACCAAGACGCCAATTCGACGCAGAAGCGCTCGACGATCTTGCAAACTCAATTCGAAGCAAAGGCATAATTCAACCCTTGATCGTTCGCGCAAAGGCGAGCGGCCAATACGAAATTGTGGCAGGCGAGCGCCGCTGGCGGGCAGCGCAAGCGGCAGGTATACATGAAGTACCAGTCGTTTTGCGGGAGTTTTCGGATGAAGACGTGCTGGAAATTGCTATCATTGAAAACATTCAGCGCGCCGATTTGAATGCGATTGAAGAGGCCGCGGGTTATGAACAACTTATGTCCCGGTTCGGGCATACGCAAGAAAAGCTTGCCGAGGCATTGGGGAAAAGCAGAAGCCACATCGCCAATCTGCTGCGTCTGCTGAATCTACCAGAGACCGTCCAGGAATTTGTCAAAGACGGCTCTTTGTCGGCTGGACATGCGCGCGCTCTTATTACGTCGTCCAATCCCTTGGAGCTTGCTCGCGATGTCATCAAGAAAGGTTTGTCTGTTCGCGAGACTGAAAAACTCGCAAAGGCAGCTAGTGGCGCGACAACGACATCGAAAAGTCGACGCAATGGCTCAAAGGAAAAGGACGCAGACACTGTTGCGTTGGAAGGTGATCTTTCAGCAGCGCTCGGAATGAAGGTTGCTATCCAACATGAAGCAGGCGGAGACGCTGGGACCGTAACTGTCCATTACGAAACGCTAGAAGACTTAGATGCATTGTGTATGGTCTTAAGCCAAAGCCGTTGATCAAGGTTTCACGCATTGTGTGATGAGGTGATTTAGAACGGCACGACCCGTTTTGGTTGCGCCGATTTTGTTTTCTGAACGCCAAAGCAACCCGTCTGCAGTCATTTCTTCGACGCGATGCGTATCCAGGACGTTGATAACGTCGGCAACATATAGACCCTCAGTCAAACGAAGCCCCATTATGAGGCGTTCATACTCCACATCTTGTTGTTGCAGCCTTGATTTAACATTCGTCGCGACACCATTTTCCGCCTCAGTCAGCCATTTTTCTGGGTTTTTCCAGCTTTCCGTAGCATAGCGATGGCATTCAATGGAAACACGGCCATGCGCGCCGGGTCCGATCCCGACGTAATCGCCACCGCGCCAATAAATCAGGTTGTGTTCTGACTCTGCGCCCGGTTTCGCGTGATTGGAAACCTCATAAGCCGTATATCCAGCTGCTTCGCAAAGTTCTTGCGTCACGTCCCACAAGTCTGCGCCCAGATCGTCAGAAGGAAGCCCTTTCAACGCGCCGCGCGCAAATCGGTCACCGAATGCTGTCCCGTCTTCGATTGTAAGCTGGTATAGCGACAAATGGTCGACGGCGAGATCAAGTGCCTCAGATAATTCCCGCTTCCAGTCTGACAGTGATTGATCTTGTCGCGCATAGATGAGGTCGAAACTTACGCGGTCAAAGTGTTGTCGGGCCAACTCGAAAGCGCGTCTCGCTTCGGCGGCATTATGCAATCGACCTAACCGTTGTAAGTCTGCATCGTTTAAAGCCTGAACGCCCAACGACACACGATTGACCCCAAGCGCCGCGTAAGACCGAAAGCGATCTGCTTCTACCGATGTTGGGTTTGCCTCTAGTGAGATCTCAATCCTATTTGAAAACGCCCAGGCGTCATGCGCCGCGCGTAACACAATTTCGACGGTTTCAGGCTCCATCAAACTCGGCGTTCCGCCGCCAAAAAAAATCGAAGACAATACCCGCGGACCGGTCTTTTCACGCCAGTACGCAATTTCTTTCGCCAATGCTTCTGCCCAGCGACCCTGGTCTACGGATTTTCGAACATGGCTGTTGAAATCGCAGTAAGGACATTTTGCAGCGCAAAAAGGCCAGTGAACATAGAGGCCAAAGCCACGTTCTTGCCAAAGCTCAGGCAAAGCACCCCGCCACAAGCTTTCGGAACGCGTCGGCTCTATGGCTGATGCGATTCTTTTCCCAGCGGTCCATCTCGCCAAACGTTATGTCGTATCCGTTTGGCTGAAACACCGGATCATACCCGTGCCCCTCTGTTCCGCGCATCGGCCAAACGATTTGACCTTCCATCTTGCCTGGGAACACCTCGTCGTGACCGTCTGGCCAAGCAAGGACAAGCGTGCAACAGAAACGCCCGGTCCAAGGGGCCGTTTGGCCAGTATTCAGGATGGCCGCATGCGTCTTTTGCATCGCCATGACAAAGTCGCGACCCGTCTCTGTTTCTGCCCAATCTGCAGTGTAAACGCCAGGCGCGCCGTTTAAGGCATCAACTTCAAGACCGCTGTCGTCAGACAACGCGGGTAAGCCAGTTGCCTTGGCGGCGGCGTGTGCCTTGATTCGCGCGTTCTCGACAAAGGTGGTGCCGTCTTCAACAGGCTCGGGTAACTCCATATCTGCGGCGCCTACGACCGTCACGCCGTAGTCTTTCAGCAGATCTGATATTTCTTCGAGCTTGCCTTTGTTGTGTGTTGCTACCAAGAGCCGATCGCCCGTGAATTTTCGCGTCATTCGCAAGCCTTCAACTGCATCGCGACAAGGTCTGCGACACCTGCATCCGCCAAATCAAGCAGTTGCGTCATCTGATCGCGGGAGAAGGTTGATCCTTCTGCCGACATTTGAACTTCGATCAGCTGGCCATCGCCACGCATGATGAAGTTTCCGTCAACACCAGCCTCACTGTCTTCGGGGTAATCCAAATCAAGCACCGGCTGTCCTGCGTAAATGCCACAGCTGACGGCAGCAACCGGAGAAATCAATGGATCGCTTGTGACATCGCCAGCTTTCATAAGCGCATTCACGGCAAGGCGGAGCGCAACCCATCCACCAGTGATGGACGCGCAACGCGTTCCGCCGTCGGCCTGAATAACGTCACAATCAACGGTGATCTGACGTTCGCCCAGTGCAACACGATCAACACCAGCACGCAAACTCCGCCCGATCAGTCTCTGAATCTCAACTGTCCGTCCTTGTTGCTTGCCTGCCGAGCTTTCGCGGCGCATGCGGCTTGTCGTGGACCGGGGCAACATCCCGTATTCAGCTGTCACCCAACCAAGACCGGACCCTTTGATAAATGGCGGGACGCGGTCTTCGATGGTTGCTGTGCAAAGCACGTGGGTGTCACCCATGCGGATCATGCACGAACCTTCGGCATGTTTGCTTATCCCAGTTTCGATTGAAACCGCGCGCATTTCACTTAATTCTCGTCCAGACGGTCGCATGGCGTTTTCCTTTGATTGCTGTCAACGGATACAGTGGGGCCAACGGGTTTCGCAACCCGGATTAGAACACGCCTTCGCAATACGATTTGGGTAATGGTTTGAGTGACGGATCAAAAATACTGGATGAACTGAATGACCGGTCGCGCGAAGTATTTCGCAAGGTGGTTGAGGGGTACCTTTTTAACGGTGAACCGGTTGGCTCTCGTACGCTGACCCGGTCATTGGACGAAAAGGTCTCTGCCGCGACGATCCGGAACGTCATGCAGGATCTTGAGTTTCTTGGCTTGCTCGACAGCCCGCATGTAAGTGCGGGACGCATACCAACACAGCTTGGGTTGCGAATGTTTGTCGACGGATTGTTGGAAGTACGTGATCTGGATCAGGATGATCGAGAGAAGATCGATGCAACTGTGACCAGTAACAGTCAGGACGTGTCAGGTATTCTAGATCGTGTCGGTTCCGCATTGTCAGGTGTGACGCAAGGCGCGTCCTTGGTGCTGACGCCCAAACATGAAGACGCGATTAAGCATATCGAATTTGTACCAGTCGGCGGTGATCAGGCTTTGGTCGTCCTGGTTTTTGAAGACGGGCATGTTGAAAACCGTCTCTTCACCCCTCCGCCAGGGCAAACACCAAGTTCCATGCGTGAGGCCGCGAATTTCGTGAATGCGTTGGTCGCCGGGAAAACGCTATCTGAACTGCAAAAAACAATCAGTGCCGACATCGCTGCGCGCCGTCAGGAGCTGAACACCCTTGCCGCTTCGCTCGTCGAAGAAGGCATTGCGATTTGGGAGGAAGACGGCGACACGTCTGAACGACTCATCGTGCGGGGTCGTTCGAATCTGTTGGGGGACGAAACTCATGCAGAAGAGTTGGAGCGCATCAAAATTCTGTTTGATGACCTCGAACGCAAGCGGGACATCGCACAGTTCCTCGAATTGACCGATGAAGGCGAAGGCGTGCGCATTTTTATCGGCTCTGAGAACAAACTTTTCTCACTTTCGGGTTCCTCTTTGGTCGTGTCTCCATATATGAACGCTGATCGTAAAATTATCGGTGCGGTTGGGGTTATTGGGCCCACGCGTTTGAACTATGGACGCATCGTTCCGATCGTGGATTACACAGCGCAGCTTGTCGGGAAACTGCTCGGCGACCGCAACCAAGGATAGCAAGATGGCCGAAACAGATCACACCAAGGATTTTCTGGATAGCCTGGCCGAGGCAGAAGCAGAAGAAATGGAAGCACTGGCGGAAGAGATCAGTGACGAAGACGTTGAAATCGATGCACTTCGTGCTGAGCGGGATGATCTGAAAGACAAGTTCATGCGCGCGTTGGCCGACGCCGAAAACGCGCGAAAGCGCTCTGACAAAGATCGTCGAGAGGCGCAGCAATACGGCGGATCGCGTTTGGCGCGGGATTTGCTGCCCGTTTACGACAACCTGCAACGCGCGCTTGATGCAATCCCTGAGGATCAGCGCGAGGCATCAAAAGCGTTCATCGAAGGCGTTGAATTGACCATGCGCGAATTGCTGAACGTGTTTAGCAAGCACGGCGTTACGGCAATTAAGCCCGAGGTTGGCGATAAGTTTGATCCGCAGCAACACGAGGCGATGTTTGAAGCGCCTGTTCCCGGAACAAAAGCGGGTGACATCATTCAAGTATCTGCTGAAGGTTTCATGCTCTACGATCGGCTGCTGCGGCCTGCGCAGGTTGGGGTTAGCTCGACGCCCGCGTCTTAACTATCGCCTAGCAAAGATTTCAGCTCATACAGAGCCTGCAACGCCTCAATCGGCGTCATTTGATCGGGGTGGAGGTCTTTGACCTGCGCCTCGATTTTGCTTTCTGTTGCGGGAGCGATCGGCGCCGGTGCGTTCGCCACCGCTGAAAACAACGGCAAGTCGTCGATCAGCGCCTTGGGTGATGTGTTTTCTCGTTCGCCTTTTTCGAGCGCATTGAGAACTGCGCGTGCG
Source organism: uncultured Rhodobacterales bacterium (assembly GCA_964500115.1). Taxonomy (GTDB): domain Bacteria; phylum Pseudomonadota; class Alphaproteobacteria; order Rhodobacterales; family Rhodobacteraceae; genus Marivita. Next base: position 26,651 of record CAZCOX010000003.1, read on the forward strand.
CGTTTGATCACGGCTGGAGGCAGTCCGGCCAATTGCGCAACTTGCACACCATAGGAACGGTCGGCAGCGCCCTCGCGCACTTCATGCAGGAAAATCACATCACCTTCCCATTCGCGAACGGCGACGGTCGCGTTTCCAACACCGTCCAAAGATGCCGCCAGCGCAGTGAGTTCGTGGTAATGCGTTGCAAATAAGGCACGCGCTCTATTGACCGATTGTAAGTGTTCCAGCGTCGCCCAAGCGATGGACAGCCCGTCATACGTCGCGGTACCGCGACCAATTTCATCAAGGATAACTAATGCGCGGTCGTCTGCTTGGTTTAGAATTGCCGCCGTTTCGACCATTTCAACCATAAAGGTCGAACGCCCACGGGCAAGATCATCTGACGCACCGACGCGGCTAAAGATTTGACTGACCAAACCGATATGCGCAGCATCTGCCGGGACGTACGACCCGATTTGCGCCAACAATGCGATGATCGCATTTTGCCGCAGATAGGTAGATTTACCTGCCATATTCGGCCCGGTTAGCAGCGTGATAGCAGCCTGACCGTCATCGGCATTTAAAACGCAGTCATTGGCAACAAATCCTGCCTGGCCTTGCCCGAGCAATGCCTTTTCAACAACGGGGTGTCGGCCCGATGTGATCTCGAATGCGCGGCTGTCATCGACAAGTGGCCTACACCAGCCAAGATCGGATGCCAGATCCGCCAAAGCCGTTGTAAGATCAAATTCGGCAAGCGCGGATGAGAGCGTGCTCAATCGCGCGTGCTCTGCCAAAATAGCATCACTTAGGCTGGAATAGAGCCGTTTTTCGATCTCCAGTGCTTCCGACCCAGCATTCAAAATTCGCCGTTCCAGTTCGGAAAGTTCGACGGTCGTAAACCGGATCTGATTGGCAGTTGTTTGACGGTGAATGAAGGTTTCATTCAGCGGCGGTGCCATCATTTTTTCCGCATGGGTCGCGGTTGTTTCGATGAAATATCCTAAGACGTTGTTGTGCTTGATTTTGAGTGATGTGACCGCCGCCTGGTCCGCGTATTGCGTTTGCAGTCCGGCAATGACCGAGCGACCCTCGTCACGCAGTTTACGTGCATCGTCTAATGCGGTGTCATACTCAGGCGCAACAAAACCACCATCCCGAGCCAATAGCGGTGGATCAGCAACCAGCGCGTCGTCGAGCAGTCCAAGAAGACCTTGAAAGCCGTTCAGCGATAACTTCGAACCTTCGAGTGTTTCGGGAAGTTCTAGTCCGTCCAGCGTGGAGAATATGGCTTCGGACTGAGCCAATGCGTTGCGGATGGCGGCCATATCCCTTGGCCCGCCCCGATCCAGACCCAACCGCGATAGCGCGCGGTCAATGTCAGGTACACGTTTCAGCGCTTCACATAGATCGCGGGCGACATCGGCGTTTTCCAATGCCCAGGTAATGGCGTCTTGCCGGTTCAGGATTGTCGTCAGATTGCGCGACGGCGACGAAACACGCCTTTCCAATAGCCGAGCGCCTGCAGCCGTTGCAGTGCGATCAATGACCGACAAAAGCGAACCTGCGCGCCCTCCGCCTAAACTGCGTGTCAGTTCCAGGTTTCGGCGCGTTGCCGCGTCGATCTGCATAAAGCTATGCAGCTGTTCTTGTTTGGGTGGTTGGAGTAGCGGCAACTGGCCTTTTTGGGTCAGGTCGAGATACTCAACCAAGGCCCCCATGGCTGAAAGTTCTGCACGGGTAAACTGACCAAAAGCATCGAGTGATGAGACATTGAAGTGCTGGTTCAGACGAGCTTCCGCGCCGGTTGAGTCAAAACTCGCTTTTCCTAATAAGGTTGGAGATATGCCGAGGTCATTGAGGATTGCGGAAATGCTCTCGTCGTGCCCATCGGCCAAGAGAATTTCGGACGGAGCCAGTTGCGCAAGTTCTGGACCGATCCGTGACATGCCGAGCGGTAAGACATGTAATGTCCCAGTAGAAATATCCGTCCAAGCCAACGCCCAATCGTCTCTAACATTGGCCAAAGCGGCAAGAAAGTTGTGACGCCTTGCGTCGAGCAATGTATCTTCGGTCAAAGTCCCCGGAGTGACGAGCCGCACAACGTCACGCTTGACCACTGACTTGGATCCGCGCTTTTTCGCTTCGGCCGGGCTCTCCATTTGTTCGCAAACGGCGACGCGAAATCCTTTGCGGATCAGGGTCAACAGATAGCCTTCGGCGGCGTGAAATGGGACACCGCACATAGGGATGTCCGCACCGTCATGTTTGCCGCGTTTTGTAAGTGCAATGTCGAGCGCTTCGGCAGCAGCAACGGCGTCGTCGAAGAACAATTCGTAAAAATCACCCATGCGGTAGAACAATAAAGCATCCGAATGACGTGATTTTATTTCCAGATATTGCGCCATCATGGGCGTAACAGTGGATTTATTCGCGTTCACAAGCTTCCCCTCGGTGCATTGCCGTGACATTAAGGCGACCGACCCGGGTGGAAAACCCGAATTTGAGATACGAGGCCGGCCTGATGTCCAACCCCAAATACACGCGTGAGGAAGCGCTTGCGTTTCACCTCGAACCCACTCCGGGAAAATGGGAGGTTCAGGCAACCGTTCCCATGACCACACAGCGCGATCTGTCGCTGGCTTACAGCCCCGGTGTTGCAGTGCCGTGTGAAGACATCGCCGAAGATCCGCAACTGGCTTATGACTACACAAACAAGGGCAATTTGGTTGCTGTCATCTCCAACGGCACCGCTGTGCTGGGCTTGGGAAACCTCGGTGCATTGGGGTCAAAGCCGGTGATGGAAGGCAAGTCGGTCCTTTTCAAGCGATTTGCCGATGTGAACTCTATCGATATCGAACTGGACACCGAAGACCCCGACGAGTTCTGCAAAGCTGTCCGCCTGATGGGGCCAACCTTTGGCGGGATCAATCTTGAAGACATCAAAGCGCCCGAATGCTTTATCATCGAGCAGCGTCTGAAAGAGGAAATGGACATTCCAGTCTTTCACGACGATCAACACGGAACGGCCGTGATCTGTGCGGCTGGCCTGATCAACGCGCTACATATCTCCGGAAAAAAAATCGAAGATGTGAAAATCGTGCTTAACGGCGCTGGTGCAGCAGGTATTGCGTGTATTGAACTCTTGAAACGTATGGGTGCGCGGCATGAAAATTGCATCGTCGCAGACACGAAAGGGGTCATCTACCAAGGGCGAACCGACGGTATGAACCAGTGGAAGTCTGCGCATGCGGTCAAGACCGAGGCGCGCACTCTGGAAGACGCAATGGTTGATGCAGACGTGTTTCTGGGTGTGAGCGCAAAGGGTGCGGTCACGCAGGACATGGTGCGTTCCATGGCCGACAATCCAGTCATTTTTGCGATGGCCAATCCAGATCCCGAAATCACGCCGGAAGAGGCGCATGAAGTGCGGATGGATGCAATCGTCGCAACAGGTCGCAGCGATTATCCGAACCAGGTGAACAATGTTCTCGGTTTTCCCTATCTCTTCCGTGGCGCACTCGACATCAACGCACGCGCCATCAATGACGAGATGAAAATCGCCTGCGCGCAGGCTTTGGCAGAACTCGCCCGTGAGGACGTGCCGGATGAGGTCGCATTGGCGTATGGGAAAAGCCTGAGCTTTGGGCGCGATTACATTATCCCAACCCCGTTTGATCCGAGACTAATTCACCGCATTCCGCCTGCAGTCGCCAAAGCTGGCATGGATACTGGCGCGGCGCGTCGGCCGATTATTGATCTCAACGCCTACGAGGAATCTTTGAAATCGCGGATGGACCCAACGGCAAGCATTTTGCGTGGCATCAACGCGCGCGCTCGCTCCGCACAAGCGCGCATGATCTTTGCCGAAGGTGACGATCCGCGCGTTTTGCGTGCAGCAGTGATGTATCAGCGCTCTGGCTTTGGCAAAGCTCTGGTCGTCGGTCGCGACGCCGACGTGAAGTCCAAACTCGAGACTGCGGGCTTGGGCGATGCTGTCCGTGAAATCGAGGTGATCAACGCAGCTAACACGCAGCATCTCGATCGTTACAAAGACTTTCTTTACAGCCGCCTTCAGCGCAAGGGCCACGATAGTCAGGATGTGCATCGACTTGCCGCGCGCGACCGGCACGTGTTCGCTTCGCTGATGTTGGCCCATGGGCATGGCGATGCGCTGGTAACAGGCGCCACACGAAAATCTGCACATGTGATGGAGTTGATCAATCACGTGTTCGACGCTGATGCATCGCATGGCGCAGCTGGTGTAACGGCGCTTCTTTACAAAGGGCGGATTGTTCTAATCGCCGATACCCTTGTCCACGAATGGCCGGATGAGCATGACCTGGCCAATATCGCGGAGCGCGCCGCCGAAGTGGCGAGGCTGATCGGGTTAGAGCCACGGGTGGCGTTCGTTTCGTTTTCGACTTTCGGGTACCCAGTGTCTGAACGTGCCGAAAAGATGCATCTTGCGCCTAAAGTTCTCGACGCACGTGGCGTCAATTTCGAGTATGAAGGCGAAATGACCGTCGATGTGGCACTGAACACCAAAGCGCAGGCAAACTACCCATTCCAACGTTTGAGCGGTCCTGCAAATATCCTGCTCGTACCGGCACGGCATTCCGCTTCGATCTCCGCCAAACTCATGCAGGAGATGGCAGACGCGACGGTGATTGGGCCGATCCTTGCCGGCGTAGACAAGTCGATCCAGATTTGCTCCACTACAATGACCGCGAACGACATTCTGAACATGGCGGTGCTGGCCGCGTGCAAAGGTAGCTGATCATGGCGGTGTTCAACCTCGGGTCGATCAATGCGGATTTGTTCTACGACGTTCCGCATTTGCTCGCGCCGGGGGAAACGTTGGCATCGACCGCCCATCGCAAAGGTTTGGGCGGAAAAGGCGCCAATATGTCGGTCGCTATTGCCCGTGCCGCGGCGCGCACAGTTCATATCGGCGCGGTTGGTCAGGATGGGCGCTGGGCGGTAGACCGGTTGTTGGAATACGGCGTGGACACTCGGAACATTGCGATGAGCGATGAACCGACCGGGCATGCTGTTATAATGGTGGACGCTCAGGGCGAAAATGCCATTCTGCTCTATCCAGGCGCAAATCACGCCATAACAGAGACACATGTCGGCTCAGCTTTGGCGGAGGCTTCGGATTCTGACACCTTCGTTTTTCAAAACGAAACGTCTTTGCAAGTTGAGGCTGCAACAATCGCATCTTCCAAGGGAATGCAGATCGTCTATGCTGCGGCACCGTTTAGTGCCGAAGCGGTAAAACCGGTTTTGCCTTTGCTCGATATTCTGGTGATGAACGCTGTAGAGGCCGAGCAGCTAAGCCATGCTCTTTCGACTGACCTAAACGATCTGCCAGTCCGAGATGTGGTCGTCACGCTTGGAGCCGATGGTTGCCGGTGGATCAACACAGATCGAAGCTCCGATCAAACCTTTCCCGCCATTCCAGTCACCCCGGTTGATACAACGGGTGCCGGCGATACGTTTACAGGGTTTCTTGTCGCCGGACTGGATCGAGGTCTACCGATGGAACAGGCAATTCTGCTTGGTCAGCAAGCGGGTGCAATCATGGTCACCCGCCAAGGCACGGCTGATGTCATTCCTGACCTCAAAGATGTCGAGGATTTTCGTTTAGGTCAGTGAGAGACGAACGGTGCTGCATCACCCCAAAGCTGTTTGATGCGCGCGTCGCGGCCGCACCCTTTGCGGTACCTCTTGTAAGCTTCGCTCTGCGTAACAGCGCCGAACCGAGTCAGCACGCGTTTGGTGCCTTTGTAATAATCCTGATGGTAGTCTTCGGCCTCGTAAAATGTTTTAGCCGAAAGGATCGGTGTCACAATGCGTTGCCCCAATTCCTTTTGCGCCTTCGCTTTTGCCGCTTCGGCAGCAGCCTTTTCCGCCGCGTTAGAGACGAAAATCGCTGTCGCATAGCTTTGCCCGCGATCACAGAACTGACCACCTGCGTCTGTTGGATCAATGGAGCGGAAGAAAAGATCATAGAGACGCGGTAGGTTAATTCGACCGCTGTCATAGTTGATCTTGACCGCCTCGTAGTGCCCGGTACCGCCGCGTGTCACTTGTTTGTACGTCGGATTGGCCGTCGTTCCACCGGTATAGCCAGACACCGCTTCTTTCACGCCGCGGACACGTTCGAAATCTGCCTCGACACACCAAAAACATCCGCCAGCGACTATGATGCTTCGCGTCTCACCAGCATGTGCCTGGGCGCTATGGATAAACAGGCCCGCCAGAATGGCCAGCGAAAGCAAAACGGGGTGAGCACGGCGGAGTGGGCGCATGAGATGTCTCCTTTGAATTGGAGGCAGGTTGATCAGATGCTTCGTCGTCAGGCAAACCCTGGTTGGAGATCTCACCCAATGGTGAAATTAGGTTAC
>CAZCOX010000003.1:33145-42388 GCA_964500115.1 uncultured Rhodobacterales bacterium
GCAGCCAGAAGCTTCAACCGAAGTGCGTTCAACTGAATGAAACCCTGCGCGTCTTTTTGGTCGTAGGCACCAGCGTCTTCCTCAAACGTCACGTGCGCCTCGGAATACAGCGAATGATCCGACCACCGTGCGACAGTATTCACAGAACCCTTGTAGAGCTTAACGCGAACTGTGCCTGACACGTGCTCTTGGCTCTTGTCGATCAGCGCCTGCAGCATTTCGCGTTCGGGTGAGAACCAGAAACCGTTGTAGATCAGCTCTGCATAGCGCGGCATGATCGAATCCTTCAGGTGACCAGCACCGCTGTCGAGAGTGATCTGTTCGATACCGCGATGTGCCTCTAGCAGGACTGTGCCACCGGGCGTTTCGTATATACCGCGGGATTTCATGCCGACGAAACGGTTCTCGACCAGGTCAAGACGGCCAACGCCGTGTTTCCCACCAAGCTCGTTCAGCTTAGTCAAAATTGTCGCCGGCGACATGGCTTCACCGTTGATCGCAACTGCGTCACCTTTTTCAAAGGTGATCTCCACCATCTCGGGTGTGTCGGGTGCCTCTTCAGGATGCGCCGTGCGCTGGTAGACGTAATCAGGTGCTTCCTGGGCAGGGTCTTCGAGTACTTTGCCTTCGGACGAGGTATGCAACAGGTTCGCATCGACCGAGAACGGCGCTTCGCCCCGTTTGTCTTTGGCAATCGGGATTTGGTTCTTTTCAGCAAAGTCGAGCAGTTTGGCGCGCGACGACAAATCCCATTCGCGCCAAGGCGCGATGACCTTAATGTCCGGATTGAGTGCGTAAGCCGACAGTTCGAAGCGCACCTGATCGTTGCCCTTGCCGGTTGCACCGTGGGAAACGGCGTCGGCACCTGTTTCAGCAGCAATCTCGACCAGTCGTTTCGAAATCAAAGGCCGCGCGATGGAGGTGCCAAGCAGATAGATGCCTTCGTACACGGCGTTGGCGCGGAACATCGGGAAGACGAAGTCGCGGACGAATTCCTCGCGAATGTCTTCGATGTAGATGTTTTCCGGCTTGATCCCCAGCATCACCGCTTTTTCGCGCGCTGGTTCCAGTTCTTCGCCTTGCCCCAGGTCGGCGGTGAAGGTCACGACCTCACACCCGTACTCCGTCTGCAACCACTTCAAAATGATCGAGGTATCGAGGCCGCCAGAATAGGCGAGCACAACTTTTTTGGGTGCAGACATGGGTTTTCCTTTAACGGGTTTGCCGGGGCGATTACTTGTTTTTCCCATGAGGGGCAAGAAGTCGGCGCGAGCCGAGCCCATGGTTTTTGTTCAAAGGGAGCGCGTTATGAAGGGTTGGCAGATATTCCGGCACTCATTCAATCTGGTCATCGCGAATTTGGGTCAAGCGCTGCGATTGTCGCTGGTGCTGTATCTCTTGCAAAGCGCGTTCACGATTTATGGCTACATGAATCCCGGCCAAACAATGGAGGTTGACGGCACGCAGGTGCCGATGATGGCACCAGAGACGATCTTGCCGACGTTTCTACTTGGACTTCTGGCAATAATAGCAAGTCTCTGGATTGCAGTTGCGTGGCACCGATACGCCCTGACGGGCGAGACAGCGAACGGTTGGCTGCCGCAATTTCACGGGTCTGCGGTCTTGGGGTATCTTGGCCGGTCCATTCTGATTGGCGCGTTGATTGTCATCGCGATCACCGTTGTGTCAATTCCACTTGGATTGATGTTAATCGGAGCTCCCGCCTTTGCCGGAATGATTACTTTGATCGTGATTGGCGTCGGGGCCTTTCTGTTTTTCAGGCTGGGCGTCATGCTGCCTGCTGCGGCGCTGGGTGAAAAGCTGCGCTTGGGTGAAGCTTGGGATGCGACCAAAGGCGAAAGCGGAACGATCGCTGTGCTGGCTTTGATCGTCGTTGGTGCCAGCGTTTTGGTGCAACTGCCGTCATGGTTTAACGACAATCCTGCATCAATGATCAACGTTATCTATTCGCTTGTCGTGAATTGGTTCGCGACAATCATCGGGATTTCCGTGCTCACCACCTTATATGGTCACTTTGTCGAGAAACGGCCCATAGACTAGCGTGATGGTTCGGCGGGAATGTCCGGGGAGGACAGCATGACAGCATTCCAAGAAGCGGCACGCGCCGCGACCGCCGCAATGCGCGCCGTATTTCCCGAGACGCCGCTGTTGCGAAACGCACACTTGTCAGACCTCTATGGCGCTGAGATTTATCTTAAGCGCGAAGATCTGTCTCCGGTGCGCAGCTACAAATTGCGTGGCGCTTTTAATGCGATGCGCAAGCACCCAAATGCCGACCTGTTCGTTTGCGCCAGTGCGGGCAATCATGCACAAGGTGTCGCGTATATGTGCAAGCATTTTGGCAAACGCGGCGTGATCTTCATGCCGGTGACGACGCCGCAGCAGAAGATTCAGAAAACGTCCATATTCGGCGGCGATAGTATCGAAATCCGCCTAACCGGCGACTACTTTGACGACACGTTGGCCTCTGCTCAAAGCTTTTGCGCGGAAGCGGGTGGGCATTTCCTGTCGCCCTTTGACGATGATGATGTGATCGAAGGTCAGGCCAGCGTTGCAGTGGAAATGGTGGCGCAGCTGGGCAAGTTACCCGACCAAATCGTTCTGCCTGTTGGTGGTGGCGGGTTGTCCGCTGGAGTGCTCAGCTATTTGGGGACTGAGACGCAATATACGTTTGTGGAACCGGCGGGCGGTGCGTCTCTGCGCGCTGCGTTGGACGCAGGTAAACCGGTCGCTTTGGATCACATTGATACGTTTGCTGATGGGGCCGCCGTTGGCACAATTGGTCAGCGCCCGTTTGAACGATTGAAGGATGTTGGCCTCGCCAATTGCCTGACCATCCGTGAAGATCGATTGTGCACGACGATTCTCGACATGCTGAATGTTGAGGGGATTGTTTTGGAACCCGCCGGTGCTTTATCGGTCAACGCGCTGCAAGACCTTGGTCACGCGATCCGTGGGCGTACTGTGGTTTGCGTCACCACAGGCGGTAACTTTGATTTTGAGCGCTTGCCCGAGGTCAAAGAGCGCGCGCAGCGATACTTGGGCCTCAAAAAGTATTTCATCTTGCGGCTGCCACAGCGCCCTGGTGCGTTGAAGGATTTTCTGGGTTTCCTCGGCCCGGATGACGATATCGCACGCTTTGAATATCTCAAGAAATCAGCGCGCAACTATGGGTCGGTTTTGATTGGCATTGAAACATCGGATGCCCGTAATTTTGAACGCCTGTTTGGGAAGTTGGATGACGGCGGCTTTACTTATCAGGACATCACAGACGATGACATTCTATCCCAGTTCCTGATCTGATGACGTATGCGGGCGCAACGGCGATTGTAACTGGCGCTGGGCAAGGCATCGGGCGTGCGCTTGCAGTTGAGCTTGCCCAACGAGGCGCGCGGGTTTTCGTCAATGACCTGTCGGAGGAGCGCGCACAGAACGTTGCAGACGAAGTTCAAGGATTGGCGCATTACGGTGATCTGCGAGACCCTCAGGTTGTGCGCGATATGGTGGCATCGGCGCAGTCTGAGTTTGGGTCACTTGACATGTTGTTTTCCAATGCTGGGTTCGCCCTCGGTGAACCTGACGGACCCACTTCGCAGGACGACTCGCATTGGCAAGCTAGCTGGGACTTGCATGTCATGACGCATCTTCGCGCGTCCCGTTTGTTGCTGCCAATGATGGTTAAGCGCGGATCGGGGACGCTCGTTAACATCGCGTCCGCCGCTGGCTTATTGTCGCAAATCGGCGATGCGGCTTATTCCGCGACCAAGCATGCTGCGGTGAGCTTGGCGCAGTCATTGGCAATCGAGCATGCCAAGGACGGCATCCAAGTATCCGTTGTCTGCCCGCTCTACGTGGCAACTCCTCTACTCGGTTATAGTGATGAAGATACCGAACTGCCCAATGGCGTTATCTCGCCGGATGCAGTTGCGAAGGCGACGCTTGATGGCGTGGCACGCGGCGACTTTTTGATCTGCCCGCATCCCGAAGCCGCTAAATACTTTGCGCAGCGGGGTGCGAACACCAATCGGTGGATCAAGGGCATGCAAAGATTAAACGAGCGGTTAAAGTCAGAAACGGATCGCTTTGATCCGGAAACGCTACATCGCTTGATTTAGGCAGCGAATCGGCTGGTGTATTCGGATTCAAATGCAGTTTTTGAGTTGGCGTAGAGGGTTTTGACCTCAGTCGCAGAGACGGAGATCTTGCCCTCAGACGCATCCCCCTCGCCTTTGCCGCAAAGATCGGACAAGGCGCTGAAGCCCAAGTTTAGAGCGGAGCCTTTCAAAAAATGCATGAGTTCCTGCATTCTATTGGGGTCGGAGGACGCCTCATCTAGCTGTGACAGCGTATCCTCAACCTCCATCAGAAACAGTTCGGCTATTTCGCCAAAGTCTTCTGGCCCAATCTCATCCCGCAACTCTGCGACGCGCGCCCAGTCAATCATGCAACTCTCCGTTCTCATCGGCAGTTAACACGTGAACATGAAGAAACTGCGACGGTGCCAAAAATAGCCTCTACAAATTTAAGCTTCACCACTCTTTAAGCCTGCAAAGCCTACACACTTCGCGGGGGTTCGACGTGTGGGATGTGTTATGGGTATGTTAGAGGACGCAAAGTCTGCGTTCCCCGCCGCGCAAAACTGTATCAACCGCGTTCTTGTGGTGGATGATAGCCGCGCACAACGTCGAATCCTCACCCTCATGCTGAAGCGTTGGGGCTTTATTGTCGAAGAGGCTGAAGACGCTGAACAAGGCCTTGAGAAGTGCTACGGCTTTGTGCCGGACCTTGTGATCTCTGACTGGATGATGCCCGGCATGTCTGGTGTCGAGTTTTGCAGTGCGTTTCGCGCCATGAAGCGCGAAACTTATGGCTATTTTATCCTGCTGACGTCGAAGAGCGAAAAAGCGGCTGTCGCGTCTGGATTGGAAGCGGGCGCTGATGATTTTCTGATCAAACCCGTCAGTGGCGAAGAACTGCGCGCACGCATCAACGCTGGCGCGCGCATTTTGTCGATGGAACGTGAGTTGAAGTCGAAAAACGACGTGATTGCCGAAACGCTGTCTGAGCTTCAAAGTATCCACGCATCCATCGACGAGGATTTGCAGCAAGCGCGCGTCCTTCAAGAGTCGCTCATGCCCAAGCGAAGCGTTCGTTTTGGCAAAAGCCGCGTCAGTGTCTTGCTTCGATCCTGCGGGCATGTCGGAGGAGATCTGGCGGGGATGTTTGACGCGGCCTCGGGCGATTTTGGCCTATTTAGTCTCGATGTTTCGGGTCACGGTATCGCGTCCGCCATGCTTACCGCGCGCGTCGCTGGCTATCTGAGTTCTCGTTATCCGGACGAGAATCTCGCCCTGTGCAGAGACGGCAGTGACTACGGTTTCTTGCCGCCCAAATTCGTCGCGTCGCGATTGAATGCGCGGATGCTGGCGCAAAAGGGAGTGACCGAGTACCTGACAATGGCTTACGTTCAGGTCGCTGCACAGTCCGGTCAGACGCGTTTTGTGCAGGCTGGTCATCCGGCGCCTTTGTTGTTGCGAGAAAATGGCGAAGCGACGTTCTTGGGTGACGGTGGTTTGCCGATAGGTTTGATCGATGATGCTCCTTACAGCGAACACAAGCTCAGGCTGTCGGCGGGAGATCGGATGCTTTTGTATTCCGATGGCTTCACTGAGGCGCTTTTGCCTGATGGGACGATGCTTGAGCAGGAGGGATTGTTGAAAATTGTCCGCCAAGTTCCCCACAGCGCCACAGGCTCCGATTTTCTTGATGCGCTTTATGATGAACTCAACGCGGTCACAGATCCGACTGTGGATTTTGACGACGATATCTCAGCGGCGTTGTTGGAATATGGCGGCGTGTGATGCGAACCGGACCAGAAAATCACGATCTCCGGAGTTGGCCAACATGCTTACCGTTTCATCGTGGGGCATCCAAAGTGCGGTGTGATCTGGTTCAAGCGGCGCACCATAACGGACAACAGGCTGTGCCATGTATATCAGACACATTTTTTCGGCCCAGAGATCGTATTCGGGCATGTAAGTGAATCGTCGGTACGCCCCCAACCGCACTGGTCTGGCAATTTTCCATCCCGTTTCTTCGTAAACTTCTCGGATCAGAGCTTGGATCGGTGATTCCCCAGGGTCAACACCACCGCCCGGCAATTGGTATTCGGGCGCGGGTTCGGACTGATGGGTCAGAAGATACCCGTCTTGCATGGGCAAAATGGCATATGCGCCCGTCCTCAGCGTATAACGGCGGCCATTTTCCGGTGCGCTTCCAAATCGTCTAATCATGGCTTTCCTTGTCTGCCCCTTGGACCTGCCGGTTGGTCGCTTATATAGTCGCGATATGCCGAAGGTCGGCAAGCAAGGAAATTCCATGACACTTGGTAGCAAACTCGCCTGGGACGATACGGTCCTGCCTTTCCAATTGGACAACTCCGACATCCGCGGACGTGTGGCGCGGTTGGACGGTGTGTTGAGCGGTATTCTGAAACAGCACAATTATCCCACACAGGTGGAGGCATTGGTTGCAGAGATGGCGCTGCTGACGGCGCTCATTGGCCAGACTATCAAGCTGCGCTGGAAGCTTTCGCTTCAGGTTCAGTCCAAGGGAGCGGTGCGCATGATCGCAACGGATTTCTACGCGCCCGAGTCTTCGGATGAACCAGCGCGGATTCGAGCGTATGCAAGTTTTGACGCAGACAAACTGACCGACGGACCCGCTATGGACCAGATTGGCGAGGGGTACTTTGCCATTTTGATGGACCAAGGTTCGGGCATGCAACCTTATCAGGGCATCACGCCCTTGACGGGCCAAACACTGGCGGGCTGCGCTGAAGCGTACTTTGCGCAGTCCGAGCAGTTGCCGACCAAGTTCTCGCTGAGCTTTGGCCAATCCTCAGAGCCCGGCGTCGCACAGCATTGGCGTGCTGGTGGGATCATGATCCAACACATGCCAAAAGCCTCTCTTGAAGCGTCCGGCGGTGGATCTGGTGACGAAGGACAGGTGACTGCGGACGATCTGTTGGACGATGATGACGGCGAAAACTGGAATCGCGTAAACCATCTGTTGGCGACGGTGGAAGACATGGAATTGATCGGTCCGTCTGTGCCGAGCACAGAATTGCTTGTCCGGTTGTTCCACGAGGAAAAGCCGAGAGTCTTTGACGCTTTGCCGGTGCGTTTCGGGTGCAGCTGTTCCGAAGACCGTGTGCGTCAAAGTCTGTCGATCTATTCGGCCAAAGATATCGAAAAAATGACGACCGCCGATGGTTTGGTTACGGCCGATTGCCAGTTCTGCAGCGCGCATTACGAGCTTGACCCCAAAAGCGTTGGTTTCGAATCCGAAGAGGTTTCGGGTGGATGACCGTGACCGCCTCATCGCCGCTTTAGAGAAAGACAGCGCGGCCTCCTCCGATTTCGATTTGAACCCGGATGTGGTTCTGCCGGAAGGACGCGTCTTGCGTCCGGCTGGCGTTTTGGCGGTTTTCGCTGAAACGTCGCGTGACACAGAGGTGATCCTGACGAAACGGTCCTCGCGGCTCAAGCACCACCCCGGGCAAATTGCGTTTCCGGGCGGCAAGCAAGACGAAAGCGACGCCGATGTCATTGCTGCCGCGTTGCGTGAGGCCAAAGAAGAAATTGGCCTGCCGGTGGGGCATGCTGAGGTTTTGGGGACGTTGCCGTCGCACGAGACGGTAACAGGTTTCACGGTGACGCCGGTTGTGGCCTGGCTGACGCAACCGTTCGACGTCGTACCAGAACCCGGCGAAGTGGCCGAGGTGTTTCGCGTGCCGCTAAACCACGTCACTGACCCCGAGCGGTTTCAAATTCAGTCGCGACGGTGGCGGGGGGCGCGCCGCCACTACTATACGGTTCCATTTGGTCCCTACTATGTTTGGGGCGCAACCGCGCGCATCCTGCGCGGGTTGGCAGAACGGTTGCAAACGATATGAAGGTTTCGGGCGATTGGTTGACGTCTGTTGGCACGCAAGCGGTGTTTCAGGCGCTGACTGCCAAAGGAAATCGTGCCTACGCGGTTGGTGGATGTGTACGCAACGCGCTGATGCAAATGCCCGTTACAGATGTCGATATCGCCACAGATGCAACGCCGGAAACGGTCACGGAACTGGCCACGGAAGCCGGTCTGAAAGCAGTTCCAACCGGGTTTGACCATGGCACGGTGACGTTGGTTTCCGGAGGCGTTGGATATGAAGTCACGACATTTCGTGCTGATGTCGAAACCGACGGCCGTCACGCCATTGTCCGGTTTTCCACCGATATCGTCGAAGACGCTGCGCGCCGCGATTTTACCATGAACGCGCTTTATTGTGATGCCGCCGGTAATGTCATCGACCCCCATGACGGTTTGCCAGATCTTCAAGCGCGACGCGTTCGATTCATTGGCGATGCGCAACAACGCCTGCGCGAAGACCATTTGCGCTCGCTGCGGTTTTTCCGATTTGCGGCATGGTATGGTGATGCGTCGGACGGGTTCGACCCGGAGGCACTGGCAGCGATTTCGGCATCGCTCGAAGGGTTAAGTGGATTGTCACGGGAACGCGTTGGGTCTGAAATCATCAAGCTACTCGCTGCGCCTGACCCGGCGCCCTCGGTTGCGAGTATGGTTCATACTGGCGTTCTCCATGCGATATTGCCCGGTGCGTCTGGCAGGGCGCTTGCACCGCTCGTGCATCTGGAAACCGAGTTCAATGCGCCCCCGGACCCGCTTCGTCGGCTAGCAAGTTTTGGCGTCATCGACACCGACCCATTGCGCCTGTCGAAAAAGCAAATCACGCGCCTTGACCTGTATCAGAGACTGATTTCTGGCCCGGAAGGCCCTGCGGAACTTGGATATCGTCATGGTTTTGGTGTGGCACGAGACGTTGTTTTGCTGCGGTCTGTCCTTTTGGAGGTGCCTTTGGAGCCGGAGGCCTTGGCAGCGGTGAAACGCGGATCTTTGGCCAAGCTTCCCGTAAAGCCCTCGCATCTCATGCCTTCGTTCACTGGTCCAGCGCTGGGCAAAAAGCTGCGCGAGGTTGAGGCGCGATGGATCGCGTCGGACTTTGCGCTGACCAAATCCGAACTCTTGGGTTGAGCGCGGTTCCCTTTCGCGCCGTCTCGAGTTAGGCTTGCCGCAAGACAATACCGAACATCGTCTCGATCTAATACGATCCGCATGTGCTTTGGGCAGGCGTGATCGTTCGCGCGTTTGCATCTC
>CAZCOX010000004.1:0-5436 GCA_964500115.1 uncultured Rhodobacterales bacterium
CGGATGCGTCGACGCATCCGCCACCCGCTCAAAAGCAAAAAGCCCCGGCGTTCGCCGAGGCTTCATAAGCGCGAGCATCGCAGAAAAGATCAGTGCAGCTTTTGCCCAACTTCGGCGATGGCATCGTCAATAGACTTGGCCGCGTCTTTGGCAGTCATCTGCTGCGCCACAACGCTGCGGGCCGCTTCGATTGCGACTGTGATTGCCCGGTCGCGTACTTCTTTGACAGCACCGGCTTCGGCCGACGCGATCTGGTCTTCGGCTGCCGCCATACGGCGTGCAATGGATTTCTCCAGATCAGCCTTGGCTTGCTCACCGGCAAGCACAGCTTCTTCCTTGGCATGCGCAATGATGCGGTCGGCCTGTTCCTGCACTTCGCGCTGACGACGCTCGTACGTGGCGAGCAACGCTTGGGCCTCCTCGCGCAGTGCTTTGGCTTCGTCGAGCTCGCTTTGGATGCCTTCGGCGCGCTTGTCGAGCAGCCCCATCAATGTGCTCGGCACCTTGAAGTAGAGCAACACACCGATGAATACGAGGAAACCAAGTGTCGCTATGAAGTCCGTATTGGCGAGCGAGAAGAACGGTTTGCCAACTGCGGCAAAGGCCGGACTTGCAATAATGGACAAGGCCAGTGTTGTTATGAACTTGTTCATCTCACTCACCCTTTCATCTGTGCGTCGACAGCAGAGGCAATAGCTGCGTCGTCGGCCTGGCCACCAAGGGCGGCAACAACGCTGCCTGCGGTGTCTTTGGCAACGGCCTCGACGCTCTCAACCGCAGATGCGCGAATTTCTGAAATGGCTTTTTCCGACTCCGCAGCTTTGGCTGCGATTTCGGCGTCGGCCTTTGCGATCGCCTTGTCCAATTCGGCCTGCATTTCGGCCTTGTTCTGGGCGATGATTGTCTGTGCCTCAGCACGCGCGTCTGCCAGAGCCTTGTTATAGGCTTCCTCAGCGTCCACCGCTTTCTGCTTGAGGTCTTCAGCCGCAGCCAGATCGTTTGTGATCGCGCCTTGCCGTTCCGCCAGAACCGTCGCAATGCGTGGCAATGCGATGCGGGACAGGACAAAATAAATCGCAATAAGTGCGATCAAGAGCCAGAATATCTGGTTCGGCATCCAGTCGGCGCAAAGCTGCGGCATGCCGATGGCGCTGCCATCCGGCCCTACACATGCGCTTGCTGGAATTGCGGGTTCGGTTGCCATGTCGTCCTCCGTCGGAACGTGTCGTTATATCGGGCGGGCCGCTTGGTGCAGCACCGCCCGCGCGTAAGGATTTGGTCCGGAGCTTAGACGGCGAACATCAGCAGGAGCGATACGAGGAATGCGAAGATCCCCAGCGCTTCTGCAAAGGCAATGCCGATAAAAAGCGTCGCTGTCTGCGACGCAGCAGCAGACGGGTTGCGGAGCGCGCCCGCAAGAAAATTGCCGGCGACGTTACCCACCCCGATGGCAGCAGCACCAGAGCCGATTGCTGCGAGGCCTGCGCCAATATGTGCGAGATTACCTTCCATGTGAATTCTCCTTACGATTGGAAGTTTAAGACGTAGGGTGCGTGACTTCACGCACCGACATTAGTGAGACGGGTGCAATGCATCCTTGAGATACACGCAGGTCAGAATGGTAAACACATACGCCTGAATGGCTGAAACCAGCACTTCCAGCGCAAATATCGCCGTAATACCGAGAACGGAAATCGGTGCGACAGCAGCGATAGCTGCAAAGCCTGCGAACACTTTGATAACCGCGTGACCGGCCATAACGTTACCGGCAAGGCGAATGGAGTGGCTAACGGGTCGAACAAAGTAGGAAATGACTTCTATGACCGCGAGGATCGGGCGCAACGCAAGTGGCGCGCTTTTTACCCAAAACAGCCCAAGGAAGCCTGCGCCGTTTTTGACGAAGCCAAGGATCGTCACGGCAAAGAAGACGCCAAAACCAAGGATCGCGGTGACCGCGATGTGCGACGTCGGCGAAAACGACATCGGGATCAGCGCGAGGAAATTCGAGAAGAGGATGAAGATGAACAGCGTAAAAATGTACGGGAAGTACTTCACCGCGTCCTTACCGGTGACGTCCTCGACCATCTTGTAGACAAAGCCATACGCCAGTTCCGCCATAGACTGTGTGCGCGTCGGAACGGTGGCGCGCTTCGACGTGCCCAAAACCATCAACAAAACCACGCATACGACCGCCAATAAAAGCCACAACGCAGCGTTGCTGAAGGTGAAAATGCCAACCGCGCCGTCGCCAAAGACAGGCTTTACGATGAACTGATCCATCGGGTGAAATTCAAGACCGCCTGCTTTTGCGTCCTCAGCCATTGTCGCCCCTTTTGTCCTCTCCGGCCAAATCGGCCATCTTCTTCACCTGGAGTTCTTTGGCGGTGCGGATCATTACGTTGACCCCTGCCGCAAAGCCCAGCAATGTAAACAGCACCATCAACCAAGGCTGCGTTCCAAAGACCGCGTCGAGCCCGTATCCGATGCCAAATCCGATCCCAAGACCGGACACCATCTCAATCACCATCCGCCAAGCTTGCTGCGCCTGCGAATAGTGTTCCTCCTGATGTGGGACGTCGTCTTCGGCCCCCTTGGCCGCTGCAATCCGCGCTTCCAGCTCTGCCAGTCGCTGCTTCGGATCACTCTCAGACACACGCTCCACCCCGGTTGGAACTTTGGATATGTGCTATGTCTTGCACCCTCGTGAGTCAAGGCAGTGATCCGCGCTCAGAGATCGCATTTATACCATTGTAAAATATATATATTTTTGCAGACATGTCTTGCCCGAACAAACGGTCGCAGGCGCATTTCAGGACGATTTCATGCCATTGGAATATTCAACGAATTGGTTGAGTTTTCCGATCAGCACGCTGTATTTCCATCCAATGCCACGGGCTTGCCGATAATCTGTCGATAGTTCCGGACTATCAGGTTTTTCCAGACCAATGCGGGCAAACTGCTCAGGAAATCCCAAAGCGCACCCGGCCCCGCCGCCTTCAAAACGCGCAGACTGACGCTGGGCGGCACGGGTTTGAAGTACGACCTGATATCGAGCGCTTCACCGCGCCGCAATCGCGCGAGCGCAACACCGACGGCTTTGGGGTCATTCCAGTCGGAAAAGAACACCACACATCCGTTGCGGTTGATGATGAAGACCGAGTTGGGAAACCCACCCAAGGCAGCATGTAACTTTCCGTCAAAGTCATCGAGTAGAATTCGGCGGTGTTCCGCATCGCGGTCGCGCAAAGCTTGGGCCTGCTTGCGCTTGTCGTCCTGAGAGGCGTGTGCACCGATAATTCCGCCAGGATGCGCCTCGCGGACATATAGAACCGCGAAGTCTACTTCTGAATAGTTCCAATCCAGATCCCGCATCGCCGGTCGACGTCCTTGGAACAACGGGCACGTCGCGCTGCCCATCTCCAGCACCAGAAAGTCCCCTTGGAAATCAAGCAATCGGTGCCGCGAACCATCCAGAGCCTCAACTTCGCCATCCGGGCATTTTTCGCCGGGTTTGGGGCCGGCGAAATTCAATAAGTCATACTGATCAGCCGAAAACTGTCCGTAGTTGTAGTCACCCATCGTGCGTCCTCACTCTTCAATCCGTTGTCAGGTTGTCGACCATCCGCGCCAACGTTCGGGTAGTGGTTTCCAAATCCTCTGGCGTAATGCCTGCGCTCGACCGCGCGATCAGGTCCTGTGCGTGCACTGCCAGTTCAAGAAACGCCGCTTCTCCGGTATCGGTCAGAAACAAGTGGGTGGATCGCCGGTCATGCTGGCTTTCGCGTCGTACAACCAATCCTTGTCTGGCAAGGCGATCCACCTGCCGGGTCATCGTGGTTTTGTCGCGGAAGGTGATATCCGACAGTTCGGACATCGTTGCACCGCTTTGTCCCTTGAGCACCAACAGAACCGCCCAGTCTTCGGGTGTGAACGCCAACCCGTCCGCCTCAAAAGCCTGACCAATTCGCTTTCGGATCAGAAAACCCAGGCGGTTGACCCAGTGTTGGGGGTAATGATCGAATCTCTTCATATCTGCAATATACAATAGTTGCATTACACAATAAATAGCCCTCTTGACCATACTGCCCACAACGCGCAGATCACTTCGCGTGATGACGCAGCCCACTCTCGACACTGTTTTCGCCGCCTTGGCCGACCCGACACGCCGTCAAATCCTGATGATGCTGTTGGAGGATGACATGGCCGTCACCGACGTGGCTGACCCATTCGAAATGTCGCTCGCCGCGATTTCCAAGCATCTCATGATCCTCGCCAATGCGGGTCTCATCAGCCAGGAAAAGCGCGGACGTGTGAAGTGGTGCAAGCTGGAGCCGGATGCGCTGAAAGACGCCAGCGTCTGGATGCAGGCCTTTGGCCAGTTCGAGGCGATCAACCTAGATGCCTTTGAACGTTTTCTCAAAACGGAAAAACTGACATCCGGCAGCTGACTGGCATGTCAGCGGTTTCGTCCCTACGCTGCCAGCCCACGCCCCTTAAGAAGCGCGTCAACTCCCGGCATCCGGCCACGGAACTTGGTATAAAGCACATCCGCTTCTTCAGATCCGCCTGCCGACAGGATGAACTCTTCCAATTTGTCAGCCATTTGGGGATCAAACGCGCCACCCGCTTCTTCAAACGCCTCGAACGCATCTG
Organism: uncultured Rhodobacterales bacterium; assembly: GCA_964500115.1. Lineage (GTDB taxonomy): Bacteria > Pseudomonadota > Alphaproteobacteria > Rhodobacterales > Rhodobacteraceae > Marivita. Next base: position 4,654 of record CAZCOX010000004.1, read on the forward strand.
CATCCATCACTTCGGACCACATGTAGGAATAATAGCCCGAAGAATACCCGTCGCCGGTAAACACATGTGCAAAATGCGGTGTCGCGTGCCGCATGATGATCGCGCCAGGCATACCGATCTCTGCCAAAACCTCCGCCTGCTTTGCCATCGGATCGGCGGGTGGTTCACCCTCGTGGAAGGCCAGATCAACCAGGGCCGACGCGACATACTCCACTGTCTGGAACCCCATGTCATAGGTCGCTGCTGCCAGCACTTTGTCGAGCATCTCTTGCGGCATGGGCTCGCCCGTCTCGGCATGTGTTGCAAATTCCTGCAACACCTCCGGGACTTCCAGCCAATGCTCGTAAAGCTGCGATGGTAACTCCACAAAGTCCCGTGCCACCGATGTGCCCGAGATCATGTCATAGGTCACGTCCGACAACATTTGGTGCAGCGCATGCCCGAATTCGTGGAACAAAGTCCGCGCATCGTCATAGGACAGAAGTGCCGGATCGCCTTTGGCAAAGTTGCACACATTTACCACGATGGGCGCTTGCACATCCGGGAACTTCCGCTGCGCCCGCATCGCTGAACACCACGCACCAGACCGCTTGGACGCGCGCGCGAAATAGTCCCCTATGAACACGGCAACATGTTTGCCATCCCGCGTCACCTCCCACGCACGACAATCAGGGTGGTAGAGCGGCAGATCCAGCGCTTTGAAATCCAACCCGAACAGTCGATTTGCACAGGCAAAAGCGGCCTCGATCATTTTCTCAAGCTGGAAATACGGCTTCACCTCCG
>CAZCOX010000004.1:5536-12612 GCA_964500115.1 uncultured Rhodobacterales bacterium
CAGGCAAAAGCGGCCTCGATCATTTTCTCAAGCTGGAAATACGGCTTCACCTCCGCCTCATTGAGCGAGAATTCCTCGCGACGGCGCGCGTCCGAGTAATATCGCCAATCCCACGCTTCCAGCGGGCCGTTCACGCCATCCGCGCGCATCCGCTCTTCCAAAAGTGCAGCGTCCGCCAACGCCTGCGCTTTGGCCGGCTTCCAAACATCCGTCAGTAGACCGCGCACCGCGTCAGGTGTTTTGGCCATTTCGGTTTCCAGCTTGTACGACGCGAAATCCTTGTAGCCCAAAAGCTGCGCCCGTTCGTGCCGCAATTGCAGGATCTCGGCCGCCACAGGACGGTTATCCGTATCGCCTGCATTTTCGCCCCGAGCAGCCCAGGCGCGCCATGCTTCTTCGCGCAAGGTGCGGTTTGGACAGAACTGCAGGAACGGAACGATGATCGATCGCGACAGCGTGAGGACTGGCCCATCAGCACCCCTTTCCTGTCCAGCCGCGCGCACCGCATCCACAACGAATTCAGGCAGGCCCTCCAGCTCGTCCTCGCTCAACGCGCGCTGCCAATCGCGCTCGTCTGCCAAAAGGTTTTGCCCAAAGGCCGTACCCAGCGTCGCAAGCCGCGATTTAATCTCCTTCATGCGTTCCGCATCGTCGCCTTCAAGCGCTGCACCCGCCCGAACAAACCCGCGCCGCATCAGCATCAACACCCGCGCCTGTTCATCGGTCAGGTCCAAACCGTCGCGCGCTTGCCAGACCGCCTCGATCCGCGCGAATAGTGCCTTGTTCGAATAAATCGCGGCCGAATGCGCGGCGAGCTTCGGCGAAAACTCCCGCATAATCTCTTCACGCTTCGCGTTCGAATCCGAACCTGCAAGGTTGAAAAACACACCCAAAACCTGATCGAGCTTGGCGCCCGTACGCATCAGCCCTTCGATTGTGTTGGCAAAGGTGGGTGGCTCCTCATTGGCCACCAAAGCATCGACTTCCGCCAAATCCTCTGCCATCGCGGCCTCAATCGCTGGCGCAAAATCCGCATCGTCGATCTTGTCAAACGGTGCGAGGCCAAACGGCGTATCCCAGGTCTGAAGCAGGGGGTTGGTCATGGCAGTCTCCTTGGCCTTCGGTATCACCATGACTTAGGCGCGCGAGCGGAAAGAACCAAGGTCTGTTCTGCAAACCTGGAGCTGCTCCTAACTCGACCCGCGAATGATCAAGGACACGTCGGTGCGCATACCACTTTCGGGCACCACGCCATCGTCCAGCCACGCCAAAAGACGCGCGGCAACGTCCGTCGCAAATTGCGGAATACCACACGCGACCGAGGTCAACGCAGGCACGCTCTGACGACTTCCTTCGATATTGTCGAACCCGATGACGCGCATGTCATGCCCGATCCGCCGACCCTGCGCTGACGCACCAGCCATCAAGCCCAGCGCGACCTGATCATTGAAACACAGTGCGCCATCGACCGAGGGATACTCCATTTGCAACCGGGTGGATGTATCCAGACCAAACGCGTGAGTTGCGGCCCCGGTCAGGACCAGTGGCTCCAAACCTTTTTCGGCCATCACGGCCAGATAGCCGGACATCCGTTCCTCGGTGACGGCCCGCCCGGCCAACCCGCCAACAAAAGCAACATGCGTCGCACCCCGCTCAAACAAATGTTCGGTCGCTGCTCGGCTGCCTGTTTCGTAGTTTGGTGCAATAAACGGGAACAACACTTCGCGCGCGTCCACCTTGCGAAAGACCTGAATGGCCGGCAACCCGGCCCGTGCGATCGCTTCGAGCGGCGTGGGTTCATCGCTGTAGGCAGGCGAAACGACAAAGCCAGACACACCATGTTCGATCAGCGTGTCGATCATACGCCCCTGTTCCACCGCATCTTCATTCACATGTGCCAGAACCACCGCATAGCCGCGCGCGGCGAGTGATGTCTGGAACGAGGTTGCGAACTCGGTAAAGAACGGGTTTCGCAGATCGTTGATGATAAGCCCGATGAGACCCGACGACGACCCGCGCAGTTGCGCCGCGGACCGGTTGTAGACGTAACCAATCCGCGCCATCGCATCGCGGACAAGCGCGCGCGTTTCGTCTTTCACCAAAGGACTGCGTTGCAGCACAAGGCTGACGGTCGATTTTGACACGCCTGCCTCTTTGGCGACGTCCTTTATGGTTGGTCTGCGATCCATCCAACCGGGTTTACGACACCCCGTGCATGGCCAAAAGCGTTTTCATACGGGATTGCGCCACATCTGGGTCGGTCAGCAGCCGCGCCTGATCGGCGAGCCGAAAAACCTGCGCATAATGTGTGATATCGCGGCTCGATTGGAAGCCGCCTGGCATGATGAAATGCGACTGTGTCCCGTTCAACCACGCCAGAAACGCGATGCCCGCCTTGTAAAACTGCGTCGGCGCTTTGAAGATCTCGCGGCTCAACGGCACAGTAGGTGCGAGCAAAGCGTTGAACGTTGCTGCATCATCTTGGGCCAATGCCTCCAGCGCTTGCGAGGCTGCTGGCGCGATCCCCGCGAAGATACCCAAGAGCGCGTGGGAATAATGCGCGCCATCGCCCTCGATCAGGGCCGCGTAATTGAAGTCATCCCCGGTGTAGAGCCTGACGCCTTCGGGTAGACGCGCGCGCAGAGCTTCTTCATGGTTCTGATCCAACAGGGACACCTTGATCCCGTCCACTTTGCCCGGGTTCTCGGCAATCAGATCAAGAACAAACCTGTCGGCTGCATCCCGATCAGATGCTCCCCAATACCCGGTCAAAGCGGGGTCAAACATGTCACCCAACCAGTGCAATACGACAGGCTGGGCTGCACCATCGATCAAAGCGCGATAAACGGTGTGGTAGTCTTCCGGCGTCGCCTGCATCGCCGGAAACGCGCGAGAGGCCATGATGACAAGCTGCCCGCCTGCTGCCTCAATCGCCTCGGCCTGTTCTGCGTAAGCCGCGCGGATCGCGGCGACCGATTGCAACTCCTCCAAAGGCACCTGTTCCGTCCCACACCCGCACGCCACGCGCGGCTTGAGCGGATGCGCCTTGGCCGCTTGCATTGTCCGCTCGATCAGTTCCTTTGCTGTAGGCCAGTCAACGCCCATACCGCGCTGTGCGGTATCCATGGCCTCAGCCAGGTGCAACCCCTGATCCCAAAGCCCCTGCCGAAACACTAGCGTTGCATCCCAATCGACCGCAGGCGGCAAATGCCATGGTGTCCGCTCTTTCAGCGGATCAGACACCACATGCGCCGCTGCGAAAGCAGTTCTGGTAAACGGCACTTTCGGCGCGCGCGGCACCAATGGATCGCCGGTTAGCCTGTAGGGCTCCAACCGCCCGTCTTCTGTCGGAAGTGTCAGCATTGCTCAGCCCTCAAATCTCAATATCCAGCACCAGAACGCCATCGATGCCGCCTTGTGCATTGGCAACGATCTGGCCGCCCAGCGCCTGATGCTCCGGGTCATCTGCATAGGCCTGCAGATCGTCCCAACTGTCGAAATCGACGGTGAATCCGTGCATGTACCCGCGCTCAATCTGTTCGGGGCTTTTGCTCCGCCCGCCACCAAACCCGCGCGCGCCTGGCATCTTTTCTGTCACTTCAGAAAGACCGGCATAGATGCCCGCAATCGTCGCTTCGTCTGTGCCATCGGCAAACCGTGTCAAAACGATATGGCGTATCATAGTGTCATCCCCTGATCTTCCTTAATCATGTCTGCCGCTTTTTCGCCGATCATGATCGACGGCGCGTTGGTATTCGAAGAATTGACCGTCGGCATGATCGACGCATCCGCAACCCGCAGCCCGTCGATCCCCCGGAACCGCAATCGCGGGTCCAGTACAGCCCCATCATCCACGCCCATGCGACACGTCCCTGCACAATGGTGCGAGGTTTTGGAGTGCTGACAGATGAAGTCGAAATATTCTTCGTCCGACTGGACTTTTGGCCCTGGCAAGCGTTCTGCGAGGATGTAATCCGACAACGCCTCTTGGGCGAGGATCTCTTGCACGAGTTTCAACCCCCGGATCGACATATCGCGATCATACGGGTCTTGCAGATAGTTCGGATCGATCAATGGCATGTCCGCCGGATTGGCCGATTGCAAGCGCACTGACCCGCGCGATCTTGGCCGCAGGAAACACGCGTTCAGGGTCACTCCGCCATTCGGCATCGACATCACACCCGCCTCGATCCCCGTGCCAAGCCCGAGATGCATCTGAACATCCGGCGACCGCGCGTCGGGGTCCACGTACCAGAACCCGCCAGTTTCAAACAGGCTGGAGGCCACGGGACCTTTGCGTGTGAAGATGTATTGCAGCCCCGCAAGCGCAGATAGGTGCAGTTTGGCAAAGCGGTCATAAGTGTGCGGTCCAGACACCTCGCAAATCGCATAGAGGTCCAGATGATCCTGCAAATTCGCACCCACATTGGGTTGGTCCTGCACAACATCAATGCCCAGCGCGCGCAGGTCATCCGCGGGGCCAATGCCAGAGAGTTGCAATAAGCGCGGTGAACCAATGGCCCCGGAGGACAGCACCACCTCGCGCAATGCGTTCAGAACCGTTCCGTCGATCAATTCAACGCCGGTCGCGCGCTGGTCTTTCGCGACGATCCGGCGCACCTGCGCGCCCGTCCGCACTGTCAGATTTGGCCGCCCCTCATTCGGCGCAACAAAGGCCATTGCAGCGGACGACCGGCGGGCATTGCGTTGGGTCAGCTGATAGTATCCCGCGCCGTCCTGCCGTTCACCATTTGGGTCGGTCATTCGCGGGATGCCCAGTTGCCCAGCGGCCTCGATATACGCGTCACAAATCGGAAGCGGTGCCGACGGCTGGCTCACACCAAGTGGCCCGCCCTGCCCGTGGAATTCGTTGTTATAGGTGTCATTATCTTCGGACTTGCGGAAATAGGGCAGCACATCCGCATAGCTCCACCCCTCGCAGCCCATTTGCCGCCACTCGTCATAATCCTGCGCGGCCCCACGCGTGTAGATCTGCGCATTGATCGCAGAGCCGCCACCGATCACCTTGGCCTGCGTATAGGTGAATACCTTGTCCTGCATGTGCCGCTGCGGCACGGTTTGCCATCCCCACGACCCGATCCCCTTGGTCATTTTGGCAAAGCCTGCAGGCAGGTGGAAAAACGGATGCCGGTCGCGACCACCTGCTTCCAAAAGCAGAACCGAAACGCCCGGATCCTCGCTCAGGCGCCCAGCCAGCACCGACCCGGCAGAACCGCCCCCAACGATGATGAAATCAAATTGATCCGACATATCGCGACCTCAAAAATGCGGAATGGACAGGCCGCCATCCACGGGGATGACAGCACCGGTGGAAAACGGCATCTGGCCTGACGCGACCGCAGCGACAACAGAGCCAATGTCAGACGGAACGCCCCAGCGGCGTTGCGGCACAAGCCCACCTTCGATGCGCGGCGTATAGGCATCATGCACGGCGGCGGTCATGCCCGACTCAATGATGCCTGGGCGCAGTTCGAACACGCCAATACCTGTCGCCGCCAACCGCAACGCAAACAGCTGCGCCACCATCGCTACGCCTGCTTTGGAGACGCAGTATTCCGCACGCTCGACCGAGGCCATGGCGGCACTTACCGACCCAATGAAACTGATCGACCGATACGTATCAGCCGGCATCTCAATCATTCGCCGCGCCACAGCCTGCGTCAGGAAAAACGCCCCCCGTAAGTTCACGTCGTGCACCGCATCCCAACTGTCCGGCTTAAGGTCCAGCAAATCGCCCCGCACCGGCGCGCCGATCCCCGCATTGTTCACCAAGGCTGTGATCGGTCCAACGCGGTCGAGCAGCGCCTCGATCCCATCCAGATCCGTTACATCGTGCTGAACGTACCTGGCGGATTCGCCAAGACGGGTAAGCGCCTCTTGAACGCTGTTGTCCTCTGGCGTGACGTGGGATGTCAGGCACACCTCGAAACCCGCGCCAACAAGCGCCTCGGCAATGCCGAAACCAATCCCCTGCTGCCCACCTGTGATCAACGCTTGTTTGGTCATGCCGCCCACACCTTCTCTCGAATATGCCGCCCCGCCCGCAGCGCCAATGCGGCGATCGTCAACGCCGGGTTCACCGCTGCAGAGGTCGGCAAAACCGACGCATCGACGATAAACAAATTGGAATGATCATGCGTCACAAGCTCCGTCGTCACGACGCTTGTCTCTGGGTCATGCCCCATCCGCGCCGTCCCGCATTGATGCGATGGCGTGCGACGATCAAAGGGCTTGGACAGAACAACCGGGAATCCAGCCTGCCGCAGCTTTGACTTTAGAACCGACACGAGTTTCTCATGCGCCACCCAGTTTGACCGCTTCCAGTCCAGTACGATTTGCTCGCCTTTCAGCGACACCCGGCTGTCCGGGTTGGGCAGGTCTTCGGACATTGCGTAAAAATCGAAGGACCGGTTCGCGATCCACTGCGCTGCGAAACGTGGCAATGGCGTCGTTGCCGATAGGATTGGGCCAGAGATCTTGCCCAGCAATTGAATGTTGCCCAGCGGCGCGCCGCCCTCCCCGTCGGACAGATAGTAGTCGTTGACCATCAGTGTCTTTTGATAAATCGCCCTGTTATGGCGGAACGGGTGCAGCGCCAGCACGGCGGAGCAGTTGTGGTTCATGAAGTTCCGCCCGACCTGATCAGAGCGGTTGGCCAACCCGGTTGGAAAGTTGTCACTGGCGGATCGCAACAGCAAAGCCGCAGTCTGAACCGCGCCAGCGGACAAGACAACCAGCGGCGCAGACACGCGCTGCGGCGTGCCGTTCTCCTCGAAACGGACGGCTTCGATCTGACCTTCGGGGCCTGTTTCCAATTGCGTGACCAGGCACCCGGTGCGCAGTTCGACATTCGGGTGCTTCAATGCCTCGGCCAGACCGACGGTTTCGGCATCCATCTTGCCACCACACGTATCGGGATGCGCATCCCATGGGGTTTGTCCGAAGGCCAGCCATCTGTCGATATCGACGCCAAGCGGCAAGTTGCATGGCGACAACCCGACCCGCTTCAACCGCGTTTGCAGGTCCGCAATGTCCGGCTCGTGCGGAACAGGTTC
>CAZCOX010000004.1:12712-33600 GCA_964500115.1 uncultured Rhodobacterales bacterium
GGCGAAGCGCGCAAATGCGCGCCCCGCTCCAAAATGAGGATACGCCGACCCGTCGGCGCAAGCGACGCGGCAAGCGTTGCGCCCCCCATTCCCGACCCTATGATCACCACATCCGGTTGCATTACGGCACAATTCGGGCTTCGGTTTGCGGGTCAAAGGCCACGGCCTTTTCCATGTTGACGGCAAACGTGAAGTCTTCGCCAGGTTTGACCTCCGCATCAGACCGCATCCGCGCAATCACGTCCTGCCCCCCCAGCGACATCGACACAAAGGTGTCAGACCCAGCCGGTTCGGTCACCACCACGCGGTTGGTCAAACGCGCGATATTGGACGATTTGCGATCTGCTGCGTCTTCGTCGGTAATCGTCTCGGGGCGGATACCCAGAAGGATGTCCTTCCCATCCCAAGCCGCTAGGTTGTCCTGACTGAAAGGCAGCGAACTGGTGCTACCATCCTCCAATTTGACGAGTGCAACCGGCTTGCCGTTTTCCATGCCAACTTTCGCAGGCACCACGTTCATCGCAGGTGAGCCCATGAACGTCGCAACGAAAATGTTCGAAGGCGTGTCGTAGATCTCTTGCGGCGTGCCAAGCTGCTGGACGTAACCGCCGTTCATAACCGCGATTCGGGTCGACAGCGTCATCGCCTCGATCTGGTCGTGGGTTACGTAAACAATCGTCGTGCCAAGCTTCTGGTGCAGTTTCTTGATCTCGGTCCGCATATCAACGCGCAGCTTTGCGTCGAGGTTCGACAGCGGTTCGTCAAAGAGGAACACATCAGGGTCACGCACCAACGCGCGCCCCATGGCAACACGTTGACGTTGCCCGCCTGACAAAGCGCCCGGTTTACGGTCAAGAAGCTGTTCGATCTGCAAGAGTTTGGCAACATCATGCATCGCCTTGTCCCGCTCGGCCTTTGGTGTGCCGTGCATCTCCAGCCCGAAGGTGATGTTCTGGCCCACAGTCATGTTCGGGTAGAGCGCATAGCTTTGGAAGACCATCGCAATGTTGCGCTTTGACGGGTGTACGCCATTCATAACAGCGTCTTTGATGCGGATCTCGCCGCTGCTGATCTCTTCCAGACCCGCGATCATGTTGAGCAAGGTAGACTTGCCGCAGCCCGAGGGGCCAACAAGCACAAGAAACTCACCTTCCTGCACCGAGATATCAACTTTGTGCAGAACCTCGACGGCACCGTAGGATTTGGTGGTGTTATCAATATCGAGAAAACCCATGATGGTTATCCTTTCACGGAGCCCGCCATCAGGCCGCGCACAAAATAGCGGCCTGCGACGATATAAACGAGAAGCGTTGGAAGCGCGGCGAGGATCGCGCCTGCGAAGTGGACGTTGTATTCCTTCACGCCCGTGGAGGACTGCACGAGGTTGTTCAAGGCAACCGTCATCGGTGCGCCGTCGCCGCTGGCGAACGATGCGCCAAACAGGAAGTCGTTCCAGATGTTGGTAAACTGCCAGATCACACAAACCACGGCGATCGGTCCCGAAGACGGCAGAAGGATACGCCAGAAAATCTGGAAGAACCCTGCCCCGTCGATCTGAGCGGCTCGCACCAGTTCGGTCGGGAACACAGCGTAATAGTTGCGGAAATAAAGGGTCGAGAACCCGATCCCGTAAACCACGTGCACCAGAACCAGACCTGCCGTGGAGCCGGACAGGCCAAGAAAGCCGAGCACGGTTGCCATGGGGATCAGAACGATCTGAAACGGAATGAAGCAAGCAAAGAGCATCAGTCCGAACAGGATCGTGTCGCCTCGGAACCGCCATTTCGTCAGCACATAACCATTCAGCGCACCGAGCACGGTCGAGATCGCAACCGCAGGCACGACCATCGAGATCGAGTTCCAGAAGTACGGGCGCAGACCCGTCGGTTCGACACCGATCTGAGCAGTGGACCAGGCTTTGAGCCACGGCTCTACCGTCCAGACCTCGGGCAGCGACATCATCCCGCCGCCAGTGATCTCGCTAAGCGGTTTCACCGAGTTCACCAGCATCACGTAGAGCGGCAGCATGTAGAACAGGGCAAAGAGGATAAGCACGAGATAGATCAGCGTGCGCGTGACCCGGCCTGTGCGGATCGCGGTATCTTGCGTCGCAACAGACATCACTTCTTCTCCTTCAGTTCAGCGTAAAGATACGGGACCATGATGGCCGCAATGGTCATGAGCATGATCACAGCCGAGGACGCGCCGATGCCCATCTGGTTCCGGCTAAACGTATAGGAATACATGAACGTCGCTGGCAGTTCTGTCGCTCGGCCCGGTCCGCCGCCTGTCATCGCGATGACCAGGTCAAATGTCTTGATGGCGAGGTGGGCAAGGATCACAAAGGCAGACAGGAATGCCGGGCGCAGCTGCGGGATGATGATCCGGCGGTAAAGGCTCCAGTTTGACGCTCCGTCCATCTGGGCCGCTTTGAGGATTTCGTTGTCGATGCCGCGCAGTCCAGCAAGGAACATCGCCATCACGAAGCCTGAGGTCTGCCAGACCGCGGCGAGTACAACGGTGTAAATCGCGAAATCTCGGTTCTTGATCCAGTCAAAGCTGAAGGTCTCCCAACCCCAGCTGATCATGATGTTCTCAAGCCCGATGCCGGGGTCAAGGAACCACTTCCACGCCGTGCCCGTCACGATAAAGCTCAGCGCCATCGGGTAGAGGTAAAGCGGGCGCAACGCCCCCTCGCCGCGGATCTTCTGGTCGAGCAAGATCGCGAGCGTCAGGCCGATCAACGTGCAGACAACGATGTAGAGACCCGCAAAGATCGCCATATTGGACAAGGCGATTTCCCAGTGGGACAGGCTAAAAAGCTTGCTGTAATTGGAAAATCCGATCAACTCGTACGTTGTCTGACCCGAACTGTTTACAAACGGCAGGATACGGCTGTCCGTAAACGACACGTAGACCGTGAAGATGATGAACCCGTAGACGAAGACAAAGATCAACGCCAGCGACGGCGAAAGTACAAGCTTCGGCAACCAGTTCTGTAGGCGCGTTTTGAAATCCGCCTCGACTTGGGCCGTCATGGCGATTGTCCCCTCAAAGATGTGGTGTGTTGGCTAAAGGAGTGGGGCGATCCGAAGACCGCCCCAACAGGGAGGATTACTGCGCGATCGACACTGCGTCGACGAGTTCCTCAACAGCGGTTGCGCTGTCGTATTCACCGTTGAAGTGCGCGGTCACAACATCGTAGATCGCGTTCTTCACAGCCGCTGGGTTTGCGTGGCCGTGTGCCATGGAGCCAAACAGGTTGCCGGAAGACGCCGCTGCCGCGAGGTCTTTCATGCCCTGCTTGCCGCAGGCGTCAAAGTCAGCATCCGACACGTCTGTGCGGGCTGGAACGGACCCTTTGACCACGTTGAACGCGGACTGGAACGATGGCGACAGGATCGCGGCGGCCAGTGCTGCCTGCTCGTCAGATACCGAACCGCCTTGGTCGAACATCATGAACTGGTCAGCGTTAAATGTGACCTGATCTTGTGTGCCCGGGAAACGGAAGCACAGGAAGTCCTCGCCCGGTACCTTGCCTGCGTTCAGGAATTCACCCTTCGCCCAGTCACCCATCATCTGGAAACCGGCTTCGCCGTTGATGACCATTGCTGTGGCGAGGTTCCAGTCACGACCCGAGAAGTTGTCGTCGACGTTGGCTCGGATAAAGGACATCCGGTCAAACGCTTCCTTCATTGTGTCGGACCCCAGTGCTTCAGGGTCCATGTCAATAAAGGCCGCTTTGTAGAAGTCAGGGCCACCTGTGGACATCGCAACCGCATCGAAGATCGTTGCATCCTGCCAGGCCTGACCACCATGCGCGATGGGCGTCACACCTGCCGCCTTTAGTTTCTCAACTGCGGCGACGAACTCTTCCCAAGTCGTCGGGATCGCAATGCCATTTGCGTCAAGCACGGCTTTGTTCGCCCACACCCAGTTGGTCGAGTGCACGTTCACCGGTGCGGAAATCCACTTTCCGTCAACCTTGGCAAACGCTTGCAGCGCTTCTGGAACCACGTCGTCCCAGCCTTCTTTCTCGGCCAGTTCGTTCAGGTTCGCGAGCGCGCCTTGGTTGCCCCAGTCGAGGATGTCAAAACCCAGTGCCTGAACTGCTGTCGGCGCATCGCCTGCAGCGACGCGGGCACGCAGCACGGTCATCGCTTCGGTACCGCCGCCACCGGCGACCGGCATGTCCTGCCAACCGATACCCTGGCTTTCCAGGTCTTGCTTGAGAACATTCAGCGCCGCCGCTTCGCCGCCGGATGTCCACCAGTGCAAGACTTCAACTTCTGCTGCCTGAGCCGCGCCTGCGGTCAAAGCAACAGCGGCAGCCGTCATCTTGAGCGATTTCATGATTGTCATTATGTTTGCCTCCCTAGCAAAGTGTCCATCTCGGACTGACGAAATTAAAACGTTACAACTCCCAACCTGTCAACGCACAATTTTCACTTATCTTACAAGTCACTGTTTTATTGTAATATTTTAACGTAATTGGCACTCTATTGCGCCCGAAAAGCGCGTGAAAAGAAAGTTGTTGCAACGTTGTAAATTGTCGCAATACTATATCCCCAAACGACTGAAGACCGGACCTGATACGCCATGGCAGACCAACGCACTCGCGAACGACCAACCCTTCGGACCATTGCCGAAGAAACCGGTTTTGCCGTGACCACAGTCTCGCGCGCATTGAAAGATGACCCGAGAATCGCTGCCAAAACGCGCAAAGCTGTCGCGGAAGCTGCCGAAAAGCTTGCTTATGTACCGGATCGTGCCGCGCAACGCCTGCGCACGGGCCGCACCAAAGTCATCAGCGTTCTGTTGAACCTCGAGCACGAATTCATCGGATTTGCCGACGAACTTCTCGGTGGAATCATCGAAGCGTTTCGCAGTACGGATTTCGCGATCAGCGTGACGCCCGAGTTCGATAGCTCGGATCGGCTCAATGCGATTCGCAATATCATCAGAAACAATCTGGCTGACGGAGTGATTCTCACCCGGACGGAACCCTTTGATGATCGTGTGCGTCTGCTGCACGAGGCCAATCTGCCGTTCGTCACCCATGGCCGTACGGAATTCACCACACCCCACGCCTGGGTTGATTTCGACAACGAGGCTTTCGCGCGAAATGCTGTTCAACGTTTGGTAGAACAAGGGCGCAGTCACGTTCTGATGGTCATGCCCGACACGCGCTACACTTTTGCTCAGCATTTGCGGTATGGTTTCCTGACCGCCGCGCGCGAGGCTGGCATCACTTTTGAAATCCCCGATGAAGTGACGCTTGAAACACCGTCCGAAGACATCGCTGATTTTCTGCAAGCGAGGTATAGCGCCGACAATCCGCCCGACGGTCATGTCTGCGTTGGTGAGGTTGTCGCGATGGCCACGCTGTCGGCTTTGCACGACAGCGGCGTGGCCCCGGGTCGCGACGCGACAGTGCTTGCCAAGCAAGCGTCGCCCACCTTTAAACATGTGCGCCCCCGCATCGAAACCGTGCCGGAGGACGTGCGCGAAACGGGCCGGCACCTGGGCGCGTTGCTGCTTCGCCAGATCAACGGCGAACCACCCGAAGGTTTGCATACCCTGATGCAACCCGACCCGGTGTTCCGCGTATCCGGCTAAAGCGATCATCAGCTGCCCTGCACCCAGTTGGCACGCGTGCGGCCCACGCGCATGACGACGGATTTGACCTCAAAGAACTCCTCGAAGCCGTAACGCCCGATCTCACGGCCCTGCCCTGATTGCTTCATCCCCCCGAACGCAACTTCCGGAAAGCCATCCATCCACGTGTTGGTCCAAACAGTGCCCGCTTCCGCCCGCCGGGCAAACTCCAGACAGGTGTGTACATTCTCGCTCCAGACACCTGCCGACAGACCGTAGGTCGAATTATTGGTCAGCGCGATAGCCTCTTCCATCGTGTCAAAGCGCAGGACCGATAGAACCGGCCCAAATACCTCATCCGTCGCAATCGACATCTCCGGCACAACGTCAGTTACAACCGTTGGCTGATAGAACTGTGACCCCAAACCTGGCACGTCCAGAACGTCACCACCCAAGGCCACCTTTGCCCCTTCGGATTGCGCGGCCTTCACATAGCCATCGATCTTGGCGTTGTGATCTGCCGTCACAATCGCGCCGACCTGTGTATCTGGATCGAGTGGATCACCAAATGTCACCTTGCGCGACAACGCAACAACACGCGCGACAAAGTCATCCGCAATATCGGAATGCACGATAATCCGGCTGGAGGAGTTGCAGCACTGGCCAACGTTGAAATAGACGCCAAACACAACCGCATCGGCCGCACTTTCCAGATCCGCATCCGGAAAAATCACTTGCGCGTTCTTGCCACCCAGTTCCAAGGCGACTTTCTTCAAAGTCCCGGCCGAGGCTTGTGTGATCTTCTTACCGACACCGGTGGAGCCCGTGAATGTCACCATATCTACCGCGTCATGTGTGGCCATCAAGCTGCCAACCGGCTCGCCATACCCCAGCACGATATTGCAAACGCCTGCCGGCAAGCCCGCTTCGATCAGCAACTCACCCATCATCACCGTGGATGACGGCGTCATCTCAGACGGTTTCACAACAACGGTACACCCAGCCGCCAATGCAAAAGGCAGCTTTTGGCTGAGGATCCAGAATGGGAAATTCCAGGGCGTGATGATCGACACCACGCCGATGGGTTCCTTCAGAACAACACCCAACATGTCGTCCCCCAGCGTGTTGTGACTGTCGCCGTGGGTCGAACGCGCCAAGGACGCCGCATAACGCCAGAGGTCAGCCGCCCCGCCGACCTCGCCCCGCGACTGGGAAATCGGCTTTCCGCTTTCCAGCGTTTCCTGCACCGCAATGCGCTCGACGTTGGCCTCGATCAGGTCAGCCACACGCAGCAAAACCGCCGCGCGGTCTTTGCCGGAAATACGGCTCCAAACACCCGCATCAAAGGCGTTGCGCGCGGCAGCAACGGCCAACTCCGTCTCCGCGATACCACCCTTGGCAGACGTGCTCACAACCACGCCATGCGACGGTGAAACCCGTTCAAATACGGCCCCATCCGCGCTGTCCGCCCAAGCCCCATCGATCAAATGGCGGCCCGAAAACGGTGCTGGCAGTTGGTACCCAATCGACCCGATTACGGTCATGTCATTCATGGCTTATCGTCCTGTAAACGTGGCTGGGCGCTTTTCAAGAAACGCCGCCACACCCTCAATCCGGTCTTCGCTGGCGCCAATGGCTGCGGCACCCAATGCCTCAACCATCGCCCCGCGATCCTCGTCCACTGCAGCATGGATCATCGCCTTCGCGACCTCCGTCGCGCGTGGCGACAGCGCATTAATTTCTGTCGCAATCTCTCGCGCCTTGCCCAAAGCATCTTCGGCGACACTTGCCGCATACCCCAGGGCGACCGCGCGCTCTGCACCGATACGCCGCCCAAATAAAGCCATCTCTTTGACGACCGGTTCCGGGATCAAGCGCATCAATCGCTGCGTGCCAGACCAACCGGGCACGATCCCAACCCGCGCCTCGGGCAACGCCAAGGTCGCACGCGGAGTCATCACGCGAATGTCACAAGCCGTGGCCAACTCAAGTCCGCCCCCGAATGCATGCCCGTTTACGGCCGCAATTGTCGGCTTCGACAAGCGCGCCAACCGGTCAAACACGCGGTGCCCGTCCCGCACCCAGTGGCGCGCAAACTCGGCGGGGCTCAGCTTGCCCCATGCCGCAATATCGGCCCCACAGCAAAACGCCTTTTCACCCGCGCCCGTCACGATCACCACGCGAACCTCAGTATCTTGTTCAATCGCAATCAGATGCGCCTCAAGCGCCTCAAGCATTGGCACGGTCAGCGCATTAAGCTTGGCCGCGTTGTCCAAAGTCAGAAGAGCAACACCGCCGGATATTTCCAAAACAACGCCGGTCACAGCGTCAGCCCCATCGGCTTGTCGGCCAGCAACGCCTTGGGCATGACAGTCGCATTCTCCGCAACCCGAACCCGCCCGTCTGACGCGTCCACGATATCCGCCTGCGCATCGATACCGGGCATGATTTCTACCGCGACCAAGCCATCTTCGGTTGACCGCATCACACAGCGCTCGGTGACATAGATCACGTCCTGTCCCAACACGCGCGACCGATCTCCGGAGAACGTCACGTGTTCAACTTCGTCTACCATCTTGGTGAAACGGCCCCTCTCGGCGACGCGAATGCCGTCATCGGTCAAGTCGATCTTGGCCCCCGCCTCGAACCAACCCGAGAACACGATCTTCTTGGCGCGGGCGGTGATATCGACAAACCCGCCACAACCAGCGGTTAGGTAAGGTTTCTTACCGAGCTTTGAGACGTTCACATTCCCGCGCCGGTCCACCTCAAGGAAAGACAGGTAGGACACATCAAATCCCGCCCCCTGAAAGTAGATGAATTGCTGCGGCGACGGCACAAAAGCATCGGCGTTTGACGCACACCCAAACGCAAACCCGGTCAAAGGAACGCCACCAACGGCTCCTTGTTCAATCGCCCAGGTGACCGCTTCCGGATGCCCTTCTTCCAACAGGATGCGCGGCACCATCGCGCTGATCCCGAAACCCAGATTCGCCGTCATGCCTGCCCGCAGTTCCAAGGCAGCGCGGCGTGCAATCACCTTTTCGACGCCATGGTCTGCCAGCGAAAAGCTGTCCCAAGGCCGCATGACTTGCCCGGAAATCGCCGGATCATAAGGCGTTTCACACGTTTGCTTCTGCTCTGGGTCAATCACCACAAGATCAACCAGATGCCCTGGCACACGCACGTCATGCGGGCGCAGACTACCCGCCGCTGTCACCCGCTCTACCTGCGCGATCACCAGACCACCATGATTGCGTACGCAAATCGCCTGTTCCAGCCCACCCAGATAGGCCCCCTCATGTTCGTAGGTCAGGTTGCCGCGTTCGTCCGCTGTCGTGGCGCGCAGAATGCAAACGGTAGGCACGACATTCGGGAAATGCAGCCAGGTCTCGCCCTGAAAATCAACGCGGCTCACAATGGGTGCCGCAGCACCCCGATCATTCATCGCGCAACCGTCGCGCACTGGATCAACAAAGGTTTCCAATCCGATCTGCGTCAACACCCCGGGCCGACGCGCCGCAGCTTCGCGGTGCATGTCGAACATGATACCCGACGGCACGTTGTAAGCCGCGACCCGATCCTCGACGATCATCTTCCAGATTTCCGGCATCTCAAGCGAGGATGGGCCAGATGGATAAGACCCTGCCAGGACGCGGTTCAGCAACCCGTCCTGCGCAAGGTAGTCCATACCCTTCACGCCATACATGTCACCTGCCGCGATCGGATGGAGCGACGTGATATTGCGCGGATGCCCTTCGGCCTCGAACCGCGCGCCAATAGCTTTCAGCACAAGGTCGGGGCACCCGAGCGACGACGACGACGACACCGTAACAACAGCGCCATCTTCAATCCGCGCAGCCGCGTCAGAGGCTGAGACAACCTTGCTCACGACCCACCCCCGTAATCGACGTCAACCCGCACACCGCGCGCGGCAGCATCCCGCACCGCCATTGCAACGGCGAGCGATTTGACGCCATCAACCCCGTCCGCTGCCGGGCGCCCGCGCCCCGCAGTAGCCTCAACAAAGGCATTTGCGCCAAAGGCGTAAAGCGAATGGTTGGAATACGTCACATCCTCGCGCCCGGCCTCTGTCACCAACTCAATCGAACCGACGGGTTCTTGCGTCATAACACCACGTGCAAAGATTGACCCTTCGGTGCCGTGCACCTCCAGCCCTGACCCCGCAAACGGGTGGGTGAAGCTTTCGTGCGACATCACCATCGAACCGCTCGGCATCGACCAGACCGACATCGCGCTGTCTTCAACACCGTCGCCCATGCCCGAGGCACCCATCTGCGCGACCACATTCACCGGGTCTTCCCCAAGCAAGAACCGCGCCACATCTGCGTCATGCACCGTGATATCGGGGATGACGCCACCTCCCGCTCCGGCATCATTGATGCGCCAGCCTTGAAGATGCGGCGGCAGGTGAACCGCGTGGAAAATCCGCAGCGACAACACAGATCCGATACGCCCCGAGGCGATCAAATCCCGCACTGCATGATGCGAGCCAGAACACCGCAAGTGATGGTTTGTACCAAAGGTCACACCAGCCTCCTGCGCAGCCGCGACCATCGAACGAGCGTCCTCGACGCCCATTGCAAGTGGCTTTTCGCACAAGACGTGTTTGCCTGCCTCAATTGCTGCCATCGCCTGATCGAAATGCTTTTCATTGGTTGAAGAAATATACACGGCAGACGCATCAGCATCTGCCAACGCCTCTGCCAATTCCGTCGTCGCATTTGCGATGCCGTGGTCTTTCGCCCAAACCGCGCCGCGCTCTGCCGAGCCGCTGACCAACCAGTTCACGTCATTCCCAGCCTGTGCACGCACGGCGTCCAACATGTATTGCGATGCAATCGTGCTCGCTCCGACGAAAACCCAGTTCACGAATCTCTCCCAATTGGAACGATCTAATCGTTATTGGAACGATCCAAATTTGGCAAGCATGAATGCATTAAAATCGACCAGATTGACATCAAATCAAACCTAAGCTTCTGAAACAGAGCCGCAAACCGGGCAGTCATCGCGAGATTTAATCGCGATTTTGCGCGTCTCACCCCAAAGAGCATCGTAAATCAGCATCTCACCTTTGAGGGCTTGCCCCGCACCGGTCAAAACCTTGATCGCCTCTACCGCCATCATCGACCCCACGACTCCCGGTAACGGCCCAATCACCCCCGCTTCGGCACAAGATGGTGCCAAACCGTCTGCAGGCGCTTCGGGGAAAACGCACTGGTAGCAGGGCGTGCCGGATGCAGGATCGAATACAGACACCTGCCCTTCCCACTGGCTCAAAGCGCCCGATATCAAAGGCTTGGCAGCTGCGACTGCGCAGCGGTTTGTCAGATACCGGGTGTCAAAATTGTCCGTGCCGTCAAGGATCAAATCGTACGCGCCAAACAACTCGTCCGCGATGTCCTCCGTCAAACGCCGATGATAGGGCCGCACCTCGACATATGGGTTCTGCGCCTCCATCGCGGCCTGCGCGGAAAACACTTTGGGCATGCCGATCCGATCATCCGTATGGATCACCTGACGCTGAAGATTGGCATTCTCCACCACGTCATCATCAATAACGCCAATGGTTCCAACGCCTGCCGCAGCCAGGTATTGCAATGCAGGCGCGCCAAGACCGCCAGCCCCGATGACCAGAACCTTGGCATCACGCAACGCCTTCTGACCCGGGCCACCAATTTCGCGCAGCACGATATGGCGCGCGTAGCGTTCCAATTCCGTCGGTGAAAAGCTTGCCCCGCGCTGGACCGGAACGGTCTCTGAGATTTCCTTTTCTTCGGCCCGGCCCTTAAGGCGCTTAAGCACTTTGCCATACAGAGCCGCGATCACGGCAAAGGCACCAATCATCAGCCACAAGGCCGGGCTTTCCCCGGTTGCCTCGCGCAAAGGGTGTCCGGCTGGCAGCATGACCTGAATAATCAGAACGGCCACATACAGCAGGCCAATCATATAGCCGCGCGCAGCACGCGGCATGCCAAGTATCGCGCCCAACCCCCAAAGCGCGCCAGCCATCGCCAGAACGACAATCATTCTGACACTCCGGTCGACCCGAACCCGGCTGCGCCACGTGGCGTATCGTCAAGCACCTCCACAAGGTCAAACCCGGCCTGCACAACCGGCGCAACCACCAACTGGGCAATCCGGTCACCATGCCCAATCTCAAACGGGGCGTCTCCAGTGTTCAGCACGATAATCCCCAAGAGCCCCCTGTAATCGCTGTCGATCGTGCCGGGGCTGTTTGGCAGGGTAATCCCATGCTTCAAAGCCAATCCCGACCGAGGGCGCACCTGTATCTCATACCCCACAGGGATCGCCACGCGCAGCCCGGTGGGCACCAGCACCCGCCCCCCTGGCGCAAGCGTTACGCCAACCCGGTCCGGAAAATTCGCCCGCACATCCGCGCCCGCTGCACCTGCGCTGGCATATACGGGCAAACCCACCGACGGATCCGCCGTTTCATCCCACGTGCATTTGATTGCGACCACGCTCAGACCTTCTTCTTTTTTCAAATGTGCAAATGGCGCGCCCGCGCCGTCAGACCAGAGCGTCAGCGACACGCGATGCCAATTGCCGCGCCACCGCGTCTTTGCCCATACGCGGCCACGCATCCGCGCCCGTATCCGAAATCAAGGTTACCGCATTCTCCGACCCACCCATGATGCCGGTTTCGGGCGACACGTCATTGGCCACAATCCAATCGCAGCCCTTGCGCATTCGTTTTGCTGTGGCGTTGGCGATCACATCGTCGGTCTCTGCCGCAAACCCGACGACGAGCCGGGGCCGATCTTTGGCCAGTTGAGACACCTCGGCCAGAATATCCGGGTTCTCCTCGAAACTCAGCGTCGGCAGACGGCCCTTGGTCTTCTTGATCTTGCTGTCCGATGCCCCAATCACGCGCCAATCGGCAACGGCTGCAGCAAAAATCGCGGCATCGGCGGGCAATGCCTCCATCACCGCAGTTCGCATCTCGACTGCCGTTTCCACTTTTACAACCGCCACCCCATCCGGTGGCGCAACATCCGCTGGCCCTGTCACAAACGTCACCTCTGCACCCAGCGCCACAAGCGCCCGCGCGATGGCGGTTCCCTGCGCACCGGAGGAGCGGTTGGCGATATACCGCACCGGGTCAATCGGCTCATGCGTCGGGCCGGATGTCACGACAATCCGCTTGCCAGACAATGTCCCATCCGTCAGCGCCACACGAACCGCATCCACAATCTCCAATGGTTCAGCCATGCGGCCCGGCCCGTATTCACCACACGCCATATCCCCTTCATTCGGGCCGAGCACGGTCACACCATCCTCGCGCAGAACGGCCAGATTGCGTTGCGTTGCCGGGTGATCCCACATGCGCACGTTCATGGCTGGGGCGATCATCACGGGAGTATCGGTCGCCAACAGCAACGTTGTCGCCAGATCATTGGCTTGCCCGGTGGCCATTTTCGCTATCAAATCCGCCGTCGCGGGAGCCACCAAAACCAGGTCCGCCACACGGCTTAGCTGGATATGCCCCATCTCGGCCTCATCGGTCAGATCGAACAGGTCGGTGTAAACCTTTTCACCAGCCAAGGCCGAAACGGACAACGGCGTCACAAATTCACCCGCCGCACCCGTCAAAACAGGCGTCACAGCGGCCCCGCGTTCACGCAGCCGCCTGATAAGATCAAGGCACTTATACGCGGCAATCCCGCCGCCAATGATCAGAAGTATCCGCTTGCCGCCAAACATAGACGCACCGCCCTTCGTGGTTCCGCCCACAGTGTTAGAAGCGTGGATGGCAAAACTCAATCAACGGAATGCTGCACAAGGATCACCGCGTTCGGGTGCAGGGGCGGACGAAATATCGTCAAATACACCAGAAGGCGCGCCGGTTTCGTCCTCGCCTTGCCCGAGTGACGCAACTTCAAGGTCGGGCCGTGCAGCATTTACGTAAACTGGCGCACCCCAGTCTTCTCTCGCGTGACCATTGCCCGTGATCACAACAACTGGCCCACCCAGTGCCTCAAATGCAGTCACTGCCGAATACGCCAGTTCCGCGTCGCGCAATCGCTGGATATCGACCATGATGGGCAACATCTCTGCCGGCATCGCATCGCAATGCGCTGCGAGTTGCAGCGCTTCGCGGTCTTCCTGCTGGTCGGGCGGCAAAGGATCCGACAACCCGTAAAGCGTGGCATCACCGCGGAACACCGCAACCACGCCCTTCTCCATCGACGCGCGGGCAGCCTCACGCGGCACCGCAGCGCCGAAAAAACGTGCGCCCGGGGCTGCGGCAAAGATCGGATAGTACATCGAAAAGTCGGGCCAACCGCTCTCATTCCAGCCGAGCGCTGCCTCCAGCGCGGCCTCGTCGGAAATCAGGTCTGGCGTGATTACGTCAGCCTGATCCTGGCTCAGCATCTCGAACACAAGCGCGGTAGGGGCCAGTTCAGCGACATGCTCGGCTTGCACCGCGTGATGCGTCGGGTTGTCGTGCAACTCTCCCAAAAAAATGACATCGGCCCCATCAAAATCGCCCCCAGCGGGCAAAGCCGTGGGGGCGATCAAAAATGCAGCGGCAATCAAATGCTTCATGAAAGGAAGTGATGCACCTCGGGCGAATGCGCTTCAAGCGTTTTGCGGATTTTGGCGAACGCTGCAGCCTCAAGCTGACGCACCCGCTCTTTTGACAAGCCTAGCTCGTTGCCTAGGCTTTCAAGCGTGCGCGCGTCTTCGCGAAGCTTGCGCTCCCGTACAATAAAGCGCTCACGTTCATTCAACTGGTTCATCGCCATGGTCAGCCATTCGCGCAGCTGCGCAAGATCGAGGTCTTCTTCCACGGTCTCCTCGGCCTGCGCGCTGTCATCTTCCAGCGCATCAATCCACTCGCGGCCTTCGTCCTCGGTCGATTGCGTCGCATTCAAAGAATAGTCAGAGCCGGACAGGCGCCCTTCCATCATCTCAACATCGTGAAGTGGAACACCAATCTCTTCCGAGATCAGGCGGCGCATCTCATGTCCGGCCAATTTCTTACCTTCAGCAGCAGCTTCACGCTCAAGGCGCGCCTGTACCCGGCGCATGTTGAAAAACAAGGATTTCTGCGAAGATGTGGAGCCTGTACGCACGATTGACCAATTGCGCATCACATAGTCTTGGATCGACGCCTTGATCCACCAAACGGCATATGTGGAAAAGCGCACACCGCGGTCGGGATCGAACTTGTCGGCAGCTTTCATAAGGCCCAAACCGGCCTCTTGGATCAAATCGTTCATTGGCGCGCCGTAGCGCTTGAACTTTGATGCCATTGAGATCGCCAAGCGCATATACGCAGTGATCAAACGGTGAAGCGCTTGCTCGTCCCGCTCATCGCGCCACGCATATGCCAGCTTCAATTCCGTCTCAGCATCAAGCAGTTCTGCTTTCATAGCTCGTCTGGAAAGAGCATGTTCGTTGAAAACATCTAGAGCCATCTTTTCGCCCCCACGATTTAATCCCTCATAAACGAATACGGGGCGATCACCCGGTCGGATCACTCAGCTTGTGAAAAAAAGTTCAAAAAAGTCTTAAGGCAGTTTTGAATATGTCGTTTCGTGATGCCATCGCGCACAAATCAGCATTGGGCAGACGTCAAAATTCGCGCTAGCCCATGAGACATCGGCAAAACGGAACGCAGGCCATGACCTACAAACTTTTCATCGGTGACTACTCATATTCAAGCTGGTCACTCAGAGGCTGGCTGTTGTTTCGGCACCTCGGCATTAAACCTGACATCCATATCGTCGACTTCAGCACGAAAGACGTGCGCGAACAGCTAGCCGACGTCGCCCCGGCACGCACCGTGCCAGCAATGCGCACGCCAGAAGGCACGGTCATCTGGGATTCGCTCGCCATGGCCGAAGAATTGCAAAGCCGCCATCCCGACGGCGGGCTTTGGCCGGATGACCCCGCTGCGCGCGGGCTTGGCCGCGCGCTCGCCGCAGAAATGCATTCGGGCTTTAACGCCTTGCGCACGGATTGCCCCATGAACCTGCGCACGGCTTACAAGAACGTGCCACACTCCGAAGACGTTTTAGACGACGTGCGCCGCATCGAAACACTCTGGGCACATGCCCGCGCCAAATACAGCGCGAGTGGCCCATGGCTTTTGGGAGCATACTCAATCGCCGACATCGCTTTCGCGCCAGTCGCCGCGCGATTTGCGGGCTACAACATGTCGCTTTCGGACAGCGCACAGGCTTACGTCGAAACGCACCTCTCCGACACGATGTTCAGACAATGGCGCACCATGGGCTTGGTAAACGGCGTCACCTTGCCATGGTACGCCAAAACCTATGAAACGAAAGTTTGGCCGGGGCCGGCGCCTTTGCCTGCAACAGCCGTCGAGTCCGGCCCAAGCGTGAACACAAGCTGCCCGTTCACAGGCGGTCCGGTGCAGCATTTCCTTGAATTCGACGGCAAAACCTATGGCTTTGAAAACAAGGTTTGCCGCGACGAAACCGTCCAAGACCCGGAGGCATGGCCCGCTTTCATGCAAATCGCTCGGGCGTGACAGTGTAGGTCAGGCAGGCAGGTCGAACGATTACGCCCATTCAACACGCAGCGTTGTCCAGTGCGTCACGTCCGAGTTTCCAAAGTCCGCCTCTTTCGGGACGGTCTCACCCGTCCTGACAAAACCGTGGCGCTTTTCCAGCCACCGGACAACTCGGGGATCATCCGTGTTTGTCGTAACCGATTTGATCCCCATCCCCTTCATGACTTGCAATCGCGCCGATTGAAGCTTTAGGCCCAATCCAAGAAAGGCCCAATCCGGATGCACGGCAAGCAACGTCGTCTTGGCTTCCGTCTCGCTCAAAATGCGCCATCCGCCGACGCCTCGCACTTCTCCATCGACGAGCGCAATCAGGCAGTCTGACAAAGGAAATTCTGGCATCTCGACGCTGCCAATGTGGTGAAAATTTCGACTCTCCAAAACCGCTAGCATCGCCGTCCAATGCTCTGCCACAGGCCTTCTGATCTCAATGTCATGCATCACGTTCTTTCCATCGCCCTTGCGGCTCGCTGTGCGTTAATCAACCACACTGCGCCCCACTTCTCAATTTGACCGGCGACACGACACTATTGAGGCGACAGCTGTCGTTAACCTTTTGGTTACCGTAAAAATCCAATGTCATCACATGGTGGCGCAGGCATATACGGTGGCGTTCGAAGGCGTGGATGCCCGCATGGTCGAGGTGCAATGCGCCGTCACGCCCGGATTGCCCGGGTTTTCCATCGTTGGCCTGCCAGACAAGGCGGTATCGGAATCCCGCGACCGCGTGCGCGGTGCGCTCTCTACGTTGCACATTGCCTTGCCCTCCAAGCGCATCACCATCAACCTCTCGCCAGCCGATCTTCCGAAAGAGGGGTCGCATTTCGACCTGCCGATTGCCCTGTCACTGCTCGCAGAACTCGACATCCTGCCGAAAGATGCGGTCTCACAATCTGTGTCCTTGGGTGAATTGTCGCTCGACGGCGTGCTGGTTCCGGTCATCGGCGCATTGCCCGCAGCCATGTCCGCCGCCAGCGAAAACCGCGCGCTGGTGTGCCCAAAAGCATCTGGCGCAGAAGCGGCCTGGGTCGGCGGGTGCCAGGTCATCGGCGCGTCAGGCCTTATGGACGTCATTCAGCACATGACAGGCCGCACGCCGCTTGCCCCCTGCGAACCGGGTGAGGTTGCGCGCCAGGACGGCACGGCTGACATGCGCGATGTCAAAGGTCAGGAACGCGCAAAACGCGCGCTCGAAATTGCCGCTGCCGGTCGACACCATGTGCTGATGGTGGGCACACCCGGCTCAGGCAAATCGATGCTCGCCTCCCGGCTGCCCGGAATTCTGCCGCCCCTGACCCCGATGGAAGCCTTGGAAACCTCCATGATCCATTCGCTGTCTGGTCTGCTCGACGCGGGCGGCATCTCCCGCGATCGCCCTTTTCGCGAACCGCATCACACCGCATCCATGGCCGCCATCGTCGGCGGCGGGCGCTGCGCCAAACCCGGAGAGATTAGCCTCGCCCATAACGGCGTTTTGTTTATGGACGAATTTCCCGAATTCCCGCGCACTGTCCTTGAAACACTCCGCCAACCGATCGAAACCGGAGAGGTTATTGTCGCTCGCGCCAATGCTCACGTGAAATACCCTTGCCGCTTTATGCTCATCGCGGCAGCCAATCCGTGCAAATGCGGATACCTGTCTGACCCCGCACGCGCCTGCTCCCGCGCTCCAAATTGCGGCGAAGACTACATGGGCCGCATTTCCGGCCCGCTGATGGACAGGTTTGACCTGCGGGTTGACGTGCCGCCCGTCGCATTTCGCGACCTCGATCTGCCCGCTGACGGCAGCACAAGTGCTGAAATGGCAACGCGGATTGCAAGCGCGCGCACGATCCAGACTGACCGATACAGCGCTCTGTCAGGCACTCATCAAAATGCAGACCTCGAAGGGGCTGCGCTGGAAGAATTCGCGGCATTGCAGCCCGACGCCGCCACACTGATCACCGACGCGGCGGAGCGCTTTGGCCTATCCGCGCGCGGGTACCACCGCGTGCTGCGCGTCGCGCGCAGCATTGCCGATCTCGACGGTGCAGATGCAATTGACCGGGCGCATGTCGCCGAAGCACTCAGCTATCGGTTGCCAGCCAAAGCCTAGAGCTTGGCCTCAATGGCGTCCCAGATCATCCCGGCAACGTTGATCCCGTCAAAGCGTTCAAGCTCTTGAATACCTGTCGGCGACGTGACGTTGATCTCGGTCAGGTAGTCGCCAATCACGTCAATCCCGACAAACACTTGACCCTTTTCCTTCAACAACAGTCCAATGCGTTCGCAGATTTCCAGGTCACGCTCAGTCAGCCCAATTTTTTCGGGCCGTCCCCCAACATGCATATTCGACCGTGTCTCGCCTGCAGCCGGAACACGGTTGATCGCACCCACCGGCGCGCCATCCACAAGGATCACGCGCTTGTCGCCATTCGACACATCGGGCAGAAATTTCTGAACAATCAGCGGCTCCCGCGAAAAACCTGTAAAGAGTTCATGCAGCGACGTCAGATTGCGGTCATTGGCATCCAATCGAAAGACCCCGGCACCGCCGTTTCCATACAGAGGCTTCAGAATAACGTCACTGTGGCGCGCTTTGAACGCTTTGATGCTGTCCAGATCCCGCGCAATCATGGTCGGAGGTGTGAGGTCGGGAAAATCGAGCACCAACAGCTTTTCCGGGTAATTCCGCACCCAAAACGGATCGTTCACGACCAAAGCCTGCCCCTTTAGGCGATCCAGCATATGCGTGGACGTGATGTAATGCATGTCAAAAGGCGGGTCCTGGCGCAGCCAGATCACATCGAAATCGGCCAGATCGACCTGCGTTTCTGGCGCAAGGTCCACATGCGCGCCCTGCACCCGCGCGACGGTAAAGGCATGGCCCTTCGCGGTTATGCGCCCCTCATCATAGGCCAGTTTGTCCGGGCCATAGAAAAACAGGTCATGCCCACGCTTCTGCGCCTCTTCAGCAAGACGAAAACTGCTGTCAGCGTTGATATCTACCGCCTCGATCGGATCCATTTGAAACGCAATTTTCATCATCTGCCCCCGCCAATTTCACGTTGGTAATGGCGTATGGAGCAACGCTACGCAAGATCGTCAAGGAAGGCGCGGCGATCACATCATCATGCTGACATTCGAAATGATCTCAATCTCGCCTTTTGCGTCCACTAGCGCCACGTCACACCGCGATTCAGTCAACGTTCCATGCGGGCATTGGCCGAGGTAATCCTCCCCACTTGCAAAAACGCGGGCCATTTGGCGCGCGGTGATGCGTGCTGCCGCAGCAGCATGCGTTTTGCTTTTCTTGACCTCGACAAAGACGATCTGATCCCGGTCTTGCAGTATCAAATCAATCTCACCACACCGACCCCGCCATCGCGATTCCCGCACTTTTGTGCCTTGATCCGTATAGTATCGCGCAACCGCCTGTTCTGCGCTCACGCCGGCATGGTAATTTGTCTGGCCAGGATTGACCGCGGTTTCTACATCAAACTGAAAGTCGAAAGGCATGCGGCACCTCGCTCAACAAAAACGACCTTCAACAGACTAAAGCCAAAACATCTAATTTTCGCCTAACGCCATTGCCCGCTGATAGAGGTCGCGGCGAGGCAGGCCAAATCGCGTCGCAACCTCTCTTGCCGCATCCTTAACCGACATCCGCGACAGCGCTTCAAGCAACGCCGCGTCCAGATCAGCGTCGGTTGCCTGCACGCCCTGGCCCCGGTCCACCAGAACGACAATCTCTCCCTTCGGCGGAGCATCCGAAAACTGATCCGCAAGACTTGCCAATGTCCCGCCCACCCGCGTCTCAAACTTCTTTGTCAGTTCGCGGCAGACTACTGCAGTGCGGTCCGCCCCAAGAACCTCCGCTGCATCGCGCAGCATAGCGCCCAAACGCTTCGGCGACTCGTAGAATAGTAACGTGGCAGGCACAGCCTCCAGTCCCTTCAGTGCAGTCTTCCGCTTGCCAGAACTATTCGGCAAAAACCCGGCAAACAAAAACCGATCCGACGGCAGGCCTGACACCGTCAAGGCGGCGATTGCTGCCGAAGGTCCAGGCGCGGTGGTACAAGGCAAACCTGCCTCAATCGCTGCCCGCACCAAATCAAAACCCGGGTCGGACACCAGCGGCGTTCCTGCCTCGGATGCGTACAAAACAGACTTGCCAGCCTCGAGGTCTGCCATCAACCGGGGCCGCGCGCGGTCTCCGTTATGGTCGTGATAAGCAACCAAAGGGCGATCCCCCAGCGCGACCCCGTGGATCTCCATCAACCGACGCAGCGATCTTGTGTCCTCCGCCGCCAGAACATCAACGCTCGCCAGCAAATCCAAAGCGCGCAAGGTGATGTCCCGCGCATTCCCCAAAGGCGTCGCAATCAGATACAGCCCCGGCGCAATGTCGCGTGTCTTCCAATTCATGTCTGGACCCGCCCCTCCCGTCCTCTATTATCGCGCCCAATCAATAATCCGATGCGCCACGCAGTATCGGGATCAGGGAGTTCGTAATTATGTTGGCTGTTTTGTCCGCGCCCCGCAAGCTGATGCGGAACGCTTTTGCCGGTCTCGCCCTTATGGGGCTCGCGGCGTGTGATCCAAGTATGATGGCAAGCGTCGGTGGATCAGGCGGCCCAAATGTCGACACACGCGCACCGATTCCCGTAGCCCTGCTTGTGCCGCGCTCTGACAGCGGTGCCGGTGCTGTGGCAAGCAGCCT
>CAZCOX010000004.1:33700-36129 GCA_964500115.1 uncultured Rhodobacterales bacterium
ATCGCTGGCGGTAACGTCTTTATCCTTGGCCCGACCTTCCGAAATACGGCCAATCGCCTGCTAAACTACGCGTCACGTCAGGGCCGCGGGTCGGTTGTCATTGTGCATCCCCAGAACGTTGAGGGCGAGTTTGGCAAAGCCGCCGTGCAAGCAGCGGCGTCGCAGAATGGGGTACGTGTGGCCTCCGTTCAGTCCTTTGCGTTTTCGCAAGAAGGCGTGACAGCCGCCGTGCCGCGCATCCGTGATGCGGTGCAATCAACCGGTGCCGACTCTGTTTTCCTGACGTCGAATTCCGCAGGGGCCTTGCCGCTGCTGCTGCAACTCATGCCCGAGGCGGGCATTAGCCCGTCAACCACGCAATACATGGGTCTCTCCCGTTGGGATGTACCCCCACAAATCCTGTCCATGCCCGGTGCACAAGGCAGCTATTTCACGCTCAACGACACCGCAGCTGAAAACGCTTTCAAAAGCCGCTACCGCGCGCAGTTCGGATCTGATCCGCACCAGCTCGCCGGCCTCGCCTTTGACGGCATTGCAGCCATTGGAGCGCTTGCTCGGCAGGGCCGCTCCGACGCGCTCAGCGGGCGCGCATTGACACAAAACTCCGGCTTCCAGGGCGCAAATGGCGTGTTCCGCCTGCGCGGAGACGGAACAAACGAACGCGGACTTGCCGTTGCAACCGTGCGCAACAACCAGGTGACCATTCTTGACCCAGCCCCATCCGGCTTCGGCGGCGCAGGCTTCTGATCCTCAAAACAGTCATTCCGGGCCGGGCGCAGACACTGCGTCCGGTCCTGACTTCGTGGATATTCTAGCACTCCGGGATCGCATCTGGACGGCGTTGGAAGACACGACAGACGAGAAATCGATACGCGCAGCCACGGTTTCAGAGCTGAAGGACGCGCAAAAAGAAGGGCGCGCGCGCATTGCCGAAGCCTTTGCAAGCCGCCCACGTGACGCCGATATCCCGACCAAAGGCTACACTTGGCTGACAGACCAACTTGTCATGCTCACGTGGGAGGTCGTCACGCAGAAAATACACCGCCTGCCAAACCCGACGGCCAGCGAACGCATGACGGTGCTCGCGGTTGGCGGTTATGGTCGCGGTGAAATGGCGCCGTTTTCCGACGTCGATCTGCTTTTCCTGACACCCTACAAGATCACACCCTGGTCAGAGAGTGTGATCGAATCCATGCTTTACATCCTGTGGGATCTGAAACTCAAAGTTGGGCATTCCTCCCGCACGGTGAAAGACTGCCTGCGCCTCGGGGCCGAAGATTACACCATCCGCACCGCGATGATGGAACACCGCTTCCTGACCGGGCATGCCGCATTGGCCAAAGAGCTGGACACGAAGCTTTGGAACCAGCTGTTCAAAGGCACCGAAACAGAATTCATCACCGCCAAGCTTGAAGAACGCGACGCCCGGCACCGCAAGCAGGGCCAGCGGTACATGGTCGAGCCAAATGTCAAGGAAGGCAAAGGCGGGTTAAGAGACCTTCAATCGCTTTTCTGGATCGCAAAGTACATTCACCACACCGACGACATCAAAGAACTGGTCCGCACTGGCGTCTTCAGACCCGAGGAATACCAGACCTTTGTCAAAGCCGAGACATTCCTCTGGTCCGTGCGCTGCCATTTGCACCTCGCCGCCAATCGCGCGACCGAGCAACTGACCTTTGACATGCAGGTCGAGGTCGCCAGCCGCATGGAATATATCGACAAAGGCGGACGCCGCGCTGTCGAATGGTTCATGCAGGATTTCTTCCGCCACGCCACATCCGTCGGTGACCTGACCCGTATCTTCCTGACCTCGCTTGAGGCATCCCAGCAAAAAGAACCACCGCTCCTGCTGCGCCTGATCAAACGCGCGCCCAAGGTCAAAGATGGCTACGAAGTAGTAAACAACCGCCTGGCCATTGCCTACGAAGCGGCCTTTTTGGCCGACAAGATGAACATGCTGCGCATCTTCGAAGAGGCGTTGCGCACCGGTCTGTTGATCCATGCCGATGCGATGCGGCTCATCAGCGCCAACCTTCACCTGATCGACAAGGACATGCGCAAAACGAAAGAGGCGCAGCGCATCTTTATCGACCTGATGCTCAAACACGGCAACCCGGAACGCGCCCTGCGGCGGATGAACGAACTTGGTGTTTTGTCCGCTTTTATCCCGGAATTTGAACCCATCGTCGCGATGATGCAGTTCAACATGTACCATCACTACACGGTGGACGAACACACCATCCAATGCATCTGGCACCTCAGCGAGATTGAACTCGGCCATCTCGAAGAAGACCTGCCCGTCGCCAGCACGATCCTGAAAGAGGGCGTAAATCGCAAAGTGCTGTATCTGGCGCTTTTGCTGCACGACATTGGCAAGGGCCGCGACGAAGACCACTCTGTGCTCGGCGCGAAAATCGCGCGTAAAG
>CAZCOX010000004.1:36229-38305 GCA_964500115.1 uncultured Rhodobacterales bacterium
GGCAAGGGCCGCGACGAAGACCACTCTGTGCTCGGCGCGAAAATCGCGCGTAAAGTCGCCACGCGCCTTGGCCTCAATAAGCAAGAGATCGGCACGATCGAATGGCTGGTGCGGTACCACCTGCTGATGTCAGACATGGCGCAAAAACGGGATATCGCCGATCCACGCACCGTCCGCGATTTTGCAAAAGCCGTACAAACCAAGGAGCGGCTGGATCTGCTTTGTGTGCTCACGGTGTGTGACATCCGCGGTGTCGGTCCGGGCACATGGAATAACTGGAAAGCCGTATTGATCCGCGCGCTCTATCGCCAAACCCGCCGCGCACTCGAAGACGGGATGGAGGCGCTCAATCGCGAAAACCGCGGCACCGAAGCGAAAAAAGCGCTGCGCGAAGCCCTCTCCGATTGGCCCGCAAAGGACTTGCGTGTTGAGACCGGCCGGCATTATCCGCCCTATTGGCAAGGCCTGCACATTACCGCGCACAAGGTGTTTGCAGAGCTTCTGCGCGACATCAAGGATGACGAGGTCAAGCTCGACATCCACCCCGATGAAGACCGCGACGCCACCCGCGCGTGCTTTGCCATCGCGGACCATCCCGGTATGTTCTCGCGGCTCACGGGTGCCCTGGCTTTGGTGGGTGCCAACGTCGTCGACGCGCGCACCTTTACCACCAAAGACGGCTACGCCACCGCAGCCTTCTGGATCCAGGATGGCGACGGCCACCCGTATGAGGATAACCGTATCCCGCGCCTGCGCCAGATGATCAACAAGACCTTGATGGGCGAGATTGTACCACGCGAAGCGATCAAGCCCCGCGACAAGCTCAAGAAACGCGAACGCGCCTTCACCGTGCCAACCTCCATCACTTTCGACAACGAAGGGTCTGAGATTTACACAATCATCGAGGTCGACACGCGCGACCGCCCTGGCCTGCTGTTCGACCTCGCCCGCACCCTCGCCGCATCGAACGTCTACATCGCCTCCGCCGTCATCGCGACCTACGGTGAACAGGTGGTCGATACCTTCTACGTCAAAGATATGTTCGGCCTGAAATTCCACTCTGAAAGCAAACAACGCACGTTGGAGACGAGAATGCGAAAAGCAATCGTCGAAGGCGTAGAACGCGCTCAAGAATAAGGTTTGCAAACGTTGACGTCGAACCGTGGTCTCTCTCGGTTTATCGCCGCAAGCGGGCTGACAAACCTTGCCGATGGCGTTGCAACGGTTCTCTGGGCGTGGATGGCAACGCTGCTCACCCGAGACCCCTTATTGATCGCAATTCTTCCGGTTGCACTCCGCCTACCTTGGTTTGTCTTCGCTGTCCCGGCCGGCATCGTCACCGACAGGGTAGACCGGCGGCGATTGATCCTTGCAATGGACATCCTGCGCGCCTTGGCGTTTTCGACGGCTGCGATCGCAGTTTGGTTGGCCATTCCGCTCCCGGAAACACCGGACACTGGCGTTTCAAACCCTGCGCTGTTTGTCGGTCTGATCGTTGCCGCCCTGACCATCGGATGCGCCGAAGTTTTTCGGGACAACGCAGCGCAAACCATGCTCCCGGCGCTCGTTCCATCCGAAGGGCTGGAGCGCGCAAACGGTCGCCTCTGGAGCGTCGAGTTGGTCGGAAACGCGCTGATCGGCCCTGCCCTCGGGGCTTTCCTATTGGCCTCCTTTCTGCCGCTCCCTTTCGCGCTCAACGCTTTCGCGTTCGCTTGCGCTGTGGTCATGGTGGCCAGCCTGTCCGGCCATTTCAAACCGAAACAAACCCAAACCCGCGATTGGAAACGTGAGCTGAAAGAAGGGTACGACTTTCTCAAAAACGCGGCTCTGCTTCGTCTGCTGGCCATTGCCACGGGCGTCTGGAACCTGCTCGACCAGATGGTGGTGATTGCCCTCGTTCTGCATGCGCAGGAAAACCTTGGCCTCGGTGCAAAAGCCTACGGTTTGATCCTGGCAGCCAGCGCTTTTGGCGGTATCGCCGCTGGATTCGTGGCCGACCGCATTGTCAAAAGGTTTGGCCCCGGTCAAACGGCGCGCGTGGCCAGCCTGATCTCTGGTTTCACCTTCCTCGCCATT
>CAZCOX010000004.1:38405-41140 GCA_964500115.1 uncultured Rhodobacterales bacterium
CGGGCACACCACGCGCTTTATGAAACCCATCCGCCTTATCTCTGGTGTTCTCACCGTCGGCTTCTGGACGCTGATGAGCCGCGTTTTGGGTGTGCTGCGCGAAGTCATGATCCTGGCGTTTATCGGACCGGGCCCGGTCATGGACGCCTTTGTCGCCGCATTCCGCCTGCCCAATATGTTCCGCCGCTTCTTCGCCGAAGGAGCGTTCAACGCCTCCTTCGTGCCGATGTTTTCCAAACGGTTGGAAGCTGATGACAACCCGGTGCAGTTCGCCACTCAGGCACTTAGCGGATTGGCCTTTGTCCTGCTCATCCTCAGCGCAATTGCGATGATCTTTATGCCCGCGCTGGTCTGGGCCACCGCTGGCGGGTTTTCAGGCGATCCGCGCTTTGACCTGACGGTCGAATACGGGCGGATCGTCTTTCCCTACATTCTCCTGATCTCGCTCACCGCTCTCTTTTCAGGCGTTCTGAATGCGACCGGCCGATTTGCGGCGGCTGCTGCCGCACCTGTGTTTCTCAACATCCTGGTCTGCGCATCGATGGCGCTCGGTGCTTATGTCGGTGGCGATGTCATCTACTGGCTCATCTGGGCTGTTCCCGCCGCAGGTTTCGCTCAGCTCGCTCTGGTTTGGGTCGCGACCGAACGCGCCGGTATCAGATTGCGCCCCACCCGTCCTCGCTGGACACCCGAGATGAAACGCCTTGTCGTCGTAGCAGTTCCAGCGGCTTTGGCGGGCGGCGTCATGCAGATCAACCTGCTGGTCGGCCAGCAAGTCGCGTCGCATTTCGAAAAGGCTGTGGGGTGGCTCTATGCAGCTGACCGGTTGTACCAATTGCCGCTTGGCGTGGTCGGAATTGCGGTGGGCATCGTTCTTCTACCCGATCTGTCGCGCCGCCTCAGCGCGCAAGACGATCCGGGTGCCAAAAACGCGTTCTCGAGGGCTGGAGAGCTGTCTCTCGCACTGACCATCCCCGCCGCTGTCGCGTTGATCGTCATTCCCCTGCCTGTCGTGACTGTGCTGTTCGAACGCGGTGCAACCGGCCCGGATGATAGCGCAGCCATCGCCGTGGCAGTGGCGATCTACGGGCTTGGCCTGCCCGCCTTTGTTCTGCAAAAAGTCCTTCAACCTCTGTTCTTCGCCCGCGAAGACACCAAATCGCCGTTCCGCTACGCCGTCTGGGCGATGATTGTGAACGCCGCAGTCGCGATCGGCCTGTCACCCTTCATCGGCTGGATCGCACCCGCCATCGCAACTACACTTGCGGGCTGGGTGATGGTCTGGCTACTGGCCCAAGGCGGTCGGAAACTTGGCGATGTCGCCCGCTTTGACGCGCAATTCCGCCAACGCATTTGGCGCATCTGCCTCGCGTCACTGATCATGGGCGGCGCGCTGTGGGTTGCAACGCTGATGCTCGGCCCGCTCCTCGCTGTCGCAGGCATCCGCTTTATCGCTTTGGCCGTCCTGATTGCAGTGGGTGTGGTGATCTACGCCCTCGCCGGGCAAGCCATCGGCGCGTTTGAACTGCGCGAACTTCGAAATGCCTTCCGGCGCGGGGGCGCGAGCTAGGGTAAGGACCCTAATCCCGCTGCCGCATTTTGTTGAGCAATTTGGACCAACCCCCCGGCACCAAAACGACCGACAGCAGAAAGCCAATGCCGAATCCGGCAATATCTGCAACCCATTCGGCGTTTGACCCGAACAGCAGACCAAATATCAACTGAATCAACAACAAAAAGCCGATCAGCGTGAAGGCCCTGACCTGATTTTCGCCCAGCTGCCCCAAACGCAGCCACAGCATATAGGTGAA
The DNA here is from genome assembly GCA_964500115.1 of uncultured Rhodobacterales bacterium. Classification (GTDB taxonomy): domain Bacteria; phylum Pseudomonadota; class Alphaproteobacteria; order Rhodobacterales; family Rhodobacteraceae; genus Marivita. Next base: position 40,217 of record CAZCOX010000004.1, read on the forward strand.
TCCGCCGATCAATCCGTAAACTGCCGGAAACGCCCCAATCAGTGGTGTCGCATCGCCAATGACCAACGCGTAAATCACCGCGCCGCCAGCCGCCGAAACAAAAAAGATCGCCAAAACCGCGGTGCTGCCCATCGCTTCGCCGACCATCTTGCCGAGCGCCAGCAGCATCACGCCTGAAAACAGGGCATGGGTGAAGCTGGCATGCACAAAAGCATAGCTAATCATGCGACCCACATGTTCCGGAGGCCACCGCCCGGTGTCACGCATCCATGAAAAGATCTCTGCCGAAAACGCGAACCGCTCCATCAGCCCGATCCGCCAGCCCACCGCTTGCGGCCCACCAATGATACCGCGCGCGCCGAGGCTCAGCGCAACTTCGATCCCGACAATTACAAGAAACAGCGCAATCACCACCGGCGGAAGCGGGTTCAACGGGGGTTCGTTATGCGGCTCTGTCACTGCTTCGGCCCTTGCTTGACGGCACTTTGTGCCATGGGTAAGGCACGCGCACCACTTTTGCCAGATGGAGATTTGCCATGTCCGAGGGGGTCCAAACCTCTCCCGCTTTCACGCCCCGGGTCTTTTCGGGGATCCAGCCCTCTGGGGGGCTGACACTCGGCAACTATCTGGGCGCTCTGAAACGCTTCGTTGAAATGCAGGGCGACGGGTTTGAAACCATTTATTGCATGGTCGATCTGCATGCGATCACCGCCAAATGGCTTGATCCAAAAGAACTCCGTCACAACACTCGCGAATTGGCAGCCGGTTTCATCGCCAGCGGCATCGACCCGGACAAATCGATCCTGTTCAACCAAAGCCAAGTGCCCGAGCACACGCAACTTGCGTGGATCTTCAACTGCGTCGCCCGCATGGGCTGGATGCAGCGCATGACGCAATGGAAAGACAAAGCGGGCAAGAACCAGC
>CAZCOX010000005.1:0-3798 GCA_964500115.1 uncultured Rhodobacterales bacterium
TCCGGCGCAATGCACGTGATTGAATGATAAAGCGGCATGTCTTTGCGCGTGCGCCCGCCCAGCAGCGTGTAAAGCGGCAAGCCCGTGGCCTTGCCGTACAAATCCCACAGCGCCAGATCGATCAGCGATTTGGCGGCAAGATGCCCTGGCAAATGCGCATCAAGCCGCCGCATGAGCGCATCGACACCCATGAAATCAGCACCGATCAAAACGGTCGCAAGCTCCGTTACGATTGCAGGGATACCGCCCGCGAAGGCAGGCAGGTAATGCGGGATCGGGCAAACCTCGCCCCAACCTTTGAGACCCGTGTCCGTCTCTAAGCACAGAACGTGGCTGACGACCGTGGCACATGTTTTGCCCTCGGCCATGTAGTAGGTTTGGTGGCTCGTCAGATCGACCGCCCAAACAGTGATGTTGCTAATTCTCATCGGTACACCGCCACAAGATCGCCAAGTGTGTTTTCATCGGGATGGACGCCAAGCCCCGGTGCATCGGTCAGAGTCAGATGGCCATCGACGTTGCGTGGCCCGCGACCACCCGCGATATCGACCGTGATCATGTCCTGACAGACCCAGACGGCGCGACAATTGGCATCGGGGATTGTTGCGGCAAGATGCAGCGCCTCTGTGTCGGCCAGAACGGATCCACCGGTCGCCATGACAAACATGTCGATCCCATGTGCCAGCGCGATGTCCCGCGTGCGCGCGGCCTTGGTCAGTCCACCAACGCGGTTGAGCTTGATCCCGAACACTTCGGCCAAACCATCCCGCGCAATGCGTGTGGCGTCTTGCAAGGTAACAAGGCTTTCGTCGACCGAGACTGGCGCAGAATGCCGGCCTGCGATTGCCGCTATATCGTCAAGGCTTTCGCAGGGTTGTTCGAATGTCACGTTCAGGTCTTCGCAGGATGACATCACCTGCAAGGCCTGTTGCCGGGTCCAGCCGCGATTGACGTCGTAAAGGACAATCTCACCGGGGTTTCGGCGGTTTTCGACATCGCGGACGCGTGCGATGTCACGCTCGACATCGCCGCCGATCTTGACCGAATGTGCAACATAACCGCGTTGACGATAGCGGTCGATGACCTCTCGCGTTTCTTCAACGGTTTTCGCTCCGACGGACGACGCAATCGCGCGCGGCGTGCGTGACCCGCCCCCCATAAGGTCAGCAATCGGCAAACCTGCCACTTGCCCGGCGACATCCCAACAGGCCATATCGATGGGCGATTTGGCGTAGAGGTGACCGGGCAAAGCAAGGTGCATAGCCCGTTCCACCTCCAGCACTTTGCGCGGATCAAGGCCCAGAATGAACGGTGCCATCGTCTCAATGCCAGCGCGGATACCCGGACCATGTGCCGGTACATAGGTATGGCCCCAGGGCGTGCCTTCGCCCCAACCGTTGATGCCTGCATCCGTTTCAAGCTTGACCAAGGTGGCATCCAGCACTTCGAATTTCAAACGGCCCCCGGACAGCCAGTATGGGTGCTCCAGCGGCAAATCGATCTGGTAGACGGAGATGGCGGTGATCTTCATAAAACGTACTCCGCCACCGGCGCGCCGAGGCTGTCGAAGTCGGGTGTAACGCCAAGACCCGGTGCGTCGGGTGCGTAAAGCTTTCCGTCCTGCGCCCAAGCGCCACCGACACCCGTGGACCGCGTGTTGTAGTTCATCAGATCCGTCGTGTTTTGCAGGTACTCTTCCGGCGTTGAGGCCGCGAAATGGGCAAGTGTGGTTGTGGCTATCTCACCGCCCCAGGTGTCTTCGGCAACGACGGGCATGCGGTTGTCAATCAGGTAATCGCGCACACGGCGCGCTTTGCTGAGACCTCCAAGGTTGGAGATTTTCAGGCAACACATCTCGGCCCCGCGGTCGGCCACGATCTGCTGAGCCGCGGCAATTCCGGTGACGCATTCGTCCAGCTTCATCGGCTGCTGTGCCACGCGGCGCACCTGCTGGCATTCCTCATAGGTGCGGCAGGGTTGTTCGAGGATGTAATCCAGATCCTGCGTCGCGCGGGCCACGCGAACGGCATTGTCGACGCGCCATCCCTGATTGGCATCTGCCATTGCCTTTTCACCCGGGCGCAACAGTCCGACACCTGAACGAATACGGTCGATATCTGATGCCCAGTCACCACCAACCTTGATCTGGAATTGCCGATATCCCTGATCGCGGTAGCGTTGCATCTCAGCCAGCGTTTCGTCTGTCGTTTTTTGCGGCGCGACACGGTACATCGGCGCGCCGTTAGTCAGCTTGCCACCCAGCAGCATCCAGACGGGTTGGTCGCAGGCCTTGCCCAGAATGTCCCAACACGCCGCATCAAACGGGGCTTTGGCGTAGCCGTGCCCTTGCACCTTATGGTCTATCCGTCGCTCAATTTGCGCGACCTGTCGGGGGTCTTGGCCGAGCAGGTCTGGCGCGACCAGCCGTGCCAGCGCCTCCACCCCTTCTGAATGCGCAACCATGTAGTTTTCACCGCAGGGCGTGAATTCTCCACATCCCTGCAAACCTGCGTCGGTATCGATCACCACGACGGAGGCGATAGCTGTCTCAATCGCATTGCCCGCACCCCAGACATAGGCACCACCGACATAGGGAAGCCCAGTCTTGAAGATGCGAATGCGTATGATTTTCATGATGCTTGCATCATTGGTAGGCCGTCCATGCCCGCGCCGCGCCATACGGCATAAGCAAGGTAAGGACGGTCGAGCGTAATCATCAGGTGCGGTTGGTTCGAAGTATGAAGCCGCGCCTCCCCCGTGCGCATCATAATGTTTGGCGCGCCGTGGGCGCTGAATACTGCACGGCCGGAGAGCGTGAAGTAGAGCTCTTCGGCCTCGTGAGCGTGCCAGTCATAGGTCAGATCCGGGCCCCAGTAGCCAAGGTAGCCACGAAGCTTCTGCGAGCGAAAATGGCCCGCGGGACCGAACAGCTCCACGTAACCGTAGGTGTCTAAGAAGCGCGCGCCGACCTCCTCTTCTGTGTAGGTGCGGCGCCATTCCATATCGGGCGCGGCGCGGCGGAGCGCACGGATCACGGGAGCGGTGAAGCGAGAGCCGGGAAGCGACCGTTGCCCGAGTGACTGCGCCGCGGGGCAGGGAATTGGCATCACCTGCTGCGGGCTAAGGTCATCGGGCCATGGCGCGAAACGCATTAGCGCCTCGTGGCTCTCGTGCAGCGTTTTCACCGCCGCAAGTAGACGTGCGACGGTACTCACTCAGCGGGCTCCAGCACTGCGTCGGCGCGGGGTAGCAGGCTTTGCGGGTCATAGGCGGGTTCGCCCAACACCCTTGCCTGCCGCGAATTGCCCGCGATGATGACCTCAAGTACCTGCCCGGGCGTCGCAGCGTATGGTTTGATATATGCAAACGCGAGGATTTTGCCGACGGTATGGCCATAGGCGACCGAGGCTGTCGAGCCGACGACCGTGCCATCCATCACAACAGCCTCGCCGCCATGGCCGTCTTCGACGCCATCGGGTTCGATTTCGAGATAGGCACAGACCCAAGGCAAGTCATCTGTGTTGGAAAGGGTCGCGTCTTTGCCAAGGAAATCCTTGTCCGTTTTCACGAACCGCATCACGTCCGCCTCTGGCAGGGTGACTTCGTTCGTGAGTTCGCCCGCCCCTTTGAAACCCTTTTCCATACGCATGACGTTCATCGCGAAGGAGCCGTAGTTGGTGATGCCGTGGCCCTGCCCCGCCGCCCAAAGCGCGTTATAGACATCGAGACACGCGGCGTTTGGCATGTGCAGTTCCCAGCCAAGCTCCCCGGCGTAGGACATGCGGAAGGCCCAGACGT
>CAZCOX010000005.1:3898-27878 GCA_964500115.1 uncultured Rhodobacterales bacterium
CCGCGTCGCCCTTGTTTTGCTCAAGATGATCGAGCAAGCGCTGCTCGAAAAACGCGGCGCAGACTAGGTAAAAGCTGTCTTCCGCCATCTTTACGATGGTCGTTTCCAGCTCGATCCGACCCCGATGGTTGAGCATGTGCGTGAGGCCGATGGAGCCAATTTTTTGCGGCATGCGGTTTGCGGTCAGGCGGTCCAGCATCGCGTGTGCATCGGGGCCGTCAACCTGGACCTTTGTAAAGGCGGTGACATCCATGATGCCGACGCCTTCACGAACGGCCTTCACCTCGGCTGCGACAACATCGTGAACGGCGTTGCGCTTGAAAGAGTAGTGGTCGTGCTGCGCAATCCCGTCCCGCGCAAACCAGCGTGGGCGTTCGAAGCCGTACACCTCTTCGTGCACAGCGCCTTGGGATTTCAGAAGATCGTGCAGCGGCGACGGCTTGATCGGACGCCCCGCCAGCCGGTTGAAATGCGGGAACGGGATTTCGTGACGGAGGCAGTAGTCTTCCTCGGCTTTGATCACCTGCCAGTCTTTCGTGGCATAGCTGCCGAACCGGCGCGGATCATAATCGCGCATCGAAATGTCGGCAGCGCCATGCACCATCCAGCGAGCAAGCTCTCGGGTTAATCCCGGGCCCCAGCCAATGCCGATCTGCGTGCCGCAGCAGCACCAGTAATTGCGCACACCCGGTGCCGGGCCAATCAGCGGGTTGCCATCGGGTGGATGACTGATCGCGCCATGCACGTCGCGGGTGATGCCAAGCTCCGCAAAAATTGGCATGCGGTTCAAGGATTCCTCCAGGTACGGCATGACCCGGTCGTAGTCTGCCTCGAACAGCCAGTTTTCGTATTCCCAAGGGCAATGGTCGTGCCAGACGGAGTTCGGGTTTTCCTTTTCGTAGATCCCGATCAGGCCCTTTTTCTGTTCCATCCGGATATAGCCCGAGACCTTTTTGTCATCGCGGATGACGGGCAGTTCGGTGTCGAGATCCTGAAACTCCGGCACCTCGTCGGTGACGAAGTAATGATGGGTCATCGACGTCATCGGCAGTTGCAACCCGGACCACTCGCCCATCTGGCGCGCATAGGTTCCGCCTGCGTTGACAACGTGTTCACAAGTGACGGTGCCCTTTTCCGTCTCCACCAGCCATTCGCCGCTGGCTGTCTGCGTGATGTTCGTCGCGCGGCATTGGCGGATGATCTGCACACCCTTGGCCCGCGCTCCTGCGGCCATCGCCATCGTCACGTTGGTCGGGTCGACGTGGCCATCGTCTGGTGTGTGTAACGCTCCTACAACGCCGTCGAGATTATAGAACGGGTGCAGTTCGGCGATCCGATCTGGTTTGACCAGTTCGATGTTGAAGCCCAGCGACCGGCCCACCGAAAGCGTATGGCGCAGCCAGTCCATCTCATCCTCAGTATAGGCCAGACGGAACGAGCCGCATCCGTGCCATGTGACGGCCTGCCCCGTCTCGGCCTCCAACGCGCCGGAATAGAGACCAATGTTGTAGTCCACGCATTTGCCAAGGCCAAAGCTGCTGGTGGAATGGGTGATCTGACCGGCGGCGTGCCAGGTGCTGCCACTCGTCAACTCGCCTTTTTCGAGCAGAACGACATCTGTCCAGCCTTCATGTGCAAGGTGGTACGCCAGACCGACGCCCATGACGCCGCCACCGACAATCACGACCTTGGCCTGGGTTGGGAAACTCTGTGCAGACATAACGCGCCTCGGATCAGAAAATCCTCGACAGGCTAATCGCACAAATGTACCATCGTCAATCATGAATGCGACAAATGTATCAAATCAGGTTTTGAAGCGGCTCGCGGGCGAGTTGGACGCGCTCACGCCCGAAGCCCGCAAAGCCGCGACCTACGTGCTGGAAAACCCACGAGATGTGGGGGTGTCTACCGTGCGCGAAATCGCTGAGGCGGCAAAGGTTAAACCCAACACCGTGGTGCGGATGGCGCGGCAGGTCGGCTTTGACGGCTACGAGGATTTTCGCGAACCGTTCCGTGACGCAATCCGACGCGGCACAGCGGATTTTCCCGACCGCGTGCGATGGCTTCAGGACATTCGCAAATCAGACGATCTGGGCGGGCTTTACGCCGACATGGTGCAAGCAGCGCTGTGCAATGTAGAAGATACATTTGCGGGCATTTCAGCGGAAGCTTTGCGTGACGCGGCGGAGACGATCTGGACTTCGCAGAGCGTTTACACGCTGGGTGTTGGCGTAAACAACTCCAACGCGCGCAGCTTCACCTATCTTGCCTCGACCGGAATGATGCGGTTTCACGCCATTCCCCGACCTGGATCGATTGCGACGGATGATCTGGCCTGGGCCGGGCCAGACGATGTGCTAATTGCCATCACTTGCAAACCCTATCGAACGGAAGTGGTCGAGGCCGTGCGCATTGCGCGCGATCAGGGCGTTAAGGTCATCGGAATTTCCGACAGCGCGGCCAGCCCGATTGTCGTGAACGCCACGCATGGATTTGTCATTCGGTGCGAGACGCCACAGTTCTTCCCGTCTTCGGTCGCGACACTCGCGCTGTTGGAGACGCTTTTGTCCTTCGTGGTCGCCGTGTCGAGCGATGAAATCGTGACGCGGGTCGAGAAATTTCACAAACGCCGGCATGATCTTGGGATGTATGAAGGAGACGCCGATGGCTGAGGTCATCCGTTCGCTCGACGCGCGGTACTATACCGATCCGCAAGTTTTCGAGATCGAAAAAGCAGGCGTTCTGGCCAAGACGTGGCAGTTCGGGTGCCACACGTCGGAGCTTGCCGAAATCGGGGCCTATGTCACTTTTGAAATCGCCGGGGAAAACCTCTTTGCCATTCGCGGGCGCGACGACAAGATCCGCGTTTTCTACAACGTGTGCCAGCATCGCGCGCATCAGTTGGTGCAGGGCGCAGGTACGACCCGCGTGGTCGTGTGCCCCTACCATGCATGGACCTATGAGTTGACGGGCACCCTGCGCGCGGCACCAAACAGCAAGTCGATGGACGGATTCGACGCATCGAAGATCTGCCTGACCGAAGTGCGCTGCGAGGAGTTTCTGGGGTTCCTGTTTGTCAACCTCGACCCCGATGCAGCCCCGATGGAAGATTGGTTTCCAAATGCGCGCGCCGAGTTGGAGGAATGGGTGCCCAACTGGGCCAACCTACGCCCGCTGGAATGGGTGGAGATCCCGGAGACCTGCAACTGGAAAGTCTCGGTCGAGAACTACTCGGAATGTTACCACTGCGCGCTCAACCATCCGACCTTTTCGAACGGGGTGATCAAGCCGGAAACCTATGACATCCAACCCCAGGGCATGTGCCTGCGTCATACAACCGAGTGTCAACCGCTGGATCAGATGACCTATGATATCGGGTCTGGCTTTGCCCATGCCGAAGAATACTCAAGCTGGTTTCTTTGGCCCATGTTCAGCTTTCAGGTTTATCCGGGCAACGTTCTGAACACGTATCACTGGCGCGCAGTTGATGCGACGCATGTGGTGGTCTGGCGCGGGTGGTATTCGGTCGATGGGCAGGAGTCGGCGGAGGTGCGCAAGCTGGCGTTGCAAGATCGCGAGACGACGGTGGAGGAGGACATCCATCTGGTGGAATCTGTTCAGCGCGGCCTTCAATCGCGCGGGTATATCCCCGGCCCCCTCGTTATTGACCCGAAGGGCGGCGTGAACTCGGAGCACCCGGTCATGCATCTGCAACGCTGGATGCGCGAGGCGGTTGAAGCATAGCGGTCAGGCGGCAACCCGTTCCACATCGATGAACCCGTCCGGTGTGCGCAGCTTGTGGCGCACCGTGTTGGCCTGACCCAACGTCTGTTCGACAAAGCACCCCTTCTTGGCAGAGGCGATCAGCGCGACCTGATCTTCCAGCGGATTGGGGCTTTCGAGATAGATGTCGATATCGAATGATTTGGGAGCGGTTTCGTAAATCCGGTCTTTTGGCACCCACTGCCAGACGATCTTGCTTTCGACTCGTAGGTCGTCGATCTGCACATCCATCCGTTTCGCAAAAGCGCGCAGTTGGGTCATGATACAGCCTGTCAGCCCACCGATGAACAGTGCAAGCGGCGGCGGGGCGGAGGCGTCACCGCCGTGAAACGGACCTTCGTCAGTAGCAAGCGTGAAGTGTTCCTCCATCGGGCTGGTCATTTTGACATCAAGGTCATTGCGCATTTTGCCAACGGCCTGACCTGCGCAAGTAAAGATCACCTCAAGCGGCTCTTTTGGTTGATCGATGGTCATTGTCTTCGGCCCCTTTGGTTCGTGAATGGGTCTGGTGTGGTCCGGCGCGCCTCAATCTTCGATGATGGCCACGGCGCGTACGAACCCGGCTGAGGCCGCTTTGATCTTGAACGGAAAGCATGACACCGTGAATCCGGTTGCCGGAAGCTGATCAAGGTTCGCCAGCTTTTCGATGTGGCAATACCCGATCTCCATGCTGGCGCGATGGCCTTCCCAGATGATCGCCGGGTCTTGCTCTTGCGCAAACCGCGCGGCGGTGATCGGGAACGGCGCATCCCAACTCCACGCGTCGGTGCCGGTGACGCGCACGCCTTGCTCCAGCAGGTGTAGCGTCGCATCCCGCCCCATGCCGCAGCCGCGGCCCAGGTAATCCGGATGGCCATAGCGCTCTCCCGCGCTGGTATTGACCAGAACGATGTCCAACGGAGCAAGTGTGTGCCCAATGCGGTCCAGCTCTGCATCGACTTCAGCGGGCGTCACAATGTGCCCGTCGTCAAGGTGCCGAAAGTCGAGCTTCACGCCGTTTCCAAAACACCATTCCAGCGGCACCTCATCAATTGTGATCGCGCGTTCGCCGCCGTTCATCGTTGAATGATGGTGATAGGGCGCATCCAGATGTGTGCCGTTGTGGGTATAGATCGTCAGCTTTTCGAGCGCCCATCCATCGCCGCCGGGTAGGTCAGACGGTGTGAGACCGGGAAAGAAGCCTGCCATCTGCTCGGCGGTATCTTTGTGATCGAAATACTCAATCTGCGGCAGCATGATTTCCGGGTCCGATGGAATGTCGGCTTCGAGCGGGACGGAAAGATCTACGAATGTGCGCGCCATGGTGTGGGCTCCTACAAGAGGCCGATTGCGATGGGTGGAAAGAGGATGATCAGAATCAGGCAGAGCAGCATCATCAGGGCAAAGGGTGCTGCACCTACAAAAATGTCGAACAGACTGATGTTGTCGTCCTTGAGGGTCGATTTGATCACGTAGACAGAGATGCCAAAGGGCGGTGTCAGCAGTCCGATTTCGACCGCGATCACCGTGACGATGCCGAACCACACCAGATCAATCCCCGTCGGGATCACGATCGGCAGCATGAGGGGCACGACGATCAGCATGATCGACGAGCTGTCGAGGATCATGCCCAAGAAGATCACGATCAGGACGTAGAGAAAGATCAGACCCAGCACCCCAAGCTCTGCATTTGCAGCCATTTCGCCAAAGCTGACGGGCACGCCAGAGAATGCGAGCATGCGCGAATACATTTGCGCGGCGATGATCAGGAAACAGACGGACGCGGTGACAAGCCCCGTTTCGACCAGCACGCGCCACAGCGATGTCAGCGTCAGTCGCCGTTTGAACAGACCAATCGCAAATGCCCCAATTGCACCTATCGCCCCGGCTTCAACCGGCGTGAAAAAGCCAAAGTAGATGCCGCCAAGGACGATTCCGATCAGCAGAGTGATGGGAAGGCCTTTGGATAGCAATTCGCTGCCGCTCATCTGCGCGCTGTCTGCGCTGAGGTTCTGACCAACGAATTTCTGCGAGAAGGTCGCCATCAAAACTGTGGCGCCGCCAAAGAGCAACGCCATAAGTATGCCCGGGCCAATGCCGGCGAGGAAGAGGTCGCCAATGGATTGCTCGGCCAACAGCCCGAACAGGATTAACAGCAGACTGGGCGGGATGAGCATCCCCAATACCGAGCTGCCCGCAACGACACCCACCGCAAACCTGTCGGTGTAGCCATGGCGGCGCATTTCCGGCACGGCGATTTTCGTAAAGACCGCTGCGGATGCGATGGAAATGCCAGTAACCGCGGCAAAGATCGCGTTCGCCGCGACGGTGCCAACGCCCAGCCCGCCCTTGATCTTGCGGAACATCGCATTGGCGACGTCAAATGCGTCGCGCCCGATGCCCGCTTCGGAAACGATAAAGCCCATCAGCACAAACAGCGGGACAACGCCGAAGAAATAGCTGGCAATGGCATCGTTGGCCGCCAGCCCCAGCATCTTTGCTGCCAGCACCGGGGAGCCCTTGATCGCCCAGACACCGGCAAAGGATGTCAGGATCAAAGCGATGGGCACAAACATACCGCCCATCACCAAAAGACCCATGCCGCCCAGCGCCATCAGGCCGATTTCAAACGGCGACATTTTCGGGCTGTCCGTAGATATGACGGCGCAGGATGCGCGCCAGGAATTGCAGGGCGAGCAGGGCGGCACCGATCAGGATCATGAGCTTGACCGGCCAGACTGGTGCAGTGAAATCACCCGCCGCGCCAATGAACTCGGATCGCTCCCAGGCGCGGGTAAAGATGGGGTAGGTCGCATAGAAGATCGCCCCAACCACACCGATGGCCGCAAGATCATACAGCGTCTCAAGAAATCGCGCGACGCCGGGTGCGCGGGCTTCCAAGACGTTCAACAAAGCGTCCGAGCGGGTCATGCGTCCGGCCTTGAGCGCTTGCGGCGCTTGCAGGAAAACAATCGCGACAATGGATAGCGTCACCATCTCTGGAACGCCCGAGATCGGTGCGTTGAAAGCGTTGCGACTGAACACATCCGCACCGATCAGAATGACCAACCCTGAAATCAGAAGCGATCCGCAGATATTGGCCATCTGCGTTAGCCGATCCAGCCAACGCAGAGGGAACGGTGCTTCGGCAGCGTCCGGGGACATGCGTTATTCTTTGTCCCAGTCCCGCAACGGCGTGGCCCCGGCGGCGCGCATCTGTTCCATATACGTTGAGAGCGACGCCGTTCCGGGCAGTCCTTGGCCATCCAGCCCTTCGGCCCATGCCTTGGCTGCGTTGTCCATGCCGTTTGCCCAACTCATCCGCATGTCATCGGACGCGTCTGTGATTGTCGCGCCATTCTCAGCCATCACGGAAAACGCATTGTCGACCGCTGCCTCAAGGGCCGAGACATACCATTCCTGCGTTTCATCTGCCGCAGAGCGGAGCGCCTCCTGCACTTCGGTGGGCAAGCCTTCGTACCAGTCGGCGTTAGCGCAAAGCGATCCGGCATATTGCGCGCCTAGGCCTGCGCGGGTGATGTTTGGGGCCACTTCAAACAGCTTGCCCGGCAGTGCCGCCGAGGCAAAGACGATCACGCCATCAAAGACGCCGGTTTTGAGTTCGTTGTAATAGGTGGTCAGATTGCCAGACACACCGACAGCGCCGGTGCCGCTAAGCCAGTTTAAAGCTGCACCCGGCGCGCCGATTTTCCTACCGTCGAGATCGGCGAGGGAATTGACCGGGAAATTCGTCATCAGAAGGTAGTCATCGATCACCACCGGCGCGCCAAGATAGACGACACCGTTGTCCTCATACCCTTTCTGCATTCCGGGATCATTGAGTTGCAGATCATGCATCAGGTCTCCGACCGCGCGCGCATCGTCAGAAACAAAAGGCGTGTAATAGGTCACGTTCTGAACAGCGAGCTTTGCCGGATCGAACAGCGATTGGCAGATCCCGATTTCAGCCAACCCAGCCTCGACCGCTTCCAGTTCTTCGCCAACACCGGCAATGGCACCGCCATATTGCCCACTGAAACTGACAGTGTGGCCGGTGCCGTCGAGTGCGGCTTCGACCGCTGGCACAAACGCCTCATCAATCATCTTGACCCAGCGAAACACCGGCGGATGCCCCGCTGCAACGGTGGCCGAGAAACTGTCTGCCGCGACCGACACAGGTGCCATCGCAACCGTTGCCAGAAGCGCGCCTTTCACAAAATTGTTCATCCTTTCCTCCCTTGGATTTGTCCTTAAGTCCTTGCAGCAGCAGCCAAAGCCCTCACGCCGCCAGTGCAGAATGTGATCAATTGGGTCAGCAGAACCTCGGTGTCCTGCATCTTGTCGCTTTGCTCCATAAGCCGTTCGATCCGCCCATCCCGCGCGATGACCGAGATCAGCGCACCCAGGGCGAGGGTATAGCTTTGCGCGGCAATGGCTGGCGTGTCATGCGCCAGAATGATCTGGATGCTGCGAATAAATTCCTTGGCGGTCGGGTCGTAGTGTTGCTTCACCAACACCCGGTCGCGTTCGCGGCCAACCACCAGCCCACCGAATATCCGCGCGTAAGACTGGGCACCCCCGGCGGGGCCAAGCGGCGGCCGAAAGAGCGCTTCGAACACATCGCGCAAAGCGGTATCGGCCGTCAGGTCGATGCGTGCGAGCATTGCGCGGCGCTCATCGTTGATCTTTTTGGACCTCTGGGCAATGACCTCGGCGTAGAGCCGATCTTTGGTGCCGAAGTGATAGTGCAAAAGCGCCTGAGACACGTCAGCACGCGCCGCGATCCGCTTCATGCCTGCACCCTCGAACCCACGCTCTGCAAACTCGACTTCAGCGGCGAGCAAAAGTTGCTCCACCTTGGGAGAAATCAGACCGGTATCCATTACAGATTCGTTGGCAGACATGCTGCACGCTAATCCTGACTGATCGATCAGTCAAGAATTTGGCCGCTGCGATAGTGGCGTTGGTCGCGCTAGGTTTAGCCTGCGATATGCGCCGTCGCCTCGATCTCGATGAGCGCGCGATCCTCGATCAGGCCTTGCACAACCACCACAGACATTGCCGGAAAATGGCGGCCCAAAACGGCACGGTACGCCGCGCCCACGTCTTTTTGCCGAGCGAGGTATTCGGTTTTGTCAGTGATAAACCACGTCAGCCGCGTGATGTCGGTCACATCGCCACCCGCAGCCGTGACAATGTCCGCAATATTGCGAAGGGTCTGTTCCATTTGCTCGACGAAGTCATCCGTCTCAAACACCTGATCCTTGTTCCAGCCGATCTGTCCGCCAATGTGCAACGTTCCATCCTTGGTGAGCATGCCGTTCGCATAACCTTTCGCTGGCGCCCACCCTACGGGGTGTATGGGTTCATGTGCCATTTTGCTGCTCCTCAATCTCTTGGATTCTTGTGCGCACGGCGTCCGGCCATGGCGTTGGTTTGCCCCCGGCACCGACATTCACAAGTGTGGATTTTGTGGTGAGACGGGGCGCGCCGTCACATGCGGCCTCGACCCCCAAAGACATGCTCGTGTTTCCCAGGCGCGTGACACGCAGGTCGAAATCCAGAATGTCGCCATGGCGACTGGGTGAGGTAAATGTCGTCGCAATCTCAACCGTCGGGACAGCCCCGGCCCCATGCAGCTTCTCGAACGGCCAATCAAGACGGTTCGCAAAGAACGCCTCAACACAGTCGTTGATCATCTCAAAATAGCGCGGGTAGAAAACGATGCCCGCAGGGTCGCAATGCTTGAACAGGACCTTCTGCTGCCAGACAAACCCCATCACACACCCAGATACTGTTCGGTGATCGATTGGGTCAGGTCTGCCATCGCGCCCTGCCAGACAGACCGGCCACGTTCCAGAATGACCGCACTGTCGCAGACACCGCGCAGTTCCTTGATCGACTTGTCGATCACGATAATCGACATGCCCGTTTCCGCCTTGAGCTTGGCAATGACGTCCCAAATCTCTTGGCGGATCAGTGGTGCCAAACCTTCGGTGGCTTCATCGAGAATGAGCAGCTTTGGATTGGTCATCAACGCCCGCCCGATGGCCAGCATTTGCTGTTCGCCCCCGGACAGCGAACTTGCCTTTTGGGTCGCGCGTTCACCCAAACGCGGAAAAAGCTGCGAAACAGTTTCTAGTATCCACTGCCCGCCGCGCGCTGCGGCAATCAGGTTTTCCTCAACCGTCAGATGGGCGAAACATCTGCGCCCCTCTGGCACCAACCCGATGCCCAGGCGCGCAACCCGGTAGCTGGGCAGGCGGCTCAGATCGTGCCCGTCAAACCCGATGGTGCCCAAGGCAGGCAACATGCGGCAGATGCATTTCACGGTGGTTGACTTGCCCATCCCGTTGCGCCCCATCAGGCCGAGCACTTCACCTTCGTGAACGGTCAGGCTGACGCCAAACAAGGCTTGGCTTGCGCCGTAGGACGCCGTGATGTCTGAGAGCTGCAGGAGCGTCACGCGTCGTCTCCCAAATAAGCGTCTTGCACATCTTTGTTGCTGCGGATGTCGCTGACTGTTCCGGTTGCGATAACCCGGCCATAGACCAGAACGCTGATGCGATCGGCGAGTGCAAACACCGCATCCATGTCGTGTTCGACGAGCAGGATAGGAGCCTCATTCCGCAACGCGTCGAGAAACCCGGTCAGACGCTTCGATCCGTCCGGCCCCAGACCCGCCATCGGTTCGTCCATCACAAACGCCTTGGGCTTTAACGTCAGCGCGACGGCCACTTCCAGTTGACGTCTTTGGCCGTGACTTAACTCGGACGTGCGCATCTGCATGACATCGGTCAGACCGACCCGCTCCAACGCGGCGGTCGCGATCTCGCGTAATTCTGCATCCTTCAACACCGGTTGCCAGAATCGCCAGGGTCGTGCCGACGCGCCAAGTGCGCCCAGCATGGCGTTTTGCAGAACGCTGTACTCCATGGCGAGCGCCGAGATTTGGAAGGTCCGCCCCAGCCCGGCTTGCGCCCGCGCGCGGGCGGTTGTCTGTGTCACATCCTGCCCCATCAACGCCACCTGCCCCGCATCCGGTGCCAGCGTTCCGCAAATCTGGGCAATCAACGTGGACTTACCCGCCCCGTTCGGCCCAATCACCGCATGGATTTCACCCGGTCGCAGATCGATAGAGATATCATCGCTTGCCTTCAGCGCACCAAAGCGTTTGCTGATGCCACGGGTTTGCAGAACGACATCAGCCATGGGTGTCTTCCCGCCCGCAGATCATTCCGATCAGACCGCCACGACCAAAAAGCACAATCATAAGCAGAAGAATGCCCAGGTAGATGTGCCAATAGTCGCTGAACCCACCCAGAAAATGTTCCAACGCCACAAAGACCAGCGCACCGACGACAGGGCCGAACAATCGCCCGACGCCGCCAATGATGAGAAACACGATGATCTCTCCACTTAGCTGCCAACTGAACATCGTTGGGCTGACGAACCTGTTGAGATCCGCAAAGAGCGCGCCTGCGAGACCGGTGATTGTGCCCGAAATTACAAACGCCACCAATTTCACCCGCGTCGGGTTCAGGCCAACGGTTTCGACACGTGTGGGGGTTTGCCGCGCGGCACCGAGCGCCAGACCAAAAGGCGACTTTGCCAACCGGTGTGCGCCCCAGAGTGCCAGACACAAAAGCACAAGGCAGAGACCGTAAAACTGGATCGGGACCAGCGTGTTGAGCCCGGGAAAGTCGTTTCTGACATAGATCGACAGACCATCCTCGCCGCCGTATTCCGCCCAGCCGATGGAAAAGAAATAGAACATCTGACCAAAGGCGAGGGTGATCATGATGAAATAGACCCCCGTCGTGCGCAGCGACAGGATGCCAATGATCCACGCCACCAGCGCACTGAACACCATCGCCAGAAGCCAGATCACCGGCATGAATTTGGTGCCTTCGATCACAAAGGGCCATTCGGCCACCGGAGTATATGTCTGCGCGTGATAGGCCAAAATGCCCATCGCATAGCCGCCGATGCCGAAATAGACCGCGTGGCCAAAGCTGACCAACCCGCCATAACCAAGCGCGATGTTCAGGCCCACCGCGGCCAGTCCAAAGATGACGGCGCGCGTCATAAGCGTGATCGTGAACGGCTCGTCGGTAACGACAGCCCACAAGGGCACTGCGACCAAAACGGCCAGAACAAACAGGTTGAAATACCGCTCCGCAATCATTGCGCGGCCCCAAAGAGCCCGGTGGGACGCCAGACCAGAACCGCACCCATCAGGATGTAGATCGACATTGACGCGATGGAGGACCCTACGCTGGTCGCGGTTGATGGCTCCATGAACAGACCAAAGAATTGCGGCAGGAACACGCCACCCAGCGTATCGGTCAGCCCGACCAGAATGCTGCCAATCAACGCGCCCTTGATTGAGCCGATACCGCCAATCACAATCACAACGAATGCGAGGATGAGGACCGGCTCTCCCATGCCGACTTGCACGGATTGGATCGCCCCCACCAAGGCCCCGGCCAATCCTGCCAAGGCTGCCCCCAATGCAAACACCAGTGTGTAGAGCTTTGAGATGTCGACACCCAGCGCCGCAATCATCTCGCGGTCATTTTCGCCAGCGCGAATTTGGATGCCGATGCGCGTTTTAGAGATGAAAATCCCAAGGCCCAGCGCCACCAGCAACCCAACCACAATCAGCGCGATGCGGTACAGCGGGTACTGGATGCCCCCGGGCAAGGTGACCGGACCGGAGAGGTATTCCGGGATGTCGAGGAAAAGCGGGAATGACCCGAACACCCAACGGGTGCCTTCGGAAAAGATCAGGATCAGCGCGAAAGTAGCCAGCACCTGATCCAGGTGGTCTTTGTCGTAGAGCCGTCGGATCACGATCATCTCGACCAACGCACCCGCAATTGCCGCAGCACCAAGCGCTGCGATCAAGGCGAGCAGGAATGACCCGGTCGCGCCCGCAACCGCTGCAGCCGCAAAGGCGCCTACCATGTAAAGCGATCCATGCGCGAGGTTGATCAGGCCCATGACGCCAAAGATCAGCGTCAGACCAGCGGCCATCAGAAAGAGCATGATCCCGAACTGTAGCCCGTTCAGAACCTGCTCAATGATCAGAAGTGTGGACATGGAAAAGGGCCTTGGTGTTGGCCGGAACCCAAAAGGTCCCGGCCGTCACATCACATTTCGCATTCAGCCGCGTAGGCGTCGGAATGGTTGACCAGCGCAGGCCCGATGAGTTCGTTCGTGAAAACATCTCCCTCTTTGACTACCTTGCGCGCATAGATCGTCTGCACCGGGTGGTTGTTCGGCCCAAACGCAAAGTCACCGCGCGTGCTGTCGAAATCCGCCTCTTTTAAAGCCGCGCGGAAGGCATCCATGTCTGACACGTCCGACTTTTCCAGTGCCGAGATCAGCAGGTTCGCCGTGTCAAAGCCCTGGCTTGCGTAGAGAGATGGCAAGCGTCCGTATTCCGCCTGGAAGGTTTCGACGAAGGCCGCGTTGGTCGGGTTGTCGAGGTCCTTGTTCCACTGCGAGGTGTTCACGACACCCATCGCGGCATCGCCAACCGCTTGAAGGATGCCCTGATCAAAGGAAAACGCCGGACCGACAACCGGCAGATCAACACCAGAGTCGCTGTATTGCTTCAGGAACGAAATCCCCATGCCTCCCGGGAGGAAGAAAAAGACGCTGTCGGCGTCAGACGCCCGAATTTGGGCAATCTCTGCCGCATAGTCGGTTTGGCCAAGCTTGGTATAAAGTTCTCCAGCCAGATCACCGTCAAAAAACCGCTTGAATCCGGTCAGGGCGTCCTGCCCTGCCGGATAGTTTGGCGCGAGGATGAAGGTGTTTTTGTAACCTGCATCGTTCGAATAGGCGCCCGCCGCCTCGTGCAGGTTGTCATTCTGCCAGGCCACATTGAAATAGTTCTCATTGCATCCTTTGCCCGCCAGCGCAGAAGGTCCGGCATTCGGTGAAAGGTAAATCTTGCCCTGTGCCGTGACCGACGGGATGACCGCCATTGCAAGGTTCGACCAGATGATGCCTGTCAGAACATCCACCTTTTCAGACTGCACCATCTTGTCCGCCAGTTGTACGGCGACATCCGGTTTGCGCTGATCGTCTTCGATCACAACTTCGATGTCATCGCGACCGGATTGCTTGATCGCCAGCATGAACCCGTCGCGCACGTCGATGCCAAGCCCGGCCCCACCACCGGACAGCGTGGTGATCATGCCCACTTTCGTCTCGGCCAGTGCCGACGTTGCCAACATGGCAGCGCCAAGCGACACCGCGGCTATCGTTGCTTTGATTTTCATGGTTTCCCCCTAATTGGATACCGACGGTTGATTTGGTTAGAGCGTGAACGTTGTCACAAGGCGCTCGATTCCGTCGCTGTCGAGCTGTTGTACCTCCGGTACGATATTGATGTTGTCGCGCGGGGGAACACAAACCTTAATTTCGTGACCGTTGCGCGGCGTCGAAACATGGGTGCACCGCGTCGTCATTCGGACGCCCGCAAGCGAAAGCGCTGGATTTTCCCGCTCTCTGTTTTTGGCAGTGCGTCGGCAAAGACAATGCTGCGTGGATACTTGAATGGGGCGATGACGGCTTTCACATGATCCTGAAGCGCTTGGATCAGTGCGTCGTCGGCTTTTGCGCCTTCAACGACAACGACATGCGCCTGAACGATCGCGCCGCGCTCTTCGTCCGGGCAGCCGATCACCGCACATTCCAGAACGGCGTCATGGCTGAGCAGCGCCGCCTCAACCTCGGGCCCCGCGATGTTATAACCTGCTGATACGATGATGTCGTCATCCCGCGCAGCAAAGTGGAAATCGCCATCCGCGTCTTTCCAGAATGTGTCACCGGTGATGTTCCATCCATCCTGAACGTATTCGGTCTGACGGCTTCCCCCCAGATAGCGACACCCTGTCGGCCCGCGCACCGCGAGACGCCCCAGTTCGCCATCAGGAAGCTCTTTACCGTCTGCACCAACGATCTTGGCCTCATAGCCGGTCACAGGCTTTCCGGTGCAGGCCGGTTTGTGATCATCAAACCGGTTGGTGATAAAGATGTGCAACAATTCGGTCGCGCCAATGCCATCGAGCATCGGCTTGCCCGTCATAGCGATCCAGTCTTCATAGACCGGCGCCGGCAACGTCTCGCCCGCAGAAACCGCCGCGCGCAAAGACGACAAATCAGCGCCTTCGTCCATCGCATGCAGCATCGCGCGGTAGGCGGTTGGAGCGGTGAAACAGACCGTGGCTTTGTATTTTTCGATAATGTTCACAAGGTTCGGCGGGCTGGCGTTTTCGAGCAAAGTCGCCGTGGCTCCGAAACGCAGTGGGAAAACCGCAAGACCACCCAAGCCAAAGGTAAATGCAAGCGGCGGGGAGCCGACAAACACATCATCCGGCGAGACGCCCAGCACCTCGCGCGCGTATCCGTCCGCAATGATCAGGATGTCCCGGTGAAAATGCATCGTCGCCTTTGGTTCACCGGTAGACCCAGACGTGAAACCAAGCAGCGCGACGTCGTCCTGTGCAGTTGGCACGGTGTCGAAACTGACAGGCTGTTCAAGCGCAAGCCTGTCCAGTTCGGCATCATGGTTGGACGTGCCGTCGAAACCAACCACCCGTTTCAGGGCGGGGGATTGAGCGGCGCAAATCTTCATCTCTTCCATCAGCCGCGTGTCGCAAAGGGCAAACGCGATCTCGGCCTTTTCCACGTATTTCGTCAATTCTGCGGCGCGTAGCATGGGCATGGAGTTCACCACGACCGCGCCTGCCTTGGTCGCAGCCAGCCAACAGGCGACCATCGCCGGGTTATTGGCAGAGCGAATCAGGATACGATTTCCAGGCTGTACCCCAAGATCATGCACCAGCACGTTGGCGATCCGGTTTGTCCAGTCGGTCAGTTCCTTGTAGGTCCGCTGCCGCCCATTTCCAATCAAAGCCGTCTTGTCAGCAAAGCCTTTGGCAACCATCGCATCGGTCAACTCAAAGCCGACATTCAACTGATCGGGGTAGTCAAACCCATCCAAAAGAAGATCAGGCCAGGTGTCGCGGAGCGGCAAATTTTCCGCTGCAAAGCTGTCGATATGCGCGCTTTTTTGGCTCATGTCGGCTCCCCCATCGCGGCCATCGTCTGCCGGGCGATGATGACCTTTTGCACGTCTGATGCGCCTTCGTAGATGCGCAGCGCCCGGATTTCGCGGTAAAGTTTTTCAACGGTTTGCCCGCTGCGCACGCCATCACCGCCGTGCAACTGAACGGCTTTGTCGATGACCTGCTGCGCCTGATCGGTCGCGAAAAGCTTCGCCATCGCGGCCTCGCGGGTCACGCGCGGCGCGCCACTGTCTTTGGTCCATGCGGCGCGGTAGACCAGCAAAGCTGCCGCATCGACGTCCAACGCCATATCAGCGATGTGGCCCTGCACCAATTGCAGATCAAAAAGCGGCGCGCCCTGCACGCGGCGGTCCCGCACACGGATCAAAGCCTCGTCCAACGCACGCCGCGCAAAGCCGAGCGCGGCGGCGGCTACAGTAGAGCGGAAGACATCCAGAACGGACATCGCGATCTTGAACCCCTGCCCCGACCCGCCGATCAGCGCCGACTTGGGAATACGACAATCAGCAAACCGCAGCCGCGCGAGTGGATGCGGCGCGATGGTGTCCAGACGCTCGACCACGAAGAGACCATCGGTATCAGCAGGCACGATAAACGCCGACAACCCCTTTGCCCCCGGCGCGTCGCCGGTACGCGCGAAAACGGTGTACACGTCAGCAATGCCGCCGTTTGAAATCCAAGTCTTTTCGCCATTCAGCACATAGTGGTCAACGTCCAGCGTGGCAGTCATCGTCGAATTCGCGACATCCGACCCGGACTGCGGTTCGGTCAGAGCGAACCCGGCAATTGCTGCACCGCTGCGCGTCTGGGGTAGCCACGCAGCCTTCTGCGCATCGTTGCCGAAAAGCGTCAGCGCGCCCGTCCCCAAGCCCTGCATCGCGAAAGCAAAATCCGCGAGGCCATCATGCCGCGCCAGCGTTTCGCGGATCAGGCAAAGCGTTCTGACATCAAGCTTACCGTCGTTAGACCCCGTGTGCTCCAAAAACCCGGCGTCGCCCAACGCACGAACCAGCTTGCGGCAGGCCGTATCGGTTTCGGAGTGATCGATCTCTGCAAGATTGGCGTGCGCCCAATCCTCAAGCTCCGCGTACAGATCGCGATGCCAATCTTCGAAGAATGGCCACTGAAGGAAGGTCTGATCGGCCATCAATCCCCCTCAAACACCGGTTTCTGTTTGGCGACAAAAGCCTCGTAGGCGCGTTTGAAATCATTGCCTTGCATGCAAATGGCCTGCGCCTGCGCTTCGGCTTCGATCGCCTGATCCAGAGACATCGACCATTCCTGATTGAGCATCGTTTTGGTCATGGAATTGGCAAAGGTCGGCCCGTTCGCGATGCGTTTGGCCATGGCCATTGCAGCATCGTCCAGACCGGCGCTTTCGACCAAGTGGTTGAAAAACCCCCACGCAGCGCCTTCTTCGGCTGACATGGATCGACCCAGATACAGCAGTTCGTTCGCGCGCCCCTGCCCGATAATGCGGGGCAGCATGGCACACGCGCCCATATCGCACCCAGCGAGACCCACCCGGTTGAACAGAAACGCGACCTTGGCCTCTGGCGTCGCGATACGCAGGTCAGAGGCCATCGCGATGATCGCCCCCGCGCCAGCGCAGATACCATCGACGGCAGAGATGATCGGCTTGCCGCAATGAAGCATGGCCTTGACCAGATCGCCGGTCATGCGGGTAAAGGCCAAAAGCTCTTTCATAGTCATCTTGGTCAGCGGGCCGATGATGTCATGCACATCGCCGCCCGAACTGAAGTTGCCACCGTTCGGCAGAATGACGACTGCGTGCACGTCGTCACCATAGGCAAGGTCCCGAAACCAGTCGCGCAGTTCGGCATAGCTGTCAAAGGTCAGGGGGTTTTTGCGCTCCGGGCGGTCGAGGGAAATCCTGGCAATGGCACCATCGATCTCGCACCGGAAATGCTTGGTCGCGCTATGCATGTTCGATCTCTCCCGTTTCCTGCAGCTGGTCACACAAACCGTCCAGCAATTTGGAAAGTGCGGCCATGTCGTCTGGCGACTGACCGGCCAGCAGATCATTGATCCAGCCCTCGTGCGCCGTTGCGTGCGTTTGAAAGGTGGCGTGCCCCTTCTGTGTTAACCGCACAAGCTGCGCACGACGATCCCCGGGCAGGGCAGCGCGTACCGCAAGACCGTCTTCCGACAGACGGTCCACAATGCCGGTGATATTGCCGTTTGAAACCTTTAGCAGCTTGGAAATGTCACTCATCTTGAGCCCATCCGGGTGCCGCGACAAGGCTGACATCACATCGAAGCGCGGCAGGGTGGACCCAAAGTCGTCACGCAATTTTTGGCGCAGGATCTGCTCAATCGAATGGTGCGCCTTGAGCAGGCGAAGCCAGAGCCGCAGACGGTCTTTGGACACCGATTCCGGCGGCTGGTTGCGCGCAGTTGTTTGGGTGACCTCGGCCATCAAATCTCACCTCCCGATATGCTCAGGCAATGACCGTTAACGGATCGCGCCGCATCGCTCATCAGCCAGACCACCGACTGCGCGACCTCGTCAACTTGAATGAACCGGTCTTGCGGATTACCCGACCGCAAGGCGCGCTCTGCCTGATCCTGGCTCATCCCTGTTTTCTCGATGATATTGGCGACAGAGCGTTCCAGCATTGGCGTTTCGACAAAGCCCGGGCAGACAGCGTTCACGGTGATGTCTTTGCCTGCAAGTTCCATGGCGAGCGATCGGGTCAGCCCGACAACCCCGTGTTTCGCTGCGCAATAGGCCGAAACATAGGGGTATCCCTTCAGCCCGGCGGTCGATGCAATTGCCACCAGCCGACCGCCGGCTTGCATCTGCGCAAGCCCTGCCTGCCAGCAATTCACAACGCCATGAAGGTTCACCGACATCATCGCGTCTAGCTGCTCTGGCATTAGCTTTGTAAATGGCACACTCTCTGCCGCCCCTGCATTCGCTACCACGCCGGTGACCTGGCCGTTCTGTTCTGCGGCAACCGTGAATGCCGCAAAAACCGCTTCACGATCTGTCACGTCGCACACCTGATATGGCAGGTTTTGCGCTTTCAGACTGGCCTCCGTGCGGCCAAGGATCGTCACTTTTGCTCCGGCTTCGACCAGGGCATGTGCCGTTGCCGCTCCAACACCCGTGCCGCCGCCAGACACAACAATATGCCCGTCGAGCGGCGTCATACCCGCACCGCCTCTGACTCGCGGTCGGCAAGCCGCCAAAGCTGATCGCGCCCGGCAAGGTACGGGTCTGGCCAGTCAATCGCGTGTCGATCCCCGATCTTCGCCGCCTCGCGCAAAGTCCAATAGGGGTCTGAGAGATGCGGACGCCCAACAGCGATCAGATCCGCACGCCCCGCCATGAGGATCGAATTTGCATGGTCCGCCTCGTAAATATTGCCCACCGCCATGGTGGTCAGCCCCGCCTCGTTGCGAATCCGGTCAGAAAAAGGTGTCTGGAACATGCGCCCGTAAACAGGTTCAGCCTCGATGCTGGTCTGGCCTGCGGACACATCGATCAGGTCGGCACCGGCTCTGCTGAATGCCTTTGCAATTTCGACCGCATCGTCAGGCGTGACCCCATCGCTGCCAACCCAGTCATTCGCTGAAATCCGCACCGACATCGGCTTGCCTGCTGGCCAATTGTCCCGCATTGCCCGGAACACCTCAAGCGGCCAGCGCATGCGGTTCTCGAAGGACCCACCAAATTCATCTGTCCGCTTGTTGGACACGGGCGAGATGAAAGACGACAGCAGATACCCGTGCGCCGCGTGCAGTTCGATCATGTCAAATCCAGCCGCATCAGCCATGCGGGCGGACGCGACGAATTGATCCTTGATCTCGTCCATCTCGGCACGGGTGATTTCACGCGGTATGGCATTGGCGTCAGACCACGGGATGGGTGAGGCCGATACGATACCCCAGTTCCCGCTTTCCAATGGCTGATCCATGCCCTCCCATCCGATGCGGGTGGAGCCTTTGCGCCCCGAATGACCGATCTGGCAACAAATTTTGGCATCCGTTTCATCGTGAACGAAATCCACCAAGTCTGCCCACTTCGCCTGATGCTCTGGCGCGTAGAGGCCCGGACAGCCCGGCGTGATCCGGCCCTCGGCACTCACGCAGGTCATCTCGGTATAGACCAGCCCTGCCCCGCCCTTGGCCCGCTCGCCATAATGCACAAGGTGCCAGGCATTGGGCGTGCCATCCTCTGCCTTGTATTGCGCCATCGGCGACACCACGATCCGGTTCTTCAGCGTCATGTCGCGCAAGCGGAACGGCGTGAACATGGGCGCGCGCACGGGCGCGTCTTTCGGCACGCCTGCCTGATCCATGAACCATCGCTCCGCGCTTTCCAGCCATCCGGCGTCCCGCTCTCGCAGGTTTTCATGGCTGATGCGCTGCGACCGGGTCAGCAGGGAATAGTTGAACTGCACCGGATCAAGGTCGAGATAGCGTTCCACATCCTCGAACCACTCAAGCGAATTGCGCGCAGCCGATTGCAGGCGCAGAACCTCCAGCCGACGCTCTTCCTGATAGCGCGCGAAGGCGGCTTCAAGCGTGTCTTCGGTGTGTAAATACTCCGCTAGGGCAATGGCACTGTCAAAGGCCAGACGCGTGCCTGACCCGATAGAGAAGTGCCCGGTCGCAGCGGCATCGCCCATCAAAACGATATTCTTGTGATACCACTTTCCGCAAATCACCCGGGGGAAATTCATCCAGATGGCCGATCCCCTCAGATGAGCGGCGTTCGACATTAACGCGTGCCCGCCCAAGTGTCGCGCGAACACCTGCTGGCAGGTTTCAACCGTTTCGGCCTTGCTCATGCCTTCGAAACTGAATGCGTCCCAAGTTGCCTGCGAGCATTCCACAATGAACGTCGCCGTGTTGTCATCGAACTGATAGACATGCGCCCAGATCCAGCCGTGCTCTGTCTTTTCGAAGATAAACGTAAACGCGTCGTCGAATTTCTGATGCGTGCCAAGCCAGACAAACTTGCACTTCCGCATATCGATATCGGGCTGGAACACGTCTTCATATTCCGCACGAATGCGTGAATTGATCCCGTCCGTGGCCACAACGACATCGTAGTCGCTTGTAAACTCATCAACGCTGTCAAATTCCGTCTCGAACCGCAGATCGACACCCAAGTCACGCGCCCGTTTCTGGAGGAGGATCAGCAGGTGTTTGCGGCCAACGCCGGTAAATCCATGCCCGCCCGACACGGTGCGGACGCCATTGTGTTCGACCGCAATGTCATCCCAGTAGATAAAGCTGTCGCGGATCTGCTGCGTGCTGACAGGGTCATTGCCCTCCATCTGCTCAAGCGCATCGTCAGACAGCACAACCCCCCAGCCAAAGGTGTCGTCGGCCTTGTTGCGCTCGATGACGACCACGTCATGGGACGGATCGCGCAGCTTCATCGAGATCGCAAAGTACAGACCTGCGGGTCCACCCCCCAAACACGCAACGCGCATTCCGCTGTCTCCTGTCTCAAGATTCTTTCACGGTTGCACGGGTTCAAATTTGCTTCAAGCATAAAATTTCATACTTGAAGCAATTGAGCTCCGACGTTTTAGTTCCGAACGACGCGACTTGCGATGACGCGCGAAGGCGGTCACACAAACAACAACGCGGTGATCGGCAGTGGGATAGAACGAGGAGCAAAAACATGAGCCAGCCCGTAACGGTGACCAGCCACGGCGACATTGCCGTCGTCACGGTCTCAAACCCGCCGGTCAACGCAACTTCGCAAGCCGTTCGCGCCGGGATTGTCTCTGCTGTGAACGAAACCGAAGCCGATCCTGCGGTCAAAGCCGTGGTTCTGATGTGCGCCGGACGCACCTTTATCGCAGGTGCCGACATCCGGGAATTCGGGAAACCGCCCCTTGCCCCGTCATTGCCAGACGTTGTGAAAGCGATCGAGGCCGCAACCAAGCCCTGGGTTGCGGCCATCCACGGGGTGGCACTCGGCGGCGGGCTTGAGGTGGCGTTGGGCTGCCACTACCGGATCGCGGAAGAAACGGCGCAGATGGGTCTGCCGGAGGTGAACCTCGGCCTGATCCCCGGCGCGGGTGGAACCGTACGCCTGCCGCGCGCCGTGCCGATGGCGCGCGCGATTGAGATGATCACAACGGGACGACCGATCTCGGCGCAAACAGCGGTGGAGGCTGGCTTGATCGCCCACGTGTTCGCAGGCGATGTTTTGGAAAACGCATTAGGATTCGCGGAAACCATCGCGGCGGCCCCCTTGCCGCAACCGCTTGTTGACCGCCCCGTTGTCGACCCGTTGCCTGAAAATCAACTCACGGCTGAGCGCGAAGAAGTTTTGCGGAAAGCGCGCGGGCAGATGTCTCCGGTTGTTGCGTTCGACACCGTTGTGTTTGCAGCCTCGACCAATAGCACAGACGGGTTGGCCAACGAACGCGCCAATTTCCTCGAACTGCAAGCCAGCGACCAATCTCGTGCACTGCGTCACATTTTTCTCGCGGAACGCGCCAGCGCCAAACTGGACAGCCTAAAGGGGGTTGAGCCCCGAGATATCGCCAAGGTCGGTGTCATCGGTGGCGGCACGATGGGCGCGGGGATTGCTTCAATCTGCTTGCTATCGGGATTACCCGTCACGCTGACCGAACAGACGGAGGACGCGGCAAACGCCGCGCGCGACAGGGTCATCGGCGTGTTGCAAGGCGCGCTCAAGCGCGGAAAGCTTTCGGAAGCCGGGTTCAGCGAAGCCACGGCAAATCTGGTGACAGCCAGCGACTATGCAGCGCTGGCGGATACCGATCTCGTCATCGAAGCCGTATTTGAAGACATGGCCGTCAAGAAAGACGTCTTCGCAGCGATGGAAAAGGTTGTCCCGGATAGCACGATCCTCGCCACCAATACTTCTTACCTCGACGTGAACGAAATCGCCGCAACGCTGGCTGACCCGACCCGCATGTTGGGGCTGCATTTCTTTTCACCGGCCCACGTGATGAAATTGCTTGAGATCGTGAATGCCGATCAGACCGCGCCCGACGTGCTGGCAACCGGTTTGAAGCTGGCGAAGCGCCTGTCCAAGATCGCCGTAGTCACCGGCGTCTGCGACGGGTTCATTGGAAACCGGATCATGTCGGCCTACCGGCGCGAGGCGGATTACCTGATCGAAGACGGCGCATCGCCAACACAGGTTGACGCCGCGATGCGCGACTTCGGCTTCCCGATGGGTGTTTTCGAGATGCAGGATCTCGCGGGCCTCGACATCGCCTGGGCCATGCGCAAACGCCGCGCCGCGACGCGCGATCCGAACGAGCGGTATGTCAGGATCGCCGATAAGCTATGCGAGATGGAGCGCTTTGGCCGGAAAACCAAGGCCGGTTGGTATCAATACCCCGAGGGCAAGCCTGAACCCGATCCAGTCGTTGACGACATAATCCGAGCGGAACGCGAAAACCGGGGGATCAAACCACAAAATTTCACGCCCCAAAGGATCATGGACCGCATTCTGAACGCGATGCAGACCGAAGCGCAAGGCGTGCTGGATGACGGGATCGCCAGGTCGCCGGACGACATCGACGTGGTAATGGTCAACGGGTACAGCTTTCCCCGCTGGCGCGGTGGGCCGATGTTCATGATGTCACAAAGCAGCAGGTGACCCTGCGCGGCACGCTTTGCAAACCGGACCAATTGCTGTTTGCTGCGTCCAACCAATAAGGACACGGCCCCATGACCAGCGACACGCCCGACACCAGCCTCGCCCGCGCGCAGCAGCGCAGTTCTCACGGGCGACAGCAGGATGAGGGCGTTCTGGTCATCCGTACGATTGCCATGCCCGCCGACACCAACCCTTCTGGCGATATTTTCGGCGGTTGGCTGATGTCACAGATGGACCTAGCCGCAGGCAATATGGCGGGCCGCGTGTCGCAAGGGCGCGGGGCCACGGTTGCCGTCGAGGCGATGCAGTTCCTGCGACCTGTCAAAGTAGGGGACGAGGTCACACTATACGCCACCCTGCGCAAGGTTGGCCGGACGTCGATGCGCATCCACGTCGACGCCTGGGCGCGCCCGCGCTATTCCGACAAGGCGGCCAAGGTCACGGACGCGGATTTCGTCTTTGTGGCACTGGACGAAGATGG
>CAZCOX010000005.1:27978-39816 GCA_964500115.1 uncultured Rhodobacterales bacterium
TAGTGCCCAGCCCATTCGCTTTGCACCTTGATCGCTTCGAATTGCGGGATGCGCGTCGCGAGGATGGGCCAGATGTGATCCTGCCACAGGGTGTGATCCATCGCGAAATCATCAAAAGATACGGCGGAGTCATTATCCGAATGCCCACCTGCAAGATAGGTGCCACCACCGTTTTCCCGTACATGCACGCCGGATGGATCAATCGTCAGCGGCAGATCCTGTTCTATTGGGGTCTCTGCTTTGAAAATCCACGAATACCGCTTGCGCGGCTCCACCGGCAGCACGATCCCGGCCATTTCCGCAGTGCGCGCCGCGCGAGGGCCCGAGGCATTAACAATCTGGCCGCACGCCACAATTTCGCCAGATGCCAGCGTCACGCTTTCAATGTGCCTACCCGACGCGTCCTTCTGCATCGCGACCACTTCGTTTGACGCGAACTCGACTCCGCGATGGCGGGCCTGCCGCCTCCAAGCGTCGAAGACGGCACCGCCATCCCAGTACCCTTCGTCCACCTTATTGATCGAACCCAGGACGATGCCATCGAGATTGTAAAACGGGTACCGCTCCGCAATTTCGCACGGCGTCATCAACTGTGTGGCCGCCCCCGCCCCGCGCTGGATCACTTGGTTGCGCCGTAAGGTGTCGGCAAACGCATTCGTGTCGGCCAGATACATATATCCAAAAGACCGGATTGTCAGATTGGGGACATCAGGATCATCCCCCATGTAGTTGCGCAGGTTTTTGACGTAATCCGCCGCAAACTGCGAAACGCGCACGTTCAGCGAGGTGCTGAACTGCTGACGCATACAGGAATTCGTGTGTGTGGTAGACGCCGTTTCATAGCTTGGGTCGCGTTCGACAACGAGCACTGAGCCATTGAAGTCAGGATTGTCTGTCAGGAACCACGCCGTTGATGCGCCCATCATGGCACCCCCGACAATGACAACATCGTATGACGCGTGTTTGGGCGTTTTGGGCAAACCGGTTTGCATGCAGGCCGTGTCCTCACTCTTGGCGGTTGCAGAGTGCCGCCAATCCCGGGACGTTCAAGCGCGATTTTCCGTGCCACGCCGAAAAAGCAAAAGGCCCCGCGCGTGCCGCGAGGCCTTTCAATTCAAATTCGTTGTCAGCTTAAGCCGCCAGAGCGCCTTTGGCTTGCTCAACAATCGCGCCGAACGCTTCGGGCTCGTGCACGGCGAGATCCGCCAGAACTTTGCGGTCCACTTCGATACCGGCCAGGTTCAGACCGTTGATGAAACGCGAATATGTCAGCGCTTCGTCATGAGCGCGGACAGCCGCGTTGATCCGCTGAATCCACAGCGCGCGGAAATTGCGCTTGCGGTTGTTGCGGTCGCGTGTCGCGTATTGGTTGGCCTTGTCGACCGCCTGACGGGCGACCTTGAAGGTGCTCTTGCGGCGGCCATAATAGCCTTTGGCGGCTTTGATGACCTTCTTGTGACGGGCGTGGGTTGTGGTTCCGCCTTTTACTCGAGACATATCAAATCCTCCTTAGCGCGCGTAGGGCATCATTGGCTTGATGATACCTTCATCAGCCTTTGACAGTGTGGTGGTTCCGCGCGCATCGCGGATGAACTTGTTGCTGCGCTTGATCATGCCGTGGCGTTTGCCAGCCTGACCCGCCTTGATGCGGCCCTTGGCCGTCACCTTGAACCGCTTTTTGCAGCTCGATTTCGTCTTCATCTTCGGCATTTCCGTCTCCTGTCTGTGGGTCGGTAAACACGCGACTCGGTATGCCATTTCGACCGGCCACGCGGGTAGAGCGCGCCGTATAGGCGGGCTTTGACAGTGATGCAAGTTATTTTGCCGCTCGGCGATCAGGTGTCAGATAAACTGACTGACCACTCTGGACACAACACTTGGGATCTCGTGGATCGGATATCCACCGGGTTTTTGCGACATTGCATAGACAACCATGCCACCCGCAATCATCATTGTAATCGTTGCGATCCTTGGGCGTTGCCCATTTGACAACGCCGATACAATCGCCGGGATAGACAAGACACCAAGGATCAGGCCGATCACTAGCACTCTATCGGTGCTCATAATACTGCTCCGCACAAGTTACCTCGGCGAAAGTTTACTCTGGATCGGTGTTGTAAATCAAACGTTCGTCACAGGGCGCAACCCTGAGGATATTGGTTGTGCCGGGTGTGTTGAACGGCACGCCAGCGGTGACGAGGATCTGGTCGGTCGATCCGGCATACCCGCCAGACCGCGCCGCCCGCGCAGCATGCACAACCGCTTGCTTAAAGCGGTCCATGGTCCCGACAATAACGCATTCCGTCCCCCAGGTCAGCGCCAGGCGGCGGGCCGTCTGAACCGATGTCGTCATCGCAATGATCGGAACCCGGGGGCGTTCGCGTGCGGTGAGATAAGCCGTGGTGCCAGACGACGTGAAACAGCAAATCGCTTTGATGTCAGTTGTCTCGGCAATCTCACGTGCGGCGGCCACAATTCCGTCGGCAATCGTTTGGCGCTTCGCCGTGCGAGAGGCTTCCATAATCTCTGTGTAGGTCGGGTCAGCCTCCACCTCTTCGGCCACGTTGTTCATCGTGGTCACAGCCTCAATCGGGTAATCGCCAGCGGCAGATTCCGCCGACAGCATGATCGCATCCGCACCTTCGTAAATGGCGGTGGCGACGTCCGACACCTCGGCGCGCGTTGGCATTGGCGACTCGATCATCGATTCCAGCATTTGCGTTGCAACAATCACCGGCTTGGCTGCAGCCCTGCAGCGGCGCACCAGGCGCTTTTGAATGGGTGGCACGTTCTGTACCGGCAGTTCCACACCCAAGTCACCGCGCGCAACCATGATGCCATCTGACGCGTCAAGGATCTCATCAAAGTCTTTCACGCCAGACGGTTTTTCGATCTTCGACAGAACCGCCGCACGGCCATCAATGAGATCGCGCGCCTCCCAAACGTCTTTTGCGCGCTGTACAAAGCTTAGTGCGACCCAGTCAACGCCCAGGCTGCACGCGAATTCCAGATCATCGCGATCTTTCTCAGACAACGCGGCCAAAGGCAGGACGACGTCAGGCACGTTCACACCTTTGCGATTGGAAATCGTTCCCCCCGTCACCACAGTGCAATCGGCGAAGTCTGCACCGCATTTATCAACCTTGAGACGGATTTTGCCGTCATTGACCAAAAGCGACGCACCATCTTCAAGCGCCTGGAAGATCTCGGGGTGTGGCAGCGTCACACGGTCAACGGTGCCTTCTTCTTCCGCGAGATCGAGGCGGAACTTCGCACCTTCGACGAGCTCTTCCTCACCGTTCTTGAACACACCCACACGCAGCTTTGGGCCTTGAAGGTCGGCCAGAATGCCAATCGTGCTGTCGAGATCGGTCTCAACCTTACGAATGATCCGATGGCGTTCTGCAATCTCGTCCTGCGTGCCGTGGCTCATGTTCAGGCGGAACACGTCTGCCCCCGCTTCGTGCAATGCGCGGATCATCTCATAAGTGTTGGAGGCCGGGCCAAGGGTGGCGACGATTTTCACATTCCGCAGACGTCTCATTCTTCTACCTATTCTTTCTTCTCAATGGGCTTTTTACCAAATGGTATAATTCCGGTTGAATTATGGGCAGCCCAGCGCGGTGTTACCGCTAACGGTTCGCGCGCGTTATTGCCCATTTCCCTTTCCCACGCAACTCCACTATCCCATGCGCGCTGGAGATGACATACGAATGACATTCAATCCCTACACAATCCACGGCGCTGCCCGAAATTCACGCTGGTTGGTGATCTGCGACCATGCAACGAACACCGTTCCACCGGATCTGGGCGGCACACTGGGCCTACCGCAAGAGGATATGGACCGGCACATTGCCTTTGATCCGGGTGCGGCGGGCGTGACGGTCGCATTGGCTGACGCGCTTGACGCGCCTGCGATCCTGTCGAACTTCTCGCGCCTCGTGATTGATCCCAACCGCGGAGAAGATGATCCAACGCTTTTGATGCGCCTCTATGACGGCTCTGTCATCCCGGGCAACCGAGACGCGGGTGCGGTTGAAAAAGAGCGCAGGCTGAACGCGTATTACCGTCCCTACCATTCCGCGTTGGCAGAGCTTGCCGCGCAGCGCGAAGATACCGTCATTGTCACTGTGCATTCCTTTACCCGTCAGCTGAAACAACGACCAAGCCGCCCATGGCACGTGGGCGTTCTGCATTCCTATGACCGCCGCTTGTCTGACCCGTTTATCGAACGGCTTCAGGCGGAACCTGACCTCGTAATTGGGCGCAACCAACCTTATTCCGGTCACCTGCCGGGCGACACGATTGACCGCCATGCCTTGCATCACGGGCGCCAGAATACACTTATTGAATTGCGCAATGACCTGATCGAGACCGAGACCGCGCAGGTGGCCTGGGGTCAGCGACTGGCCCCGATCCTGCAAGCAGCACTCGAAGACGCAAACGATGACTGATGGAGAACGACCATGGACGCCCAGACACAGCTAGAGCTTGAAGCCGCTGCCTTCCGCCGGTTGCGCCAGCACCTGATGGAAGATCGCACAGATGTGCAGAACATCGACATGATGAACCTGACCGGGTTCTGCCGCAACTGTCTGAGCCGCTGGTATCAGGAAGCGGCCAACGAAAAGGGCATCGACATGGGCAAGGAAGAGGCGCGAGAGATCTTTTACGGCATGCCGATGTCGGAGTGGAAAGCGAATTACCAGACCGATGCATCAGACGCCAAGAAAGCCGAGTTCGCGGTCGCCTTTAAGGAAAACGTCACCGACAAGAGCGGGTGACGGATGCTTCGAAGCATCCGGGCATTTCCGTCGACGGAAATGCTCGCCTCAGCGGTTGGCGCCCGGCACCCACAAAACATCCGCATTGCCATTGTCGTTGGCAATGCGTGCCGCGACAAAGAACCAGTCACTCAATCGGTTGAGATACTTGACCGCCGCCGGGTTCACGCTTTCCATCGTGGCCAATTCAACTGTCAACCGCTCTGCCCGCCGCGCAACCGTACGGCACTGATGCAAATGCGCGGATAGCACCGACCCGCCCGGCAAAATAAAGCTGCGCAGCGGCTCCAGTTTCGCATTCATGTCATCGATTTCGGATTCCAGCCGCTCCACTTGTACCGGCACCATCCGCAGCGGCGGGTATTCGGCCTCGGCATCCTGCTCCATATCTGGGCGGCACAGATCAGCTCCAAGATCGAACAAATCGTTCTGGATCAGCGACAACAGCTCATCCATTGCACCATCTGCGTGCAATCGGGCCAGACCAACGACGGAGTTCAACTCATCCGTCGTCCCATAAGCGGTTACCCGCATAGCATGTTTGGCCACGCGCGCGCCGTTGCCCAGCGCTGTTTCACCAGCGTCACCAGTCTTCGTGTAAATCTTGTTCAGGACGACCACGTCTTATTCTCCCCGCAGCAAGACAAACAGCAGGATCAGCACTACAGCCGCAAACTGTGCGATGATGCGCCAGCGCATGGCCTTGTTGGCGTATTTCTTGTTGAATTCACCACCTTTCGCAAAGCTGCCAATCCCGAACAGCAGGACACCCACCACCGCCAAGCAGGCGATAGCCACGATAATGAATAGGGGGTCAGATGCCATGGCGATGCCTCTTTCTTCTGTGCGTGTGTCCGGCCATGTAGCCGCAAAGCCGGGAAAAGCGAATAGAATCTCAACCCTTTTTCAGGATCCAATCCAACGCGCGTGTCGGCAGCACGCGGCGCGCCACCGCCATCGCGTGGGTCGGTGTGGTCACACCGTATCGCGCCCGCGGGTTGGGCGCATTCAGCGCTTTGACGACGGCTTCGGTTACCGCAGATGCGGGCCATTGCACACCGCTGCTGCCGCCTTTCTTGAGCAAGTCCAGCAAACTGCTTTCGTATTGGGCACGGCGAGGCGAGGCTTTCCAATCGACCCAGCTGTCAAACTGCTTGATCGCGTTTTTGCGGAAATCGGTTTCAATCGGCCCCGGTTCGATCAGGACAACCTTGATGCCGGTCTCTGCCATTTCCATCCGCAAAACATCAGCGTAGCCTTCCAACGCGAACTTTGTCGCGACATAGGCCCCGCGCCAGCGCATGCCGACAAGACCGAGCACCGAGGAATTGAACATGATGCGCCCATGCCCCTGCTTGCGCATGACGGGGATCAAATGCCGGTTCAGATCGTGCCAGCCCAGGAAATTCGCCTCGAACTGGGTGCGCATGCCGTCTGCCGGGATGTCTTCCAACGGGCCGGGCAGCGCGTAGGCGCCATTGTGAAACACCGCGTCTAGCGTGCCGCCGGTTGCCTCAAGCACTTCTTGCACACCGCGCGCGATGCTGTCGCTGTCCTCGTAATCCAGTTGCAGTGCCTCGAAACCCTCCGCGACGCGCGCGGCACAATCCTTTTCGCTCCGACAAGACGCAAAAACCCGCCACCCATCGGAGGCGAGCCTTTTTGCGGTGTCCAAGCCAATACCGCTCGAACAACCGGTAATCAGAATGGAGCGGGATTTCACGTTAGTTTGCAGCCGTCAAAAGCCAATCTGCCATCCAGCCTTCGTCACCCGTGGCCGAGACACGCAGGTGCAACCAACCATTGCCTTCGTCTTTGAGCACTTCGACCATATCGTCGCGCAACAGTTTCCCCACAACGGCATAGTCGGTGCCCGGACCACCACGCAGGTTAACGCGGTCGCCATCCACAAAACGTAGGTCAGGTTCGACAACTGGTGCCGGTTCGGGCTCCGGCTCTGCTACCGCTTCAACTACAGGCTCCGGGATAGGCATCGGTTCTACCGGTGCTGCGACGCTCGCCAACGCAACACCTTGAAGGATGTCGGGCTGCGCAGCTGGCTGCTCCACGTCGACAACTTCAGCAACCGGCGCGGAAACCGGTTCAACCTGTTGCGTATCAACAGAGGTTGTATCCGCTCGCGCGACCACAGCAGGTCGGTCTACCACGGATGCCGCCACAACAGGCGGCGCAGGCGCGAACACGGTCAAGCTGTTATTGCCGGGAACAAAGTCAGACCCACCGGACAACTCGTAAAACGCAAAACCCATAAAGGCGAACGCAATAAGGACAAACTTGTTCATGACACTCCCCGTGGGCGCCGAAGAACGACACCGCCAACTGGTATTAGCGCGATTCTGTGCCTTGTCCGAAGGGGAAAGCACAAAATTTTTCCCGCAATTGCTTTACGGCCTCAGAGACCGCATCTATCACATCATCTATGGCCAATGACGTCGAAGACCCCAAGATGACCCCTCGTGACGTAGCAGAACCGCTCCGCCGCGCGATTGGCGAGCGGTATCTGACCTATGCGCTCTCGACGATCATGCACCGTGCCCTGCCCGATGCACGCGACGGGCTGAAACCGGTGCATCGCCGTATCCTTTATGCAATGCGCGAATTGCGGTTGAGTTCCACGGGTGGGTTCAGAAAGTCGGCCAAGATCTCGGGCGACGTGATGGGCAACTATCACCCGCATGGCGACGGCGCGATCTATGATGCAATGGCCCGCCTCGCGCAGGATTTTTCCGTGCGCTATCCGCTGGTCGATGGGCAAGGCAATTTCGGCAATATCGATGGCGATAACCCTGCGGCCAGCAGATATACCGAAGCGCGGCTGACGTCGGTTGCCGAGGCTCTGCTTGAGGGCCTCAATGAAAACGCGGTGGATTTCCGTGAAAACTACGACGGGACGCTGGATGAGCCGGTCGTCCTGCCTGCCCAATTCCCGAACCTTCTTGCCAATGGCTCGTCAGGTATCGCCGTTGGCATGGCGACCAACATCCCACCGCACAACATCAGCGAACTGATCGACGCCTGTCTGCACATGATCAAAGTGCCGGACGTGCGCGACGATACGTTGCTCAACTACGTGCCGGGGCCGGACTTCCCGACCGGCGGCGTGATCGTGGAGCCGCGCGAGAACATCGCGCAGGCCTATCGCACCGGGCGCGGCTCCATTCGTTTGCGCAGCCGGTGGGAGATTGAGGATCTGGGCCGTGGGCAGTGGCAGGTTGTGGTCACCGAAATCCCGTACGGGGTTCAGAAATCCAAATTGGTGGAACGGCTGGCAGAGCTGATTCAGACCAAAAAGGTCCCGATCCTTGCCGATATTCGCGATGAAAGCGCCGATGATATTCGTATGGTGCTGGAGCCGCGTTCCAAGAACGTCGATGCGGATGTTCTGATGAACATGCTGTTCCGCAACTCCGATCTGGAAGTGCGGTTCAGCCTAAACATGAACGTGCTAATCGACGGGGTGACCCCAAAGGTTTGTTCGATGAAGGAGGTACTGCGCGCCTTCCTCGATTTCCGGCGCGACGTGCTGATCCGGCGGTCCCACCACCGGATGGAGAAAATCGACCACCGGTTGGAAGTGCTGGAAGGGTTGATCGTTGCCTTCCTCAACCTTGACCGCGTGATCGACATCATCCGGTATGACGAAGACCCCAAGTCAGCATTGATGCGCGAGGATTGGGGCAAGGACCATGCCCGCGCGATGGACGAGGCGGATTACGTGCCGCCCGCGATGGTGTCGGGCGACGACGAACTGGGTCTGACCGAGGTTCAGGCCGAAGCGATCCTGAACATGCGCCTGCGGTCGCTGCGCAAGCTTGAAGAGATGGAGCTTGTGTCAGAGCGCGACCGCCTGATGGAAGAACGCGCTGGGTTGGAAGATTTGCTGGAAAGCGATGACCTGCAATGGTCCACGATTTCGGACCAGTTGAAAGAAGTCAAAAAGACGTTCGGCAAAAACTACGAAGGCGGCGCGCGACGCACGTCTTTTGCAGAAGCCGCCGAAGTCGAAGACGTGCCCATCGAGGCGATGATCGAACGCGAACCGATTACAGTGGTGTGCAGCCAGATGGGCTGGATCCGCGCCATGACCGGGCATATCGATCTCGCCCGCGAGTTGAAATTCAAAGACGGCGACGGCCCGCGTTTCATCTTCCACGCCGAAACGACGGACCGCTTGCTGGTCTTCGGATCAAATGGGCGGTTCTATACCCTCAGTGCATCAAACCTGCCTGGTGGGCGCGGTATGGGTGAGCCGGTGCGGCTCATGGTCGATCTGCCCAACGAAGCCGAGATTGTGGACCTGTTCATCCACCAGCCCGACCGCAAGCTGCTCGTCGCCTCAAGCGCCGGTGACGGATTTGTTGTGCCGGAAAACGATGTGGTCGCTCAGACCCGCGCAGGCAAACAGGTGCTTAATGTCAAAGGCGATGTGCGCGCCAAGGTCTGCAAACCCGTGTCAGGCGATGCCGTTGCAGTCGTCGGCGAAAACCGTAAGGTTTTGGTCTTTGGCCTTGACGAATTGCCCGAGATGGGGCGCGGTAAAGGCGTAAGGCTGCAAAAGTACAAGGACGGGGGCCTGTCGGATGCAACCACCTTCACCCTGGGAGAAGGCCTCTCCTGGCGCGACCCGGCGGGACGGACGCGATCCGAAACAGAGCTTGCCGAGTGGCGAGGCAAACGCGCCAGCGCAGGGCGCATGGCCCCACGCGGATTCCCCCGGGACAACACTTTCACCTGACGTTCTGACAACGCATGTCGCGGGGTCTCGCCGTGCATTGTTTTGGCTGGCGTTAAAGACTGGGTTCTTTACCGTTCTGACGCTCGGTTTCTATCGCTTCTGGATGAAAACGCGCCTGCGCCGGTGGTACTGGTCTGCGATCCGCCCCGGTGGGCACCCGCTCGAATATGTGGGCGATCCGATTGAAAAGCTGCTTGGCTTTCTCTTCGCCGTCGTGATCCTCGCCTTCTACATCGGGGTGGTGAACCTGCTGCTCATGTTCGCGAGCTTTGCGCTGTTCCAGGATAATTTCGCCGCCTACGCGGTGAGCCTTGTCGGCGTCATCCCGATCTGGTTCTTCGCCCAGTACCGCGCGCGCCGCTACATCCTGGCCCGCACGCGTTGGCGCGGGTTGCGATTTGGCTTGGAACCCGGCGCCTGGGGCTATGCTTGGCGCGCCTGTGTGCATTGGATCGTGACGATCCTGAGCGTTGGTCTGCTCTGGCCGCGCATGACGTTCTGGCTTGAGAAGTACAAAGTTGACCGCACCTTCTTTGGCTCTGCCCGGATGGAACAGGGCGGATCATGGAAGATGCTTTACCCGGCCACGGCCCCTCTTTTCATTGCGGCCCTGCTGGCCGCAGGTGGCGTCGGAACCATCCTTGAAGGCAACGAAATGGCAGGTGCTGGCATCTGCGTGATTGCGGTCTTTGCGGCACTTTATGGATTGGTGCATTACCGTGTCGAAACGCTGCGGTTACTGACGTCAGAGAAAACGCTGAACGGGTCCAAGCTGGAGATTTCCCCCAGCCCATTCCGCGTTACGATGATTTACGTGTTGGGCACCTTGCTGGCTGCCGCCGCGGTTGCCATCCCGTTGTTGCTGCTCGGCGTTTCCATCGCGGTTGTTCAATCGGCAGATTTGCTGGTCGAGCTGGAGCTGGATGACATCTTTTCACCCGTCCTTGGCGCAGGCCGATATGTCATTATCGGTATCAGCGTATTGCTCTACTTCACCGTTTTCCTGCTCTGGTCGGCTTTCACAAACGCGTTCGTGACCTTCCCGGTGACGCGGCACTATTTTTCGTCGCTGACAATCTCACCGCCCGATGGCATCGCAACGATCAGCCAGCGCCCGCGTGACGAATTTGCCGAGGCCGAAGGATTTGCGGATGC
This sequence comes from uncultured Rhodobacterales bacterium, assembly GCA_964500115.1. Lineage (GTDB taxonomy): Bacteria > Pseudomonadota > Alphaproteobacteria > Rhodobacterales > Rhodobacteraceae > Marivita. The sequence goes on from CAZCOX010000005.1 coordinate 38,674, forward strand.
ATTGGATGTTGGGGCATCGCTATGACCGTTTTGCGGGTCGGGCGCGAACCCGAGATTTACAAGGCCGAGGCGACGTATTTTGACGGCAAACAGGCCATCCCCGTGCCTGTATCCGTAGCGATTGACGAAGATCGCAGAGCGCTGGTTGGCGTAACGCCACAGGGCAATGACATTCGCTGGCCGTTGGATGACATCCGCGAAGTGCGCGATCAGGCGATCCCCGATCAGATGGTTCTGCAATTGTCGACCGACGCTGTGCAGCGCATTATTCTGCCGAACCGCGAGATTGTGCCGCGCCTAGAATTCAAGAACAAACGGCCAAAGACGACCAAGCGCGGTCGCTTGTTTGGATGGGCGATTGCGGCTGTCGCATCAGTGGCGCTTATCATCTTTGTCCTCGTGCCTTCGATGGCGAACCAACTCGCGCGGTTTATCCCACCAGAGGGCGAACGCGCCCTGGGCGAGGTCACGTTCAATCAGATTCGGTCTGCCTTGGATCAAACCGGCCTGAACCCGGTGCCTGTCTGTGACAATCCTGATGGTCTTGCAGCATTGGCCAAGATGGAAGCACGCTTGCAAGGCGCCTTGCCAGAGCCGCGTGACTTGTCGGTCAGCGTGCTCGATCACGAGATGATCAATGCCTTCGCCCTGCCCGGCAATTACATCGTGTTCTTCCGCGGCCTTATCGAGAACGCGCAAACACCCGAAGAGGTCGCTGCCGTCTTTGGGCATGAAATCGGACACGTTGTGAGCCGCGACCCGACGCGACACGCGCTGCGATCTGCAGGGTCACTGGGCGTGCTGGGCTTGCTATTTGGCGACTTTGCAGGGGGTGCGGCCGTTTTGTTGCTGGCCGAACGCCTGATCGAGGCGAATTACAGCCAAACGGCGGAGACAGACGCGGACGTGTTTGCGCATGAGTTGATGATCAACGCACAAATCGCACCGTCCGCGCTCGCCACCATGTTCGAACGGCTGAGTAAAGAGGGCGGCGAAGCCAGCCCGTTTATCGCACACTTCCTGAGCCACCCCGAGATGGGCGACCGCATTCAGGCCGCAAAAGACGCAACGCCCGATGGCTTTGAAGCGCGGCCTGTTCTGACAGCGCAGGAATGGCGCGATTTGCAGAATATCTGCGACTAG
>CAZCOX010000006.1:0-14121 GCA_964500115.1 uncultured Rhodobacterales bacterium
CGTGTCAGCGCCGCGAACCTCGATTTCATATTGATTGCCTTGGACCAGTGAAACGGCAAACCAGTCCTGATCACCCAGTTCTTCGATGTCGCCGACAACCGGGATGCCGTCGAGTGCAGAACCGAGGGTGGCAATTGAGGCGTCAAAATCATCGGGCATTCGGGTCTCCCCTTCAAAAAGATGTCGCAACTGGCATCGTCGATGGTCAAACGAAAACCGTCAGCACGTATTCAGCACGTATGCAGTTAAGGGGCTCAGTCGGCCTGACACAAAAATCAGCGCACTTGGGTGAGCTGGAAAAATTGAGTAAAAATGCGCCCCCCATGAACGCTGCGTTAACTTTGGGGCGCGTGTCGACGTAAAGTCAAGTAAACTCACAGAAAAGGCGTTCTGTCTGGTCATGCATAGGTGCCGTCTGTCAAAACAGCGCGCACCAAGAAGTGAGTGAAATTTTGTAACCACCGCTGTATGCTGGTGCCAAAGCTCAGCGTTTCCACAAGAGATTGTCCTATGCCCCCAGTGTTCTGCCGAATTTTTGTATCCGTGGTTCTGTTGGTTTCGTCTGCAACCTTGACCCTGGCTGCATCCGACCGGGTTGCTTTGGTCCTGGGCTTGGCCGACTACAAACACATTGTGCCGCTGGCAAATACCAAAAATGACGCTGAGGGATTGGCGGAAACGCTGACTGACATCGGGTTTGACGTAACTTTGGGTATCGATCTGACCGAGGCCGAGTTGCGGGCCAAGATGAAGGATTTTGCGTTTCGGTCCGAAACGGCCGATCTCGCGCTGATCTATTTCGCGGGACACGGCATTCAGGTGCAAGGCGAGAACTTTCTGATACCGATTGATTCGGCTCCCAGATCGAACCGGGACGTACAACGGCAATCAGTGTCATTGACCGAAATGCTCGAGGTTGTGGACAAGGCGCGTGTCATGCGGATTGTCATTCTCGACAGCTGCCGAAACAATCCTCTTGGCGGCGGCATTGATGACGAGATCGAATTGGAGGGGGCATCAGGTCAATCAGAGGGGCTGTCACGCGGGCCTGACGGGCTTGCGGCTGCAAACCCGGAGCGTGGCACGCTAGTCGCTTTCGCCGCCAAAGATGGACAGGTTGCCTTTGATGGTGGCGCCAATGGCAATAGTCCGTACGCCCTTGCGTTGATGGACAAGATGTCAAAACCGGGACTGGAGATTAGCCTCATGTTTCGGCAGGTCCGTGACTCGGTTCTGGCGCAGACCGGAAATCTTCAGGAGCCGTATACGTATGGGTCGTTAACGGGAAAGCCGTTTTACCTGAATGGCGACGGCGATGATGCTTCCGATTTGGCGGTCGCGGACGCTTCCAAAAGCTGGTCGAAACTGCGCCCTGATCAGGAATCGCAATTGTTGGCCTTGGCCAATTTGGGAGATGCCCGTTCAATGCTGGGCTTGGCCTACATTCGCCTCAACCCGGAGGACCCGCGATTTGACCCGGGTCTTGCCGTTGGATTCCTGGAACGCGCCGTCGAGCGCGGCTCGCCCGAAGCACAGATGGAATTGGCGCGGCTCTATGAGCAAGGCATAGGCGTCGACGTCGACGAGGCGCGGGCGCTTGAGCTCTACGAAGCCGCTGCAGAACAAGGCTTTGCCGATGCGATCAATGATCTTGGGTTTCTGCATTACCAAGGCGGACTGGGTCTGCGCCCGAACCCGGACCGCGCGTTGGAGTTCTTTGAACGCGCCGCCGATTTGCGCCACCCGCAAGCGCAGTTCAATTTTGCAGCCCTCATCGATGATGGGCTGATCCCTGAAAAAGGGCCGAAAGACGCAGCGAAGTATCTCTACGCCGCGCTGCGAAGCGGCAGCACAGACGTTCTAAACCTGCTGTTGGAACGCCCAACAATGTTCAAACAAGAAACCCGGCGCGAGTTGCAGGTACAGTTGCAAGCGTTCAACTTCTACGAAGGCAGCATCGACGGCGACATCGGCCCGGGCACAAAGCGCGGGATCAAAGCAGCCTATGGGTTGGACCCATAGGCGAAAGAAGTCGATTAGCTGGACCGCAGCAAAACCTTGTTGGAGCCGACGGCGGCTGCAATCCGCTGGTAGTGGATCGCCCGGGTCGCGTCTGAATTGGCAGTCCGCAACAATACTGTTTCCGCCTCGGCCACGACATTTGCAGCTTGGCGATTGAGTTCAGGAACGCGCTCTTGGCGGATGGGGCGAATCGCCGGGGTTTGCACGGTTTGGCCGGAGTCTGTTGTCAGGCGCGCGCGGAGCGCCGGTTTTTGCCGGTCGACATTGCGGCGCACGATATTGTCGAGCTTCCGTGCGGTGTCGAGCAAAACCTCGCGCGCTTCTTCATAGTCACCATTCGGCGGAATCTCTTTGGCCAGTTCGCGGTAGGTCTGTGCAAAACACGCAATTCGATATTCGTCGCCCATGAATTCGCAGATGCGCTCGATCTGATTTAACTGATTAACGATGGCCGTCGTTTGCCCCGTTGTGGCCTCGACCGCCGGGCCAACATTTCCTGGCACCGGGCCGCCTCCATCATCCTCGCCTCCGGATTGCCCGCCGCCGATCTCGTCCCCGCCAACCTGCGCGTATTGCGGGTAAATCAGCTCGATCACCGGGCGTTTGGCAACGTCAACGGCTGTCCAATCCGACGCGGACGGCGTCAACGACTGCGCGGTGAACGCAGTTGCACCAATCACGGCCGTGACACCAGCAATGTGAAGCGTTGTTTGTTTGGAAATCATGGCAAAATGCCCCTCGAAAGCTGTTTGGGTTTTGCCCGGAAATCGAAAGCGCCGACCTTATGGCGGGGGGCATCTACACATACTTGACCTATGGGAATGCTAAGCGGCGCTTTGCGTCAACGCAAGCGCGCCTTGACGGCGTGTTCAATTCGCGGAGGTGGTGATAAAGAAATAGACCCATTCACCTTTGAACTCCGGATACGTGTCGCGCGCGTTGGTGACCTGCTGTTGCAACCATTCGAGATACGCGTCGGCGGGTTCGACGAGCGGGCGCACGCCTTCATACAACGGGTCAGATGCCGCGAACGCGACGGCAATCTCTTGTCCAAAGGGCGGGCCAACCTGGATGAAAAGACCGGGATCACCCGGCGCGAGTGGCGTAGGGGAGCCGATTTGGAGCGCCGCTTTGGCCGGTGTTAAGGCGTGCGGCGTGAATTGGTTCGGATAGAGGTGAATGACGTTCCCGTCTGCGTCAAAGTAATCGACGTAAACATACGCGTCGTAATCAGCGCCCTGCAGGCCAAGCACCAGAGGCTGACCTTCGACATAGCCAAATTCGCGGACCTGGGTGTTTTCGCCGACCAGCAGTGGATTGGTGATCTGGTCCGTTGACTGCGGCAGCCCGACATCTGCAATCCCCGTCAACGCGCCGCACTGGGGACGGGGCAGAACAAGCAGGCTGTCCCGAACCGGGATATCAGCACCCATTTTGTCTTGCATCGCGGCCAGCACGCTGCCGCGCAGTTCTTGTTCTGGGACGTGACCAATCATTTGCAAGCTGTTGTCGGTAGGATCAAAAATGACCTGCAACCGCGAGCAGGGCACAGCGCTTAGTGTCCCAGCAATGCCATCTCGAACATCCGCAGCCGCGTCTTGCAAATTGCCCGGTTCCATAAAACTCTGGAAAGCGGCCAGCGACACCGGGTCGATCGGCCCGCCATCGGCAGGCGCAAAGGCAAGCGATGCGCGTCCGCTCGTCACTTTTGGTGTGACAGGTGAAGCGGCAATGGGTTCAGGCGTTTTCGTTTGGGCCGCAGTGCTGGGCGGCGCAACGGGAGGCATCGCGGCAAGCGTGGGCTGAACAGTCTGTGTCGCTTGCGAAGGCGCTGCGGCGGCAGTTGCTGTTACGGTCTGAGGTTGCAAAGCCGATACGCTGGCAACCGGCGTAATTGAACTTGCCAAGGTGGCGGTTGGAAGGACGTTTGCAGTTGCGACCTCTGCAGGTGCTGCGGTTGCGACTACTGGAGCCGACTCAATCGTCGCAGCGCTGACGGTTGTTACGCTTTCCTCTGACGATGAGGTGATGGTGTCGGCGGGCAGCGCGACGAGGGATGCAGTTGCACCGGTCTCTGCCACCGCCGCCAATGCTGTCGGTTGCAGGTCGGTGGCCCGCGCTTTTGAGGTTGGAATTGCGTTCTGTCCAACCGCGCGCCCGGTAGCATCGCCAGAGGTGATGGCTTCGGCGTCAGGGGCCGTCGCCTCGGCTTCGGTGCGTTGCACCTGGTATGCCGACAGCTGTAGTTCTGTTTCCGGTGTCGGTTGGTTTGGTACCGGGTCCGGGTCCACGATCAGCATCAATCCGAAGGCCGCGCCGACATGCGCAGCAACCGAAACGGTTCCAGCCAGTGCCCAGTTGAAGACCTGATGCGTCATTCGATTGGCACGCTGGTTTCTGGCGTGACGACAAGTACAACGTCGCCGACGCCCAAACCTTCCATCTGGCCGACCAGCGGCATCACGAAGCGCAGTTCAACGTCTCGGTGCGCATTGATGCGAACCAAAGTGTTGGGTTCGTCCGCCAATCGTGCGGTGATGGCTGGTTCCAACTCCGCTTTCGAGACGCCGATACCATCCAGGGCAAGCTGGCCATCCGCGCCGATCGATAGTGTTATTCCACCGGAGGGCATATCCGCGCCTGTGATCGCAGTTGGCGGTGTCACGTCGAAAGGTGCTGTTGCATCCATGCGGCCGATCAGCATGAAAAAGACCAGCAGAAAAAACACGACATCGATTAACGCCACGATGGTTTCGGGTTGTTGCTTTGGGGCAGGGCGCTGGATCTTCATTCCGTCGCCTCCAACCGCACAACCCTGAGGTCGAAAACCCCCATGCGGGTCGCAGTGTCCATCACGGAAATCAGCGCCTGCATGTCAGCGCCGCCGGATGGAAGCACCAGAATGCGCCCGGTTGGTGATGCACTCGCAAATTCGCGAAACAAGGCTTCGAGGCGTTGTCTGTCCAACCGCTCGCCACGCACCGTCGGCACCCCGTCAGCCCCCAATTGCAACAGCAGGGTCGCGGGTGCTGCGGTCTCTGAGGGTTGGGCCGCCTGAGCGTCTTCGGCGCGTTGGACCGCCGGGATCATGTCGAGGTTCAAATAGGTCGACGTGACCATGAAGAACACCAGCAGGATCAGCATGACATCGACCATTGGCACCAGAGAAATCACCGCGCGCGGCGGTTTGGGCCGTTTGAGCATTGTCAGGTCCTGATCCGACATGGGAACCTCAGGGCGTCGGCTGGTCGTCGATCAGCATGAGCTGTGCAACCGCGCCTTCGATCAACTGCGCACCGCGTTCGGCCCGTGCCGCCAAGAGCGACGCACCAACCGCGGCTGGAATTGCGACTAACAGGCCTGCCGCCGTTGTCAAAAGCGCCTGCCAAATGCCACCAGCAAGAACCGATGCATTTGCGGCCCCTTCGGCCAGTTCCAGCTCCTGAAACGACTGGATCATGCCGAGCACCGTACCCAGCAACCCAAGTAGCGGAGAGATCATCGCGATCAATTCCAGCACGCGGATATAGCTGTTCATCTTGGTGAATTCTTCGTTGCCGCGACGGGTCAATTCCGCTGTCAGCGGCTGCCCGCTGCGGCCTTTCCCCAAAGCTTGAATGGCGTAGCTTAACACCCTGTCAGCCGGTGATTTTCCTTGGCCCGCCGTCGTTTCTGCCTTGGTCTTTTCACCGCCTTCATATTGCGCCAATGCACTCTCGCGCAGAGCCGCCCCCGAAGTCACTGGTCTAAGTTGGATGATTTTGAAAACGATCAGCGCCAGCGACACGAATGACAGCACAACAAGCAATGCGATGATCGGCCCGCCCGTGCCGATATTCTCGAATGCGTCACCCATGGTTATTTGACCAGCGCGGCGTTGGTTTTGCTTTTCAACTCTAGGAATTGAAAACAGTCTACCTCGTCTTCGTTCTGCGGTTTGCAGGAAGGCATGTCGTGCAACACAATTTCAGAGATCGACGCGCACGAAATCTCTGGCACGGCAAAGAGTTTCAGTGTCGTACGCTGAACCGGCAGAGGTGCAGCGTCGATGGACAGCAACCGGTCAATCACACCGTTTGTGTCGAGAATGGCGAGGCTCATCTCGAACCCTTCAAAGCTTTTGCCCGTTTCGTTTCGAAACAGGAAATACGCCTGGCACCCGCCGCCTTCGGCATCTTCGAACTTGTTCAACTCAACGCTAAGCGACCCGGATTGCGCGCTGGCCATCCCGGCCCATGCCGCACAAATCGCCACGCAAAGACCACCCATCCATCTGGTCATAAATTCCCTCCCAGTTATTAAATTTCGCTTCTATATCAATTGTTTGTAGGCAATGCCTCTTGCTTCGAAGCGATTGATTGAGCGCCCAAAGAACGTGTTTCGCTTTGTTTAGGTCTTTGGTTCAAACTCCGTCGGTTCGCGGGCAGCAAACGCCAAGACGTCGGATTCGGTCAAGACTGTGTGCAAGTCGCGCGTAAAGCAAAAGACATTTGTCAGATGCGCAGCGCTGTGTGAACGTGCGACGATTGATAGGTGGTTTCAGGTGCTAAACTAACTGCCAAAATGTATGGAGATATTGATGTTGCAACGCCTTGACGGGATCGAAAGTTGCTCTGCTTACATGCAGGACTTTCAAAACGAATTGGGCGTCTGCGTGCAAAAGGCAGCCGACGAAATCGCGAAGTCGCGCCGCCGGAACGCAACCTTGATCACCGCTAACAATGCCAAAATTGACGGTTTGGTTCGCAATTTCACGATGTTCATGGCCGACCTGAACCGCATTCGCGTCGCGCAGGAAGACAAGGCGTCCAACCAGGGTGAGGTTATCAATTTGCGGCGGGAGTGGGGGGTCTTGACCGGCAACTCGAACAGACTTCGCGTTGATCTCAACAATTGGGGGCGTGTGCGTGACCTCGTGATTCAACAAAGCAAACCGCGCAGGCGCAAATTGTATGAACCCGAAGACAAGCTGCCGCACTCAACATATCATCAGATGTGTGCAAGCGACGATGTGTTCGAATGGCTTGTCACAATGATCAATCCGGCTGCGCAAAGCCAAATTGCACGAGATCACCAGTGCTTTCCCGATATTGGCTTGCCGAACAGTGATTTTCACGCGCATCTGCATGCCGCTTACCGCGTCTTGCTCACGCGGGATATGGATCATCCAACCCGGTTTCTTGATGTTGGCTGCGGCGGTGGCCTGAAGGTCTTTTCGGCACAGCGCTATTTCGATGAGGTGTCAGGTTTCGATTTCGATCCTGCCTATGTGCGGGCCGCCAATCAGTTTCTTTCTCGCGATCCCGATGGGACGGCCGAAGTCTTTGAACAGGATGCTTTGACCTATGACGGGTACGAAGAGTACGACGTGATCTACTTCTATCGCCCGATCAGCGACGATGCCGTCTTGGCCGAGATGGAGCGCCGGATTTGCGAGATTTGTCGCCCTGGAACACTTCTCATCGCGCCGTATCGGTCGTTTCCGTCCAGAGCGGAGGACCTTGGCTGTGGACACATCGGTGGTGCTGTTTACCTGGCGCAAACCGCACAAAAAGATGCGGACAAAGCACGAAGGCTGGCCGAACAGACGGGTCCGTTCATTATCAAAGACACCAACTCGCCGTTGTCGTCTGTTTGGGACCCGATCCTCACCGCTTCCCGTCGGAACGGATATGACCTTGCCGTGCCGTATAAAAAGCCAAGGCATTGAGCAAAAGAGGGTATTGTTGGACGCGCCTCATGCTGTGCCGGACCTCGCGTTGATCCTCAGGGTCTCTTCGGCGGCAGCTTGTTAACGCTCACAATCCTAGGGTGTGAAATAATCTTTCACGATTCTAATGCTGGATTTTTTAAAAAGAGTTGATAGCATTCCCTTGCGTTAAGTTTTGTTAAGCAACGATTTCTTTTTTGATTGTAACGTGAAGGCTGCCAGGTGACTGACTTTTTTGTGACCCATGGAGATGACACCCCCAGTGGTGAAAATCTCGAATACGACCCGGAGTTCATGGCGATGGAAATCGTCGCCCAGCCTGAAGGTGAGCGTCAGGCTGGCGAGGAGATACTTGAAGCGTCTGACCCGGACTACAAAGAACTGGCGTCGAAAGCAGAAAGTGTCTTGTCGCGTAGCCACGATATTCGTGCTGCTGTTTATCTTGCTGACGCCAGTATCCGGCTAACCGGCCTTGTCGGCTTCGCCGAAGCCACGAAATTCATTCGCTTTTGTCTGGAAGAACACTGGGACACCTGCCACCCGGAGTTGGACGAAGACGACGATGATGATCCGACGATGCGGATCAACGCTGTTTCCAATCTTGCTGGCCGGTCGACGGTTTTGCGTGGATTGCGCACATGGGCTCCCCTCAGCAACAGCCGCGCTTTTGGCCAAATCACACTGCGCGACATCGAGCTTTCGACCGGCGACATCGAGCCGGGTGCGGACGAGACACCGATGTCTTGGGCCGATGTTAACGGTGCCTTTATGGACACCGACAAAGACGAGTTGAGAGGCTACTACGATGCCGCCGTTGCGGCGCTGGAAGACGTCCAAGCCATAGACAATGTCTTTCTGGAAAAGACACCGGGCTATGGCCCGTCGCTGCAAGACCTTCAGGTGATGCTAAGCTCAATCGTCAATCATCTGGCAAAGGCCACGGGTGCTGACGTTGAAGACGAAGCGGAAGCGGCAGAAGGCGTCGACGGCACGTCAGCGCAAGGCGAAGAATTTGCAGGTGGCGGCGGCGGAATGCCGGGTCAGATAAACTCGCGCGCAGATGTTGCTGCTGCGCTTGAAAAGATCCTCAGCTATTATGCGCGCCACGAACCTTCCAGCCCGCTGCCGGTTCTGCTGATGCGGGCCAAGCGGCTTGTAGGTGCTGATTTTATTACAATTATCAATGACATGGCGCCCTTGGGTGTTGAGAATGTCAACTTGGTCGGGGGGATCGTCGAAGATTATAACGGATAACGCCGCTCAACGAAGCATGTGCGCTTGTGCAAACAAAACCAATGTCGCCAATCATAACGGGGAGACGAAATGTCTAGTTCTCAAAAATTCATTGCTCGTAACCGCGCCCCTCGGGTGCAAATCGAATACGATGTGGAGCTTTACGGCTCTGAAAAGAAGGTGCAGCTGCCTTTCGTGATGGGCGTGATGTCCGATCTTGTCGGTAAATCCGAAATCGAGCAGCCGAACGTCGCGGATCGCAAGTTTCTGGAAATCGACGTTGACAATTTTGACGACCGCTTGAAGGCCATGAAACCGCGCGTTGCGTTTTCCGTGCCGAACACGCTGACGGGCGAGGGCAACATGTCGGTCGATGTCTCTTTCGAGAGCATGGATGATTTCTCACCGGGTGCGATTGCGCAAAAGGTCGAGCCGCTGAAAAAGCTGTTGGATGCGCGCAACGAACTGTCCAACCTGATGACGTATATGGACGGCAAGCCGGGCGCTGAGACGCTGATTTCCGAAACGATGAACAACCCCGAACTTCTGAAGTCGCTGGCTGCGCAGGCCGCACCTTCTGACGATAAAGGCGAGGAGTAAAGCATGGCTGAAGAAGCAACAGCAGTAGAAGGTGCCGCGGGCGCCACGGAAACGTCCGAATCCGACTTTGCCAGTCTGCTTGAAAAGGAATTCAAGCCGCGCACGGAAAATGCAAAAACCGCAGTCGAAGCCGCCGTTTCGACCTTGGCCGAACAGGCGTTGGCCAATGCATCGCTGATTTCTGACGATGTGCTTTTGTCGCTTGAGGCGATGGTCGCCGAGATTGACCGCAAGCTGTCTGCGCAGATCAACGAAATCATCCACCATGATGAGTATCAACAGCTGGAAAGCGCGTGGCGTGGTCTGCATTTCCTGGTCAACAACACCGAGACCGACGAGATGCTCAAGATCCGGGTGATGCCGATCTCAAAGAAAGAACTGCACAAAACCTTGCGCAAATTCAAAGGCACGGCCTGGGATCAATCGCCAATCTTCAAAAAGCTTTATGGCGAAGAATACGACCAGATCGGTGGCGAACCTTATGGTTGCCTTGTCGGTGACTATTACTTTGACCATACGCCGCCCGATGTCGAACTTCTGGGCGAAATGGCTAAGATCAGTGCTGCGGGCCACGCGCCGTTCCTCGCGGCGGCTGACGCTTCGCTCATGCAGTTTGAAAGCTGGAGCGAATTGTCCAACCCGCGTGACCTGACCAAGATCTTCCAGACACCGGAATATGCGGGTTGGCGTAGCTTGCGCGACAGCGAAGACAGCAAATACATTGGCCTCGCGATGCCGAAATTCCTGGGTCGCCAAGTTTATGGTGCAAAGTCGAACCCGGTCGAGGAATTTGCGTTCGAGGAAGACACCGGTGATGGGGATTCCTCGAAATTTGCATGGGTGAACGCGGCTTACGGTATGGCGTTCAACATCAACCGCTCCTTCAAGGAATACGGTTGGTGTAGCCGCATTCGTGGCGTCGAATCCGGCGGTACGATTGAAGGCCTTCCGACACACACCTTCCCGACTGACGACGGTGGTGTAGACATGAAGTGCCCGACCGAGGTGACCATTGGTGACCGGCGCGAGGCGGAACTGGCCAAGGCTGGTCTCATGCCACTCTTGCACCGCAAGAACACCGATCAGGCCTCCTTTATCGGTGCCCAGTCGCTGCACAAACCGGCTGTTTACGAAGACCCGGATGCAACGGCCAACGCAAACTTGGCCGCACGCCTGCCGTACCTCTTCGCGACCTGCCGGTTTGCGCATTACCTGAAGTGCATGGTGCGCGACAAAATCGGGTCGTTCAAAGAGCGGTCGGATATGGAGCGCTGGTTGAACGACTGGATCATGCAATACGTCGATGGCAGCCCCGGAACGTCGAGCGAGCGCACCAAAGCTGAAAAGCCATTGGCCGCTGCTGAAGTCATGGTTCAGGCTGACGAAGAAAACCCGGGCTTCTACAAATCCCAGTTCTTCCTGAGACCGCACTATCAGCTTGAAGGATTGTCAGTGTCCTTGCGGCTTGTGTCCAAGCTGCCTTCTGAAAAGCAGTAATTGCGAACAAAAACACAGCTTTGGCGATCATCGCCAAAGCGGCATCAATTGTAGCAACGCGGCCGTGGCCGCACATTCCAAGAAAGGACAATGGTCATGGCCGTTGACATGTTTCTCAAGTTTGAAGGTGAAATTGAGGGTGAGTCCAAAGATGGCAAGCACAAGGGTGACATTGACATCCTCGCGTATTCTTGGGGGCTGAGCCAGTCCGGGTCATTCCACCAGGGCGGTGGCGGCGGTGCCGGCAAGGCGAACTTTCAGGATATCAGCATCACCAAATGGATCGACAAATCCTCCGCCACACTGATGCTTTACTGCGCCAATGGGGACCACTTCGGCAAAGCAGACCTGGTGGTACGCAAGGCCGGTAAGAAGCCGCTGGAATACATCAAATTCACAATGGAGAACGTTCTTGTCACGTCCGTTTCGACGGGTGGTTCCGGTGGTGAAGAGCGTTTGACGGAAAACGTCACCTTGAACTTTGAAAAGGTCACTTGGAGCTACATCCCGCAAAAAGAAGACGGCTCGGGCGATGCTGCGAAAGACTTCAAGTGGGACATCGGCGCAAACGAAGCTATGTAAGACCATTTTCGAAGGGCCTGCGGGCCCTTCGATCCTTTCCAATAAGTACGGAGCATTCACGTGACCAACAGCGCGCAAGAGCTTTTGAAATCCGGAGATTTGGCCGGTGCGTTGTCAAGCTTGCAGGACAGTATCCGGGCCAAACCCGAAGACCCTAAGCTCCGTGTTTTTCTGTTTCAACTGCTCTGTGTCATGGGCGACTGGAAACGCGCGGTCGCGCAACTTAAGCTTTGCGCGCAGTTGGATGCAGGCGCGCTTCCGATGGCGCAGACTTACCGCGAAGGCATCATTTGCGAGGTGTTTCGCGAAAAGGTATTTGCGGGCGAAAAAGACCCGCTCATTTTCGGCAAACCACAGGACTGGGTGGCGCTTCTTGCGCAAAGCCTCAAAGCGCAAGTTCAAGGCAATGTCGATCAAGCGGCGAAGTTACGGGATCAGGCATTTGATCAAGCGCCCGCCACGGCAGGTGACATCGACGGAACGCCTTTCGAATGGATCGCCGATGCTGACAGCCGGCTCGGCCCGGTTCTCGAAATTATCATCAACGGCAAATACTACTGGATGCCGTTCAATGCGATTGCAAACCTCAAACTCGACGCGCCAGAAGACTTGCGTGATGCCGTTTGGACGCCAGGCGCGTTGACGCTTCAAAATGGGGGCGAGATGGTGGTGCTGGTTCCGACCCGCTATGCCGGAACCATTGAGCGCGGGACCGAGGCGATGAAGCTGTCCCGGGCGACCGAATGGGAAGATATCGGTGGCGGCGGGTTTGCTGGGTTGGGGCAGCGCGTGCTGGCGACCAACGAAAATGACTATTCGCTCATGGACGTGCGCGAACTGAACATCGCACCCGTAGAAGACGGCGGAGGCGCGGATGGCTGACCGCACGCTGACAGAGCGACTGCAGCCATCAATCCTTGACCGATTGACGGATGACGCGCCGCGCAGCACGTCAGAAGCGAGCAATGACCGGACCATCGATATTCGACGGTTGCGTGAAATCATCCAGCGCGATCTGTCATGGTTGTTGAATACGGCCAATCTGGACAACGAAATCGACGCAAAACAGTATCCATACGCCTCAAAATCTGTTCTGAACTACGGTGTTCCTGACCCGACCGGTGATTTCGCCATCCAGCGGCGTGCGGATGACATACGGTCCGCAATCCAACGCGCTATCGAACTTTATGAGCCTCGCGTGATTGACGGCAGCCTCAACGTGCTGACCCGCACTGAAGACGTGAAGCGAGAGTCGGTGATCTTGTTCGATATCGTGGCAGACATGTGGGCCGAACCGTTGCCAACCGAACTGTACCTGCGCAGTCAGTTTGACACGACGACGGGTCAAATCGAACTAGAGCGCGTCGGCTGACCTGCATGGATACGCGGCTTCTTCGTCATTACGAAACCGAACTTGCCTTTCTGCGTGAGATGGGGGCCGAATTTGCCAATTCCTATCCAAAGATTGCCTCTCGGTTGGGTATGGACGGGTTGGAGGTGCTCGACCCCTACGTCGAGCGCTTGATCGAAGGCACAGCTTTCCTGACGGCGCGTGTTCAGCTTGAACTGGAAATGCAGTACCCGGCGTTTACGCGCCATTTGCTCGATGTTGTTTTCCCGCACTTTCTGGCGCCAACACCGTCGATGCTGATTGCAGAGATGACACCGGATGTTGAAAACGCCGATCTGGTCCAGGGCTATACGCTGCCGCGCGACACGGTGCTGCGGTCCAAGCTGGTCGAAGGCGCTCAAAAGGCCTGTCAGTTTCGCACGTCGCATGACCTGGATTTGTGGCCGATCACAGTGTCAGAGGCCGAATACATCGATGGTCGCGGGGCACTGGTTGCGGGCGGGATCGCCAAAGACAGCGCGGCGCGGGCGGCCATTCGGCTCCGGTTGACCCGCAATGGCGGTCTGCCGATCAACGAATTGCCGTTAAACGAACTGACCTTCTTTCTGGGTGGTCAGATTAGCACGGGCTGGACGCTGTTCGAAATGCTGTGCGCGAAACCGGCCATGGTTGTCGCGCGGTCTATCGACCGCCGGGATGACTGGGTGCACACCCTGAAAACACCTGTCGAACCACGCGGTTTGGATCGATCAGAGGCTCTGTTGCCGACACCTCGACCTTCTTTCGACGGGTACCGGCTGCTGCAAGAATACTTCGCTATGCCAGAGCGGAACCTGTTTGTTCGCGTGTCTGATCTGGCCGGGGCTGTCGCAAAGGCGACGGGCGACAGTGTCGACATTTACATTTTGCTCCGTGAAAACAAGACAGAGATCGCGCCAAACATTACGCCAGACGCGTTCAAGCTATACTGCGTTCCGGCGATTAACCTTTTTCCCAAACGCTGCGACCGCGTGCCGATCACGCAGCGGGTGAACGAGTTTCACGTTGTCCCTGATCGGACGGCCCCCAAGGATTTTGAGGTCTTTTCGATCACCAGCGTGACCGGCATCAGCCGGGAAGGCAAAGA
>CAZCOX010000006.1:14221-35034 GCA_964500115.1 uncultured Rhodobacterales bacterium
GGCGGTCCGGTGGCGTCAATCAGCACGCCGGTCGGGCCGACAAAACCCCGCCCATGCATCGCACAAGGCGATGCGGCGTGGCGCGCGATCAGTCATCTGAGCCTCAACTATCTGTCGATTTCAGACGAGTCCGATCAAGACGAAGGTGGCGCGTCGGCGCTGCGAGAGCTTGTTGGTCTTTACACACCGATTGGCGATCGTGCGCTCGAACAACAGCTTGAAGGCATCTCGTCGGTCAAAACGCGCCCCATCGTGCGCCGTATGCACGACGGCGTTCTATCGACGGCGGTGCGCGGGCAAGAGATCACGATTGAACTTGATGAGGCGTATTTCGAAGGCAGTTCCGTCTTCATGTTGGGGGCCGTCCTCGAACGGTTTTTCCGCAAATACGCCACGATCAACACATTCACCGAAACAGCGCTCAAAACACAACAAAGAGGGGAGATCGCGCGATGGTCACCAAAGATGGGGGCGAACCGCGTGATCTGACCCATCTGGACCGTCTGATCAACGACCCGCAATCCCACCATATTTTCCTGGCGATGCGCATTCTCGAAGCGCAACTGGCGGATACAGAGCGGCTTGGCGATGCGCGCCGTCCGCGTCAGGACAAGATCCGTTTCGGGCAGGAACCGCATCTTGGGTTCCCGCCGTCGTCCATTGCCGAATATAAACCGCAAACTGCTGATGCGCCTGCCAAACTGAGCAACTTCTTCTTTGGGTTTTTCGGCCCGCATGGGCCGTTGCCGCTGCACCTGACCGAATACGCGCGCAGCCGGAAGGTGAACCATCACGATCCGACATTCGTGGAATTCGCGGATGTTTTCACCCATCGCCCGATGAGCCTGCTCTATCGCGCTTGGGTGCGTGGCCAGCCGACCGCGTCGTTCGATCAGGGCGACAACAGCGAAACGGAACGCAAGATCGCGGCGCTGGGAGGTTATCACGGCAAGCATTTGCGCGAGCGTGACGAGATGCCGGACATGGCCAAGCGCCATTTCGCCGGGCTTTTGTCGGCGGCCTCCAAAAACGCGGAGGGGCTTGTTGCCATCTTGTCGAGCTTTTTCGATGCCGAGGTGCAATTGGAAGAGTTCATTGGCGAATGGCTCTATCTGGAACCAGACGATCGCTGGATGTTGGGAAGTGGTGGAGGCCTCGGCCAAACCACCTGTATCGGTGAACGGGTCTGGTCAAACGCATCCAAATTCCGCATTCGGATCGGCCCGCTATCACTTGAGGAATACAAAAGGTTCTTGCCTGGCACGCCCGCATTGCGGCGGCTGCGCGCCATCGTTCGAAACTACATTGGTGACCAGCTCGATTGGGACGTGAACCTTGTATTGAATGGCGAAGAAGTTCCGCAAGCACAGCTTGGCAGCACCACACAACTTGGATTGACCAGTTGGAGCGGGTCCGAACCGCATCCGCCCGAAGTTGCAGATTTGTACATGACACCATTGATCGAAGTTCCCTTGACCGAGGCGCAAGCCGCCTGACCAAGCACTTTGTTTCGTGAAAGCGAAGGAGACCAAGAAGATGACAGAAATCAGCCGCGTCGCACTGTTCGGCAAATTGAACAAGGTCGGGTACCAAGCCATCGAAGGAGCCACCGTCTTTTGCAAGATGCGGGGTAACCCGTATGTCGAGATCATCCATTGGCTGGCGCAGTTGGTGCAGGCCGATAATTCTGACATTCAGAAAATCATCCAGCATTACGAATTGGACCCGGCCAAAATGTCGGCTGATATGACGCGCGCGCTGGATGCGTTGCCGCGTGGAGCGAGTTCGATCAGCGATCTTAGCTCACATCTGCAAGACGCAATGGAGCGCGGTTGGGTCTATGGGTCCTTGCTGTTCAATTCCAATCAGGTGCGCACCGGCCATTTGATTTTGGGCATGCTCAAAACGCCGGAATTGCGTCAGATCCTGCTCAATTGTTCGCGCGAGTTCTCCAAAGTGGGGGCGGATGATCTGTCCGAAAATTTCGCTGTGATCGTCGATGGCTCCACCGAAGATCGGCTGAGCCCGCAAGACGGCTCTACCACCGGGGGCGGTGCCGTCCCGGGCGAGGCGTCAGGTGCGATGGCACCCGGCGCGATGGGCAAAGAGGAAGCTCTGGCGCAGTTCTGCACTGACCTGACAGAGCAGGCCCGAAATGGGGAAATTGACCCGATTGTCGGGCGGGATGAAGAAATCCGCCAGATTGTTGATGTGCTGATGCGCCGTCGCCAGAACAACCCGATCCTGACCGGTGAGGCAGGCGTTGGTAAGACAGCCGTCGTCGAAGGGTTTGCCCTGCGCATCGCGCGCGGTGACGTGCCGCCTGCGTTGAAAGAGGCGCGGTTGCTGGCGTTGGACGTTGGCTTGCTGCAAGCGGGCGCATCCATGAAAGGTGAGTTTGAAAACCGTCTGCGTCAGGTGATTGATGAGGTTCAAGCCTCGACCGTGCCGATTGTAATGTTTGTCGATGAAACCCACACGCTTGTCGGGGCAGGGGGCGCGGCCGGCACGGGTGATGCCGCCAACCTGCTGAAACCGGCACTTGCGCGCGGCACTCTGCGTACCATCGGTGCGACGACCTGGGCGGAATACAAAAAGCACATCGAAAAAGACCCGGCTCTAACGCGGCGTTTCCAGGTGGTTCAGGTCGATGAGCCGGATATTCCAAAGGCCATCATGATGATGCGCGGCATCGCCACGATGCTCGAAGGGCACCACAAGGTTCAGGTGCTCGATGAAGGCATCGAAGCGGCGGTTTCCCTGTCCGCCCGCTATATCCCGGCGCGGCAGTTGCCCGACAAATCGGTCAGTGTGCTCGACACAGCCTGCGCGCGGGTTGCGGTAAGCCAGCACGCAGTGCCGGCAGAGGTTGATGACAGCCGCAAGCGCATCGATGCTTTGACAACCGAGTTGGAAATCATCGACCGGGATGAGACGGCTGGCATGGATGTGGGTGACCGGCGCGATGCGATCTCTGCGTTGAAGGCTGAGGAAGAAGCGCGGCTTGCTGACCTTGATGCGAAGTGGGAAGCGGAAAAAGCGGTTGTTGCAGGCATCCTGGATCTGCGCGCCAAGCTGCGCGAAGGTGGCGCGCCAGTGGATGCGCCAAATGCGGATGGGGACGAGGCAGCCGAAGCCAGCCCAATGACTGCAGAAGAACGCGCGGATCTTCTCGAACAACTCAAAGCCAAGAACGCCGAGCTGACTGAGCTTCAAGGCGAAAACCCTTTGATCCTGCCGATTGTCGATGAGCAAGCCGTCGCCAGCGTTGTCGGTGACTGGACGGGCATTCCTGTTGGCAAGATGGTCAAAGATGAACTGGCGGTTGTTCTCGACCTTAAAGATCACCTCGCCAAGCGCGTGATCGGTCAGGATCACGCCATGGAAATGATTTCCAAGCGCATTCAGACCAGCCGTGCGGGCCTCGACAACCCGTCGAAACCCATTGGTGTCTTCATGCTCGCGGGGACTTCGGGCGTTGGTAAAACCGAAACGGCTTTGGCGCTCGCTGAGGTGCTTTATGGCGGTGAGCAAAACGTCATCACCATCAACATGTCCGAATACCAAGAGGCGCACACGGTCAGCAGCCTGAAAGGCGCACCTCCGGGATATGTCGGCTATGGTGAAGGTGGGGTTCTGACCGAAGCGGTGCGGCGCAAACCTTATTCGGTTGTCCTTCTGGATGAGGTTGAAAAGGCGCACCCGGATGTGCACGAGATCTTTTTCCAGGTGTTTGACAAGGGCATCATGGAGGACGGCGAAGGTCGGCAGATCGATTTTAAGAACACGCTGATCCTGCTGACCTCGAACGCGGGGTCGGACCTGATCATGGATATGTGCGCAGACCCTGACCTGATGCCGGAACCCGAAGGTATCGCAAAAGCGCTCCGCGATCCGCTTCTAAAGATTTTCCCCGCGGCTCTTTTGGGGCGTCTTGTGACGATCCCGTACTATCCGCTTAGCCCGGATATGATCGGCAAAATCACGCGGCTGCAGCTTGATCGGATCAAGAAACGGGTCACCGAAGCGCATGGCGTTCCGTTCGAATATTCAGACGAAGTTGTCGAGACCATCGTGTCGCGCTGCCAGGAACTGGAATCCGGGGGTCGTATGATTGACGCCATTGTCACCAACACCATGCTGCCCGACATCTCGTCCGAATTCCTGCGGCGGATGATGGAAGGCGAAGCGGTCAGTAAAGTGTCCATCGACGCGAAAGACGGTGAATTCACCTATGCGTTCGACTGATTTTCGAAACGCCCCGCGATGGCGCGATTGGCTGACGGATTGTTGGTCAAAAGCGTCATTGTGGTCTAGGCTTCGAAAATGGCCGGAGGGCACCTAAGATGCTGAAAAATATCGAACCAGCGAACTTTCCAATTCGGATCGAAGGCGACTGCCAAAGCCTCGATCTGTTCCCGATGGTCGCGCGTATCAGTGAAAAGATGAGCGTGATCCCGACCTTGGAAACGCATTTCTTTAGCGAGAACGGCAAACTCGCGCTGGCCGAAATTGTAGGCAAAACCATGCATCTTGTCGTCGACAGTGACGCTGGCGATACGCAGAAATGGTTTCGTGGGACATGTGTGTCCGCCGAAGTTGTGTGTGGGCTGGATGTTGGCGCCTATTACAAAGCCGAGGTCAGACCTTGGCTTTGGTACCTGACACGGCGCACGGATTTGAGGATTTTCCAGAACCTAAAGGTTATCGACATCATCCAAAAAGTTCTGGAAGAATATGCATTCTCCGGCAATCTTCAAAATGATCTTACGGGCACTTACCAGAAGCGTGAGTACTGCGTTCAGTACCGCGAAACGGATTTTGATTTCATCAGCCGTCTGATGGAAGAAGAGGGCATTTACTACTATTTTGACCACAGTAGCGGCACTGAAAAGATGGTGCTGGCAGACTCTCCGGGGTGCCACCAGCCGGTCGATAGCCCGTCAGAACTTGAGTACTCCGCCATCCGCGTCAAATCGACGATGGAAATGGTCGATCCGCTGGTTTTCGAATGGAACGGGCAAGAGCAGATCCGCAGTGGCAAAGTCACGCTTGAAGACTACGACTTTGAAAACTCAACCGCGAAGTTGAAATCCGAAAGCAAGATACCTGCGGGCGATTATACGCGCGAAGCAGACAACCGCTATGATTACCCGGGCCACTACCGCACCGCGAGTTTGGGTGAAGACCGCGCTAAAATCCGGATGGAGGCTGACGCGATCCGGCATCATATCGTTGATGGCTTGTCGGATGCGGTTCATCTTTGCGTGGGCAAGACGCTCACTGTCACCAAGCTGGAACGCACAACCGAACCGGATGAAGGCCTTTTGATCGCCTGCGAGCATGACCTTGTCCAAATGGGTGCGCTTGACAACACGCTGACGGGAAATGATGGCGACTTGCTGCGTCTCGCTGGTATTGAGGAAGGCCGCGAAGACAACCATCTGGTGCGTTTCAATGTCGTCGATGCCAGCAAGCAATACCGCGCGCCCTTGGTGACCAAGTGGCCAAATATTGGCGGCATTCACACAGCAATTGTGACGGGGCCGCCCGGCGAAGAGATTCACACCGACAAGTACGGGCAGATCAAGATCCAGTTCCATTGGGATCTGGACGGCAAAAAAGACGACAAAACGACCTGCTGGGTGCGCACGATGATGCCCTGGACCGGCAAGAACTGGGGTGCAATTGCGGTGCCTCGCATTGGCCAGGAGGTGGTGATCCAGTTCGAAGAAGGCGACCCGGATCGCCCCCTGTGCATCGGGATGCTCTACAACGACAAAACCATGCCACCTTACAAACTGCCCGACAACAAGACGCAGTCAGGTGTGAAAACCAACAGTTCCATGGGCGGTGGCGGCTTTAACGAACTGATGTTCGAAGACAAAAAAGGTGATGAGCTTGTCCGGTTCCAGTCCGAAAAGGATTACCTGCAAATTGTCAAAAACGACGCCACCATCGAAATCGGGCTTGAAAAGAAAGACAGCGGCGACCTGACCCAGACCATCCACAATGATTTCACCGAAACCGTCAAAGAGGGCGACCATTCGACCACTTTGAACAAGGGCGACCACAATACATTGCTCAAGCAGGGCAACATGGATGTGAAGGTGTCACAAGGCAAAATCACGGTCGAAGCGATGCAATCCATCGAGTTCAAAGTCGGCCCATCGACGATAAAGATGACGCCGCAATCCATCGACATCAAAAGCCCGATGATCACCGTCAAAGCTGAAATGAAAGCCGATGTGACCAGCCCAATGACCACGGTAAACGGCGACATGATGCTGACCCTGACGGGTGGCATGGTTATGATCAACTAGGAGCATCACAGTGACTGGTCGTTTCAGCAATCTTACCAAAGTACCCGCCGAACCGGCGGCGAAGCTGCTGGCGCAAAGCAATGTGAAATTGACAACGCCGCTGACGTCACCCGCTAGCGCGCCGATTGAGGCAGTGCTTGATGAACTTGCCGGTCAGAAGGCAAACGCCGATTTGCTGCGCGTGATTTCTGTCGTCTTGCCCCCGCGCGAGCGGGTTTGGTGGGCTTGCCTTGCCGCGCGCGACATCGTCGGTTCCGGCGACGCCAACGAAACGCGGTCTCTGAAAGCGGCAGAAGCATGGGTGTTTCGCCCGACCGAGGCCAATCGCGAAGCGGCCATCGCCTCGTTGGATCATGCGGACAATGACGACAAGACAACGCATTGCGCCATGGCGGTCATGTATTGCGACGGCACGATGGGCACGGGCGATCTTGCCAAAATGCCAGCACCGCCTGGCGCGGCGGCCATCGCGGCTTTTGCCATGAATGTGGAGGCGTTGTCTCACGCGAAAGATCAGTTCGAAACCTACATGCAAGAACTGGTCGACCGCGCCGTAGATATCGCCCGGGGCGGAAACGGGAAACGTGCAGCAGCAGAGCCGGAAAACGCGTGAAGAGAGACCAAAGAAGTGTGGAAAGGCTGTTGTGAGTTTGGTGAAGTTACAACGCGTGGCTAGCACGCAGGAGACGAAGGTACGGTGAAGTCGGTTTCTCTGAAATTCCAATCGTCCGGCATGGTGCCGGGTGATGGGCGCCCGGTGAAAATGCAAGCGGGCAGCCTGACAGTTGGGCGTGGGCCGAACAACAATCTGGTCTTGCCGGATCCGGACCGCATGCTGTCGAAAAGCCATTTTGTGATCGAAGATCAGAATGGAAAGATCATCATTGTCGATTTCTCGACCAATGGCACGTTCCTGAATTACTCCAAGGTCCCTCTGGGCCGCACGCCGACGCCTCTAAACAATGGCGATGTACTGTCGGCGGGTGGTTATGAACTTGTTGTCGAGATCGGCGAGGAGTTGATGGATCTGGATGATCTTGTCGCGCCTGCGCCCGTGCAATCAGGCATTTCGCATGGACAGGCGGCGCAAGCGCCTGATCCGTTGGCGATGCTAGATGATCCCGGACCCGGCGGCGGCGATTTTCTGGATGATTTGCTTGGCGGGGACGGTGGGCCAACCGGACCGGGGCAATTGGACACCTCTGATCCCATTGATCAGCTTTTGCCGCCGCTGGGTGAGGAAGAAGACGAATTCTTCAAAAAACCAAGCGACGGGCGCGAAGGCGAGGGCGCTTCCCTGCCGATGCACAATCCGTCTGTGACCGACAGCTTTTCACCTTCGGCCAGTTTGATCCCCGATGATTGGGACGACTTGCTGGCCCCGGACGGGGCAGACGAAGAAACGCCGGAACCCGAACCTGATGACCTCTCAGCGCCACAGCAAGATGACCTCATGTCGTCTGCGGACGACGATTTTCTGAGCGACATCACCCCGGAGCCTGAAGTTGAGGCAACGCCGGAACCAGCGCCAACGCCTGAGCCTGTGGTTGCAGAGACGCCGGAACCGGTAGCCGAACCAGAACCCACCGAGGTTCCCGCGCCGCAACCTGAGAGCACGCCGGAACCGGTTGCGGCAGCAGCGCCTCCGCCCGCAGTCGCCTCTGGGGATCAATCCGCCGCCCGGGCGTTCCTTGCGGGGTTAAATGCTGATGGGTTGGCGGTGTCTGACGCCGAGCTCACGGAAACGATGGACCGTATGGGGCGCATGATGCGTCTGATGGTGGTGGGCCTGCGCGAAATTCTGATGACGCGCACCTCGATCAAATCTGAGTTCCGGATCGACCAGACGATGATCAGCGCAGGGGGTAACAACCCGCTGAAATTCTCGCTGAGCGAGGATGACGCGATCGTGGCTTTGGCCAAACCGAAATCCAAAGGCTACCTCGCGCCTGAAACGGCGACTGCCCAGGCGCTGGACGATATCAAGGCGCACGAAATCGCAATGGTCACCGGCATGGAAGCCGCGATCAAAGGTGTGCTCGCAAAGCTTGATCCGGAGGAGCTTGCAGGTCAGATTGAGACATCAAGCGCTATTGGAAGCATGTTTAAAGGGAAGAAGGCAAGGTATTGGGAAGTCTACGAAAAGATGTACACTCAGATTTCCGATCAGGCCGAAAATGATTTTCACGAGTTGTTCAGCCGCGAGTTTGCGCGGGCGTATAAAGACCAGCTTGAAAAACTAAAATAACGCGCAACAGCGCGACAAATGACGGGGGAACTGGCACGTGTCCTGGGACAATAAAGTGCTTTGGACGGAGGGGTTGTTTTTGCAACCTCACCATTTCCAACAGGCAGACCGCTACAAAGAGGCGCTGGTCGCGGGCCTTGCCCATCGGGTTGCGCCCTATGTCTGGGGCTTTAGCGAACTCGAAATTGATGAAGAAGCGCTTAAGATCGGCAAGTTCTCCGTCAAATCTTGTGCGGGTCTCACGCATGACGGCACCGTGTTCCGCGTGCCTCAGGCCGAAGATCATCCGCCGTCGATGGAAGTGCCCGAGAACATCAAGGATTGCGTGGTCGTTTTGACGATCCCTCAACGCAGGCAGGGCGCGACAGAGGTAGACCTCACCGACAGCGGACACTCCGCCAGCCGTCTCAAACCCGCCGAGATCGAAATCACCGATGTCATGGGTACAGACAAGAAGGCAGCCACGCTGGGTGTCGGCAAGCTTCGCCTGCAATTTGCGTTGGAGGCGGATGACCTGGCCGACATGTTGGTCATCCCGATTGCCCGCATCATCGAAGTGCGCCCTGACAAGGAAATCCTTCTCGACCGCGCTTTCATCCCAAGCTGTTTGGACGTGCGCGCAGCCCCGTCGCTGGCGGGCTTTGTCAGCGAGATCGAAGGCCTGTTGTCACACCGTATGCAAGCGCTCGCCGGTCGGTTGTCGGAAAATGGCCCTGCGAAGGGTGCCGCCGACATTTCCGACTTCTTGTTGCTGATGACGGTCAACAAGGCGCTGCCCCTGTTCCGCCATCTGACCAATATCGAAAACGCACACCCGGAAACGGTGTTCCGCGCCTGTATTACGTTGGCTGGCGAACTCGCGACGTTCATGAGTGACGCCAAGGAATCCCCGAATTTGCCCGCCTATCAGCACGACAATCTGACGGCGACATTTACGCCTGTTATCAGGGTGTTGCGCCAGTATCTGAGCGCGGTTCTTGAGCAAAACGCCGTCCTCATCGCGCTGGAAGCGCGCAAATACGGCATCAGCGTTGGCGTGATCGCCGACCGCAAGCTTTTGTCGACAGCCGGGTTTGTTCTTGCCGTCAAAGCCGAAGTGCCTGCCGAAGATGTGCGCCGCCATTTCGCGGGCCAGTGCAAGATCGGGCCGGTCGAAGAAATCCGTCAATTGGTGAACTCGGCTTTGCCGGGCATTACTCTGCGACCTTTGCCGGTCGCGCCGCGTCAGGTGCCGTATCAAGCGGGCACCGTCTATTTCGAACTCGACGCGGACAGCCCGTACTGGGGCAAGATGACGACGTCAGGTGGGATCGCCGTGCACGTGTCTGGCCAGTATCCGGGGTTGAATATGGAATTGTGGGCGATCCGAAACAGTTAAGGAAGGGGCATCGTAATGTCTGACGACGACCCGTTTGCAGAACCTGACGATACGGACAGAACGGTCATTAAGCCGAACCCGGGCGGGCGCCGTACAATGGCGACGCCACCTCCGGCACCGCATTATGCGCAGCAACCTGCGGCTCAGCCCGCACCGCAACAACCACAGGAACCGGCGGCTCCTGCGCAGCCCGCAGTGGACTCCTTTGGTATTCCGGCGCCACAAGGCGAACCGGCCGCACCCGCCGCCGCGCAATCAAACGAGCCTGAGCTTGTTCTTACAGGCATGAACACCCTCAACGCCTGCGCAGCACCGCTGTTTTCGCTGATTAGCCGTATTCGCAACCGTGCGCAGCACATGGACGCCGACAAGCTGCGTAATTCGGTTGTGTCCGAAGTGCGCGCCTTTGAAAGCCGCGCGTTGCAGGCGGGTGTGCCTCCGCAAACAGTCAAAGCCGCGCGATATGCGCTCTGTGCGACGCTGGACGACGTGGTTCTCAACACGCCTTGGGGTGGGCAATCAAGCTGGGGTCTGCAATCCATGGTTGGCACGTTCCACCGTGAAACCGTGGGCGGCGACCGCTTTTATGATCTGTTGGCGCGGCTCGAAAAAGATCCGGGTAACAATCTGGATTTGCTAGAATTCATTTACATGTGCCTGTCGCTCGGGTTCGAGGGGCGTCTGCGTGTAGAGAATGGCGGCACCGACAAACACCTGCGCATTCGTCAGGGTTTGGCGTCACTCATCCGCGCCCAACGTGGCGATGTTGAACGTGACCTGTCGCCCAACTGGAAAGGTGTCATCAAGCCATTCAAAGCGCTGTCCGCGTGGAAACCGGTCTGGATCGCACTCGGGGCCATGGGGCTTTTGCTGATCACCGAATTCGGAGGGCTAAGCTACCTGCTGTCGAACCGGACAGAAAACCTGATCGGTCAGCTGTCCATCATCGACGCAGGTCCCCCGGCAGAGCTGGAACGCCGTGCGCCACCGCCGCCACCACCGCCGCCCGTCGATACGCAAGCGGTGCAGTTGCAAAAGGTTGTGGGCTTCCTTCAGCCTGAAATTGACGAGGGCTTGGTCAATGTCTTTTCTAAAGGCAACACACTTGTGATCCGAATTGCGGGATCAGGCATGTTCGGGTCCGGGTCTGACGCGCTGATCGAACGGTTCAATCCGATCATTGGCCGGATCGCGACGGCTTTGAATGATGAGCCGGGCAAGGTGATCATCGTTGGACACTCCGACAACATCCCGATCCGGTCCTCGCGGTTCCCATCCAACATGCACCTGTCACTGGCGCGCGCCAAAAGCGTGATGAACTCCATGGCAGGATCGATTGATGAAAAGGACCGTCTAAGCGCCGAAGGGCGCGCCGATGCCGAACCGATTGCCGACAACGGAACGCGTGAAGGGCGGGCCACCAACCGCCGTATCGAAGTTGTCCTCGTACGGGAGCAAGACGCATGAAGTTTCTTCGTTTCTTTACGTCCATCTACTTTGCCCTGATCTTTGTCGCGGTCGTTCTGTCGCTGCTGGTCTGGTATCTAGGCCCTTTGATTGGGGGCGAAGGCGGCAGGCCGCTTGAGTCCCTGACAATGCGGCTTGTGCTGATCGGGGTGATTGCACTGGTCTTCCTGGGCATCGGCCTGACCGTGCTGATGTCGCGCAACAAAACCGAAAAGGCGATGACCGAGGAAATCGCCGAAAGCGTCGAGACGGACATCCCCGACGATGTCGCAAGCGGTGAGATTACCGAACTGCGTGACAAGCTCAAGACGGCCATGTCGGAACTGCGTAAATCCAAGGGCGGACGCAAACATCTGAACGAATTGCCATGGTACATCATGATCGGCCCGCCCGGCGCAGGCAAAACCACGGCCATTGTGAACTCGGGCCTTCAATTCCCACTGGCCGACGAGATGGGCAAATCCGCGATTGGTGGTGTTGGCGGCACGCGCAATTGCGACTGGTGGTTCACGAACAACGCGGTGCTGATTGATACGGCCGGACGCTACACGACGCAGGAAAGTGATGCGCAGGCCGACAATGCGGCATGGAAGGGCTTTCTTGGCCTGCTCAAGAAACACCGCAAACGCCAACCCATCAACGGGGCCATCATCGCGATCAGCCTCAGCGATCTGGCGCTACAGGATGAGGTCACGCAAAAGGGCCACGCGGCCGCAGTGCGTGCCCGTCTGACCGAACTGCGCGAAAAACTGGGGGTGCGTTTCCCGGTTTACGTGCTGTTCACCAAGGCTGATCTGATCGCGGGCTTTACCGAATTCCATGACAATTTGGGTAAGGAGGACCGCGAGCAGGTGTGGGGTTTCACCCTCCCGCTTGAAGTGGGCAAAGGCGAAGCATCGCCCATCGCCGGGTTTGACGAAGAATTTGCACTGCTTTTGGAGAGGCTGAATTCGCAATCGCTCGAACGGATGCAATCTGAAACCGACGCGCAACGGCGCACGCTGATTGCAGGCTTCCCGTCGCAAGTCGCGTCGATCCGTGGCGTGGCCAAAGCCTTCCTGACCGAAGTGTTTCAGGAAAACAGGTATCAGCACCGCCAGATGCTGCGCGGTGTCTACTTTACCTCCGGCACGCAAGAGGGCACGCCCATCGACCGCCTCATGCTCAGCATGGCGCGGACGTTTGGCATTGGCCGTCAGGCCATCGGGTCAGGGCAGGGCGCGGGGCGCTCTTACTTTCTCACGCGCCTGTTCGAGGGGGTGATTTTCCCCGAGGCGGGGTTGGTTTCTGCCGACGACAAAGTTGAACGCCGCTACAAAATCACGAAATGGGCGGCCATCATCGCGACGATCATGGTGGCGGGTGGCACCGGCGCGTTGCTGTTCCGGTCTTATTCAGGCAACAGCGACCTCATCGCCAGTGCAGACGATCATGTCAGCGCCTACAGCGCGGCTGCTGCGACGCTGCCAACTAGCCCAATCGGTGATACCGATTTGGTGCCGGTGGTCGAGGCGCTCAACGTGCTGCGTGACATGCCCACCAACCCGACCTTTGATGACCCGGCTCCGGAAGCGCGTCTGACATACGGTCTCTATCAGGGTGAGGTCATCGGCACCCAAGCGGCACAAACCTATCGCCGTGCACTGAACCAGCGCTTCCTGCCGCGCATGTTGCTGCGGTTGGAGGAACAGATCAGCGCCAATATGAATAACCCCGATCTGCTCTATGAGGCGCTCAAAATCTACCTGATGCTCGGTCTGCAAGGGCCGATGAACCAGGATCTTGTTGACGAGTGGATGACGCTCGATTGGGAGCTGGCCTACCCGGGCCAAAACCGCGAAGCCTTCCGCAACGATCTGTCGATGCATCTTGAGGCGCTGCTGGACCAACCCATGCAAGAGATTGCGCTGAACGGTCCGCTGGTCGAACAGGTGCAGGGTTTGCTGTCTGAAATGCCACTGGCGCAACGCGTCTACAACGGCATCATCAACAGCCCTGCTGCAGTGTCTCTGCCCACATGGCGCGTGTCCGAGGCCGGTGGCCCGGCGGTGGCCCGCGTGCTTGTCCGCTCTTCCGGCAAACCGCTCACCGATGGGGTCGAGGGCATCTTCACCAATAGCGGCTTCAACGATATCTTCCTTGGCGAAGCGTTAAGCGTGGCGACGCGTATCCAGCGCGAAAGCTGGGTTCTCGGCCCACGCGGTGAGGCGGAGCAGACCGAGCAGGCGCTCGCCGTGCTGAGCCGCGACGTTCTTGATCTCTACTACAACGACTTCATCTCGCGCTATGACACGCTGCTCGGCGATATCGACATCATCCCTCTGGAGTCGCTTAGTCACGCAGTCGAAGTCACCAATGTTCTCTCCGGCCCAACTTCACCCATCGTCAATCTGCTTGAAGCCATCGCCGTTGAAACCAAGCTGACCGAAATACCGGGTGGCGCTGGCGGTGCAGCAGCATTGGCTGAAGGTGCCACGGATGTGGCAGGCCAAACCGTGCAACGGCGCGCCAGCACACGCTCGCGCCTCGTGTTGGAGGCTTTGGCCAAATCGGCAGCAGCCTCTGGCGAGGCCGCCCCGCAACCGCCCGGGTCATATGTCGAAGATCGCTTCAACTGGTTGCATCAGCTAACGGCGGCACCCGAGGCGGGTCTGCCGTCGCAATTGGATGAGCTGATCGGATTGCTGCAAAGCGTCTATCAGGAGCTGAACAGGATGCGCTCTTCCGGCGCGTCGACAACTGCCGAAGGGGGCGCTGTGATCCAGCAGTTCCAAGAGGCAGCAGCGCGGATCGATGGTCCGCTAGAGCGGTGGTCTCAGCAGATCGCGGTTGGTTCGTCGGGCATTGCGTCCGACAACACCCGCACGGGCATTAACGCTCGCTGGCAAGCCAGCATCCTGCCGTTCTGCGAACAGGCACTTGGGGATCGGTATCCGTTCAACCGTCGCGCTCGTGCCGATGTGGCAATTGCAGACTTCCAAAAACTGTTCGGCCCGGCGGGTCTGATCGACAGTTTTGTGAACGAGAACCTGCTGCAATACATCGATACCCGCACGCGCCCCTGGTCGTGGAAAAAGGTCAATGACGTGGATCTGGGCATCAGCCCGGCAGTCTTGCAGCAATTGCAATACGCCGCCGAAATCCGCGAGGCGTTCTTTGGTGGCTCCAGCGCACCTAGCATTCAGTTCCAGATCATGCCGCAGGCGCTCGACCCAAAAGCTGAATCGGTGCAACTGGATGTACACGGGAAAGAGGTGCCCTTTGCCCACCGCGGCGGCGCGCCGACGCCTGTGGCGATCAACTGGCCCGGTGCCGTTGGACTTGCGCGCATTCAGTTCATGCCGCAGGCCAGCAACGTGGAAAGCATCCTTCAGAAGGACGGGCCTTGGGCGTGGTTCCGGCTGCTGGACGCGGCAGAGGTGCGTCGCACCAACGTGTCAGACCGGAAGCGCGTGATTTTCAATGTCGGCGGGCGGATCTCGATCTTCCAACTGCAATCGGGGTCGGTTCTGAACCCGTTTGCGCTGCCGGCATTGTCCAAGTTCAGCTGCCCCAAGACGTTCTGATGGCAGACCCGGCGTTTGGAGCATTCGGAAAGATCCCCAGCGTCGGGGATTTCTTTCGCATTGCCGCGCCGCCGGGCTTTGTGACCGCCTGGGACGAATGGCTACAGAAGTGTCTGGTTGCGGGCACGATGGCCTTTGGCGACCGCTGGGACGACCTTTACATGTCGACACCCATCTGGCGGTTCAACCTGTCGGCAGGATTGG
This sequence comes from uncultured Rhodobacterales bacterium, assembly GCA_964500115.1. GTDB lineage: Bacteria > Pseudomonadota > Alphaproteobacteria > Rhodobacterales > Rhodobacteraceae > Marivita. The sequence goes on from CAZCOX010000006.1 coordinate 29,408, forward strand.
TCGGCCCATCCGCCATGCTGGGTATCCTGATGCCATCTGTTGACCGTGTCGGTCGGCGCTTTCCGCTGACCCTGATGGCAGAGGTCGAAGCCGATGTGCCGCCCATCGTCTCGCACGCGGCGAACACGGCGACGTTCGAAGCGCTGGAAGGTCTGGCTTTGGCGGCACTTGACGATGACGCAACCAAGGATGGCTTGGCCGAAGGCTTGTCAGGCGTGCGTGCTGAGAACCCCAAGACCGAGGCGCATTACCGCGCGGGCGCACGCGCATTCCTGCTTAGCCATGACGGACCGGCAGACGCGTCAACAGCGCTTGCGCTCAGCGCTCAGATGAACCGATCTTTCACCAACATCAGCGTTTGGAGCGCTGCGCTCGACGGGGCTACGCGCATGATGATCTGCGAAGGTTTACCGGACGGCCCGAACGTGCAAGGGTTGTACGATATTGACGCCGACTATTGGAAAGACAGCCGTTTATGAATGCAATCCCACGGGTTCGCTATAACGCCCGCTCTCACGTGGGATTGAAGCGCAAGGTCAATGAAGACGCAGTTCTCGCGCTCCCGGAACAAAACATTTGGGTTGTCTCTGACGGCATGGGCGGGCACGAGGCGGGCGATTACGCAAGCCGTCTGATCACGGACCTGATCGCAACGATAGAACCCAGTTTGCCAGCCCGCGAAAGGATGCATGCGCTGCGCGCGGCGATCCAGCAGGCGCACGGTCTGATCCGGACCGAGGCCGAGGCGCGCGGCGCATCCGTCATCGGGGCCACGGTGGCCAGCCTAATGCTTGCCAATTCGCATTTTGTGGGCATCTGGGCAGGCGACAGCCGCATCTATCGTTTGCGGGACGGCGAGATCCAGATGCTGACAGCGGACCATTCCATCGTCGCCACCTTGGTCGAGTCTGGTCAAATGACCTGGGACGAGGCGGAACAGCATCCGCAATCAAACGCCATCACCCGCGCCGTTGGGGTAGGGGACGAGTTGGAACTCGATAAGGTGCGCGGGGAAACCGTGCCGGGCGACCGCTTCCTGATCTGTTCAGACGGGCTTACCAAATACGCCACCTTCGGTATGCTGCAAAGTGCGCTCAGCCGGGAGCCATTGGAAACCGTTGTAGACCGCCTGATCCAGATCGCACTGGATGGCGGCGGCGCCGACAATATTTCGGTTGTTGTTGTCGATATTGCCTGACCAGTTCAGCGCGCCATTGTCTCGAGAATACGACTGTCGAGCGAGAATATCCGCGCTGCTGCGTTCCGATCATCGCCAAGCAACGCTTCGGAATAGCTGAGCGCGGATTCCGTCGTCGGGCGCATTTGCTCGAACAGGGGGGCGCTGGAATGCAGCACGAGGATCTTGGTTTTGCCGAGCGTGGAGTCGTCCACGCGGAACGCCAACCCCCCAGTCGTTTGCGCCTCCGCAATCGAATAGGCGACGCGCACCGGCACCGTGCCGGATTGACCGTCGCGTAAAGACGTCACCGCATTGTCGGGCCGATTGATGTTGGGCAACAGGTGGAACACATTGCCCGATACGTCGAGCACCGAAACCGTCAGATAGCCGTCTGTCGTTTCCGGAGGGATTTCCACGTCAATGACCGGGTTCTCGCCGACCACGAATTCGCCGGTCGGGTTGGGCGCGTTATTGTCATCGCCTTGCAGGAACGCAACATCGATATTGCTGCTTGGAGCCTGCGGCAGAACGCTTTCAATCAAACACAGTGTCGAGTTGAGAATTTCCGTATCAACACGGACCGTCCGGTCCCCGGCAATTGCCGACATTTCCTCGGTCAGGTTGGCCCGCGCTTCGGGGCTCGACAGAGTGCCGGTCACGGTAATCGTGCTGCCCGGTCCGTACCCCGCCAGCGGCGGGTTATCGAGCGCCAACGGCCCACAATCCGCAAGCCGACCCAAGATCGGATCAAACCGTTCTGGTGCGATGATGACTTCTTTCAAAACGATATCGCTGTCGCCGGTTAGAGCGCCGAATGAGCCATTATCAAGGGCTGCAAGAACCTCGTTATAGACAGGTTTCGCCTTGGTCTCACCTTCGACCTCGACGTCATTGCCGGAGATCGACACACGCCAAGCGTCCAGATCATCGACCAGATCGACGATCCCCAGAACGTCCTGCCCCCAGGTCTCCGCAATCTCGCCACGGGCAAGCGTCAGGTCCGATGTTCCGTCCTGTGCCTGAACCAGTGTTCGCAGGCTGTTCGCCACTTCTTCGTTTGGGACAAAGCCCACCGCACGGGGCACGGACCCTTCGGCTTTGGCAATGCTCAGTCGGTAGGGATCGGCGATGGGAAGCTCCGGCTCTGACGTGAAGACGCCGGAAAAGAAGGCACCCGCACCGGCGATAACAACCGCAGCACCAATGGCAATCGGTAGGATAGCCTTGTTCTTGCCGCCTGCATCTTTCGCCGGTTTCTTGGCGTCGGAGGGTTTCGGCGTTTTGGGCGCGATGATCTCTTCTGTGGGCGCGCGCGGTGCAGATTGCGGCACTGCTGTGCCGGGTGCCGCAATGACCGTCGCGTCCGACATATCGTCTTCTGGCGGGGCAGGCGGTGTCTGTGTTTCTGCGGCGGCAGGCGCAACCTCGTCAAAACTCACCGGTTCAAACGGTTCGCCATCCAACGCCGACAACACATCTGTCGCACTGTCAAAGCGCTTGTCCGGTGTCGGGTGCGCCAGCTTGTCGATGATCGACTTGAGCGGTTCTGGCACACCGCCAGTATCAAGCGGCAACGTCTTTTTCTGCACCACTTCCATCGGGTTCCGCCCGATATCCGGCGATGCGCCCCGAAAATTGGCGAGCAAAAGCGCCCCCAACGAATACAGGTCCGTGCGCGCATCGGTGTTGCCCGACAGCTGTTCAGGGGCCGCATAGGCGTATTTGCCAGCGAATTCATTGCCGACGATGGTTTCCGCACCCGGGTTGGTGTCTTTTGCAATCCCGAAGTCGATGATCACCGCCTGAGCCGGGTCACCGTCGCGCAGAATGATGTTGTCTGGCGACAGATCGCGGTGGAAAATCCCGTGGGCGTGCGCAGCTTGCAAACCTTCCGCCACCCGGCGGCACACGGTCAGCAGGTCGTCTGCCGACATCGGCCCTTCTTTGAGCTTTTTGTCCATGCCCGGCCCATCGACATAGTCGATCAGCAAATAGACGTGCCCATCCGCCGTGCGGTTATTGTCCGCATAGCGCACCACTGCGTCGTGGCGTATTTCGCGCATCGCCTCTTCACGTGTCAGCAGAAGCAGGTAATCGTCGTTGTTGGAAAACTCCGACTTCAACACCTTCAGAGCCATCAAACGGCCCGAAATCTCGGACCGCGCGCGGTACACGTCTGACGTCCCACCGCGGCCCAATATAGCCTCGATGCGGTAGGTGTTGTTTACCAGATCGCCAGGTTGAAACAGGTCGCCTGGGCGGGAGTCAGTCATGGTTTCTCCGGTTCAATCGTCTGACCGAAGTCAATCAACCAAGCGCCTGGAATTCAACCCGGCGGTTGACATCGCTGCGCGGATCGCTGGCATCGAATGGCGCGGCTTCGCCCATGCCGATCGCCTCAAGCCGGGTCTCGGCGATTCCGCAATCCGAAACAAGGTGCCGCTTGACCTCTTGCGCACGCAAGAGCGACAGCTTTTCGTTGTAGGCGGCAGACCCAGAACTGTCGGTATGACCAACGATCTGGAACACCTGCACGTCCACCGTCTTCATCACCTGGCACAGCGTGGCAAGTTGTGGCTTTTGGTCGTCACGCAGCGCGGCGCTGTCAAAATCAAACTTGATCTTGATGTTGACCTGGTCGGCCTTGTCCACTTCGTTATACTCTGTCGCGGCGACGGTTGTCGCAACAGGCTCAGCCGGCGCGGCTGCCACGGTTGCCGTTTCGGTTGTGTCCGTGGTTGTTGTTGGCGCTGGAGCGGTTTCGCCTGCTGGAACAAGCACCAGCCCACGGGTTTTCTGTTTCTTGAATGCCTCCGCGATTTCTTCGGCGGTCATATCTTCGGTATTCTGCGCCGTGGCCGGGACAAGCGGGGCAAGGGCCATCGTGAACGCGAGCGCGACGCTGGCAACAAACGGATGTCGTGTCATGGCAAATCGTGTCCTTAAATGCGTAAAAAGTGATATTACGGAGTCTAGACCACACGGGGGCGGCCCACAACAATTTTGAACCTAACACATTGTGATTGATCAAAACTGCTTTGACGGCGCTTGTGCCTTGGCGGAACTGCCGAAAAGGCATTAGGATCAGCGCCAACCGGTTAGTTTGTTTATTTGAGTGGATATCTTCCGATGCGCGTTTTGCCTGCTGTGATCATTGGCGTCGCCGTGCTGCTTTCGGCAGTCTTGATCATCTTTCTGCCTGTGCTCTTGCGCGACGAAGAGGGCTTTGCCGGCCCGGCCATCGACTCCGGCGCGCGGATCGAGATTGAAATGCTGACGCAGCAGATCGAGGATTTGCGCGCGCAGGTCGAAACACTGTCTGAAGAAGTGCGCGAGGTCGCGTCGCGCCCACAGGTGGTGCAGCAAAGCCCAACGTTCCAATCGGGATCGCAATTTTCAGACGACAACAACGCGCTGCTCGAACAATCCGGGCCGAACGACATCATTGACGCCTATGCCCAAGTTGTTCTGATCGCCAATCGGCGCGAGGTGAACGATGGGCTGACAATTGCAGGGTCGCGCTGGCTGGGCGCGACATTCGGTTTGCCGCGCGAGCAGCTTGATGAAACCTGCCGTGAAATGACGAACAAGCGACTGGCCGACAAGCTGCGTCTCGCTGACGTAGGCCCGATCCGCGTGCGCATGTTGCAACCGGCCATCGACTCCCTGACCCGCGTGTTCGAAAAGGTCAAAGCGACCGATCCCGACCTTTACGCGCGGATCAGCACGGCAGGCTCACTTTGCGTGCGCGCCATTCGCGGCACGACGAACCGCGCCTCAACGCATTCCTATGGGTTGGCGGTTGATCTGAATATCGATGGCAAACTCGACACTCTGGGTGACGGCAAGACCCAACTTGGCCTTACCATCCTCGCTGATTTCTTCAAAGAAGAGGGCTGGGTCTGGGGCGCATCCTGGCGCCGTGAAGACAGCATGCATTTTGAAGTCAGCCGCCAAAAGCTCGAAGAATGGGTGCAAGCCGGTTTGCTGTGACAGTCGGCAGGTGTTTTGCGAAAAGTCCGAAATATCAACGGCATGTAATCCTGATTAATTGACAGCCCGATCCACCGGCGTTTTTCTGTCGCCACTGATTCAGTACGCGTAATTTGATTGGACATCTCCATGGAAGAAGAATTTGAAGCCGCGCTTCAGGCGGCGTTTGGCAACCTAACTAGCTTTGGCGCGTTTGGTGGTTTCACCCCACCAACATCGTACGAAGACGTGCTGCAATTGACGGTTGGCGACTACCTCGACCTTCTTGATCTTGCGGAACAAGCGCTTGTCGATAATCGCCCGATCATTCAGGCACAACTCAACAATCCGCAGTTTACGGCCAACCTCCCGTCTGAGGCGCTAAGCTTTTTCCAATCCTGGGCCGCGGGGAACACCGATTTCATCACCGAAGGGTTTGACCTCATTCGCGATGAGCTTAGCGGCATTCCTACTA
>CAZCOX010000007.1:0-34175 GCA_964500115.1 uncultured Rhodobacterales bacterium
AAGTAGCGGCCCAGCATGGCGATCTCGTCATCGCCCTCTTCTTCAAGGACTTTTACATCCAGATCCCCTGCCCCGACGCGTTGTGCCGCACCCGTCAGGCGGCCAACAGGTCGGCTGAGACGTTCGGCGAACCACAGCCCCAGCCACACGGCGGCAAGGATCAACAGGAACGCAAAGCCAAGATAGAGCAGCGCGAAGTCAAACAGCACGCGACCCCGGTCGTTTTCCTGCTGCTGGTAGAACCGCGCGGTTTCTTGCGTGTCGTCCAGCAGGTTGAGGATCTGACCATCGACCTCTCGCGTCACATACAGGTATCGGTCCGGGAACGCGCGCAAAGGTGTTAACGCGCGAAGTTCATTGTTGTCCCAGTCCTGCACCAGGGCGACGCCCGTTTCGTTCGCCAGTGCAAAGATGTCCGGCGTCGGGCGCTCGTAGTCGAACAAGTAAGACCGCTCCCCACGCGCGCGGATTTCACCGGCACCATCAATGACATAAGCCTCGCGCAAACCGCGCTGGATTTGTGCTTGGCCCTGACTCAGCGCCTGTCGCAATTCGCCGTCATCCATGATGAAGGTAGCCCGACGGTTGGCATCCAGAAAGGCTGCGAGCGCGCGTGCGTCTTGTGTCAGGCCTTCGCGATGTTCTTCCTCGTAGGCCTCTGCCGCCGACAAAGACGCGCCGACAACATTGCGGACGCGTTCAGAGAACCAAGTCTCAAGTCCGATATTGATGGTCAGAACGGCGAAAACAGCCACGGTGATCGTCGGTAAAAGCGCCATGAGCGCAAATGCGCCGGTCAGGCGCAGGTGCAGGCGTGATCCGGCGGATTTTGCGCGGCGTGCGGCCACCATTTTGGCGACTCGGCTGAGCACGAGCGCAGCCAGCAGCAAAACGTAAATGAGGTCGGCCAATAGGACGAGGCGCAGGTTCAGTTGCGCCCCAGCGCCGCTGTCGAGCGGGCCGAGCACCAGCACCGTTGCAATCGCCAAAACGGGGCCCAGAAGCACCAGGCCAAGGGTCATCGCGTTCTGAAAGCGCCGTTGGCGGCGCATTCGGACAAGTCTTGTCCACGTAAAGGAGCGTGCCCAGGTGGCCACAGCCAACCCCCGCCTAGATGTGTCGCGCAGCCCGACTACCGCCATATCTTGTGGCCCAGACGCGCTGCGTCACCATCCGGGCACGATTATGTGGCAGTTTTACATCAATTTGCGGCGGCGTGTCACCTGAATATCCAGATCTGTGATCTTCTTTCTGAGCGTATTTCTGTTAATTCCCAGCAAATCAGCACATTTTGCCTGATTTCCGCCGGTTGCCTCTAGGGCAATCTCGATCAGCGGTGCCTCAATCTCGCGCAAGATTCGCGGGTAGAGGCCCGGCGGTGGGAGCATTGTTCCATGCAGGTCGAAGTATCTGCGCAGGTGCCGAGCCACCGACGCGCTAAGCTTTTCGCTGTCGCCACCCCGCAAGACCGGGCCGGTTTCTGGCTGGTTGCCGAGCACGTTTTCCACTTCGGCGCGGCTGATCTCATCGGCGCGCGACGTCAGGCTCAAGCGGCGGACAACGTTTTCGAGCTGCCGCACATTGCCGGGCCAGCTGTAGGCACGGAACAGATCGGCGGCATCTTCGGACAGCCACCGTTTCGCCCCGCCATCCCGTTCGGTGCGCGTCAGGAAATGTTCGCTGAGCAGCGCGATGTCGTCCACGCGTTCGCGCAGCGATGGCACAGCAATGGTTGCACCGCTGATCCGGTAGTAGAGATCCTCGCGGACGCCGCTGTTGGAAATGCCCTGCCCCGGATCGGTTTGGCTGGTGGCGACAAAGCGCGGCACGTGTTCGCCGGGGCCGTCCATCATCCGCACGATGCGCGCCTGCACCTCGTCCGGGATGTCAGCCAGTTCGTCGATCAAGAGCGTGCCGCCCCGGACCCGCGCCAGAATACGTGCGGGGCCTTCGATATCGGCCAGATCGCTACCGGTGACCGTGACAAAGGGTAAAGAGCGGCGATCCGAGAAGTCGTGCAGCGCGCGGGCAATGAGGGATTTGCCTGTGCCGGACTCGCCGCAAACCAGAACCGGCAGATCGGTGTTCATCACGCGCGCAACCAGACGGTACAGCGCCTGCATGGCGGGTGTTTTGCCAATCAGTGGCAGATCGTCGGGCGCATCGTCCGGCGTCATGTCCGTTGTGGGCCGCGGCGCGCGCATGCGGGAGTCGAGCGCCTTTGCCGTGCGCTTCATCAGATCCGGCAGGTCGAACGGTTTCGGCAAGTAGTCGTAAGCCTCGGCCTCGGCCGCCTGAATGGCCGTCATGATGGTGTTTTGGGCAGAGATCACGATGACCGGGAGTTCAGGGCGGTCCTGCGAGATTTTCGGCAGCATCTCTAAACCGTTGCCATCCGGCATGACGACGTCAGAGATCACCACGTCACCTTTGCCTTCCGCCACCCAGCGCATGAGCGTGGTCAGGGACGAGGTGGCGTGCACCTTACAGCCCGCGCGGGTCAAGGCCTGGGTCAATACCGTTCTGATCGTGCGATCGTCATCAGCAACAAGGACCGTTCCGTCCATCAGCGTGACTCCTTTTGTTTGCGTGGGGCTTGGGGGAGAGAAATGCGAAAGCGGGTTTTGCCGGGCACAGAATCCACGGCGATCCATCCGTCATGGTCAGAGATGATTTTGCTGACGAGCGCGAGGCCAAGGCCGGTGCCGTTTTCCTTGCCCGAAACGAAGGGATCAAAGATGTCGCCCTTGATTTCGGGTGGCAGCCCGGGGCCGTCATCGATCACTTCGACCTGGAGCGGCAGTGACTGGCCGGAGCCGTCAGCGCGGCGAAGGCTGTAGCTGTGTTCGTAATAGGTGTGCAGGCGGATTTTGCCACCTGTTTTGGGGTCAGCCGCTTCGGAGGCGTTTTTGACGAGGTTCATAAAGACCTGGAGCAATTGATCGCCATCCCCGACAGCCATGGGTAGCGACGGATCATAATCCTCGATGATCTTCATATGCGCGCCGAAACCCAGCAATGCCGAACGACGGACGCGGTCGAGCACGTCATGCAGGTTGACGGGCACGCGCTCGGGTTCGGACAGGTTGCCGAATTGTTCGACCTGCCCCAGCAGCTTCACGATACGGCGGGTTTCGGCAACGATGAGGTCTGTGAGTTCCAGATCGCCGTTGGTCAGGTTCATACTGAGCAACTGCGCGGCGCCGGTGATGCCTGCGAGTGGGTTCTTGATCTCGTGCGCCAGCATTTCGGCCATGCCGATGGCGGATTTGGCGGCGGATTTAACCGATTGGCTTTGATTGACGCGACCCGCCAGTTCGCGCGGGCTGATCAGGAAGATCATGCAACCTTCGTGGCCTTGCAAAGGTGCGATCTGAAGGTTGCAGACCAGCGGCGGTCGCGAGCCGGTTCCGATGTCGACGTCGTTGACAAAAAGCGGTGTGCCGTTAGCGCGCGCTCGGGCGAGGCTTTTTTCAAGCGGCGCGTCGACTGTCAGACGATCCCAGATCGGCTGTCCGCGCAACCATTTGACCGAGTTGTTCATAAACCCTTCTGCGGCGGGGTTCATATCAAGGATGTTTTGGTCGGCATCGATGACAATGGCCGGAGCCGGCAATGACGACCAGATCGCCCCCTCATCCACGTGTACAGGTTCGACGGGTTTCCGGGTCATGCTGCCTGCCGCGCGTCTGACATCAGGGCATCGGGCAGGTTTGCGATCACCGACGCGGGGTCTTTGGTGGTGAGGATTGTCTTGCGTAATGCGGTCGGCGTTGCGGCCTCGTCCATGTACCAGCCAAGATGTTTGCGCGCGACGCGGTTGCCGAGGTCGGAGCCATAGAAAGACAGAATCGCCTCATAGTGTGCGGACACCATGTCAACGAAAGCGTAGCCGGTCGGAATATCGGGGCGCTTCGTGCCAAACACATCTGCCGCGATTTCCGCCAAAGCCCACGGGCGGCCCTGCGCGCCGCGCCCGACCATGATGCCGTCTGCTCCGCTGTCTTTGAGCGCCTGGCGGGCGGTTGCGGTGTCAACGATATCGCCGTTGGCGATGACCGGAATCGAAACGGCGTCCTTAATTGGGCGAATGGCCGACCAGTTGGCGCGGCCTTTGTAGAATTGGCAGCGCGTCCGTCCGTGGATGACGATCATTGATACGCCGATGCCTTCGGCGCGGACGGCCAGATCAGCTGCATTAAGCGACGCGTCGTCCCAACCGAGGCGGGTTTTAAGAGTGACCGGTACGTCTACCGCACCCACCACGGCCTCAATCAGAGTGCAGGCATGATCCAGATCGCGCAGCAAAGCCGAGCCGGAATACCCGCCCACCACCTTTTTCGCCGGACACCCCATGTTAATGTCAATGACGCGGGCACCCATGGCTTCGACCATGCGGGCCGCTTCGGCCATCGCGTCGGCAGACCGTCCTGCCAATTGCACGGACGTGTTTTCAATGGAGGCCCCGAGTTCGGCTTTTTCGCGAGTGCCCGGCCGTTTGGTAAGAAACTCGCCGCTTGCGATCATTTCGGATACGACGCGGCCTGCGCCAAACCTGGATACCAGATTGCGAAACGGCAGATCTGTGATGCCCGCCAAAGGTGCCAAAAGCACTGGCGGTGACATCGGAAAATCAGCGCGGATCGAAGCCAATGGTGAAATCCTTGGTTCTAATGCCATTGAGCTACGCCGTGGCAGGCCGTCGTTCAATGGTAGACGCCTCAAAAACAGACCAACTTGACCGAAGTGCCTATTTTTTAATCAACCCCACCGGGGTGATTGCGCAGCGCCCTGACAGCGCATAGACCCAACGCGACGACAGCCGGAGATGGTGATGAAAATTCGATTGGGCAATGGCTATGACGTTCACCGCTTTGGACCGGGCGATCATGTCATTCTGTGCGGTGTGAAAATCCCTCATGATCAGACCCTTATGGGTCATTCCGATGCGGATGTCGCGATGCATGCCGTCACAGACGCGATTTACGGCGCCTTGGCACAAGGGGATATCGGACGTCATTTTCCGCCGTCCGATCCACAATGGAAGGGCGCGGCGAGCGACATTTTTTTGAGCCACGCTGCACAACTTATGCGCACCATGGGGTTTGAAATTTCAAACGTAGACTGCACGATTGTGTGCGAATATCCCAAAATTGGGCCTCATGCAGACGCGATGCAGCGCAAGATGGCTGACATCATGGCGATTGATGTGGCCAACATCTCGGTCAAGGCCACGACATCGGAAAGACTTGGCTTCACGGGTCGTGGTGAAGGGATTGCCGCGATTGCCACAGCGGCTTTGATCGCGACATGATGAGGTTGATCGCGACCTTCTTTGGTGTCGGCCTGTTGCGCCCGGCCCCGGGCACTTGGGGGTCCCTGGCGGCGTTGCCTGTGGCTTATGGCATTCTGAGCTTCGGCGGGTTCTGGCTTTTGCTAAACTTTACGATCTTTGCTTTCATCTCGGGCTACATGGCGACACAGGCAGTGACGAAAGGCCAAGAGGACCACGACCCGTCCTACGTTGTCATTGACGAGGTTGTCGGTCAGTGGATCGCATTGTTTCCAGTCGCTTACGGCGCGATGGCGATGGGCGCGGAGCTGTCGAAACTTTGGCCGGGTTGGATCGCGGCGTTCATTTTGTTCCGGCTGTTCGACATCTGGAAGCCCTGGCTTGTCGGAAAGGCAGACGCGCGAAACGATGCGATGGGCGTGATGTTGGATGACGTGATTGCTGGTGTGTTTGCGGCGGTCGGCGTGATAGCCCTCGCGGCCCTCGCGCATCTGGTGATCTTGGCATGACAACGCTGGCGGAACAGCTTTTGGAATTGGCCGTAAAACTTGGTGCAACCGTGACGACAGCTGAAAGCTGCACGGGCGGGATGGTCGCCGCTGCGATAACAGATGTTGCTGGATCGTCTGCAATCTTTGAACGCGGTTTCGTGACCTATTCGAACGTGGCAAAGCAGCAGATGCTTGGCGTCAGCGAAGCGAGTTTGGACACCCATGGTGCCGTGTCCGAGGAAGTTGCCGCCGAAATGGCCCGCGGTGCGCGCGAGGCGGCTGGCGCATCAGTAGCGGTGTCCATCACCGGCATCGCGGGACCGGGCGGGTCAGAGTTCAAGCCGGAAGGTCGTGTGTGTTTTGGGATATACGACGGGGAAACTGTGATGACTGAGACCGTCGAGTTCGGCGCATTGGGCCGCGCTCAGGTCAGGATTGCGGCACGGGATCATGCACTGCGTGTGCTGATTGCCGCACTCTCTAAAAACGGGGGGCCGGGCCGGCCTGGCATTTGATCAGAGCCAATCCTTTGGCTGCGCATGCGAACCCGCCCTTTTCGTTTTTTGCCCCGACGACATTTCGTTCATCAATCCCGACAACGGCTGTCCGGTTGAAATATTGGTCCACACCCGTTCCGCGGCCACAGCGCCCAGCAGGGCGCGTGATTTTTCAATGACGCGAGATCGGCGGTCTTCCAATTGCATTGGCGTGTTCAAATCGAACTGCGCCGAAGCTTCGGTTCCGTCCTGCAGAGTCACACGCACGCGCGCCCCGGTTTCCGAAACCGCGTCGTCTGCCGTGACATGGACCTTTGCCCGCAGCGCCTCTATTTTGGGGTCCGCACAGACCGCGTCGGAAAAGCTGTCGAGCTTTGCCGTCGAATAGCCCAGCAAGGCCATCGCCGTGACCATTGTGTAGCTGAACTTCGCGCCCAGTCCGGTGGTTGGGGCCACCTGATGGCACACAGTCATCCAGCGCGGATGCGAGGTGATATCAATGCGGGCGATGGTGTCCGGGGCGATCTCAGGCAAACATGCCAGCGCTTCGAGGGTTGCGTGCAGCCCGTGGCAGCAGGCGTGGAACTTGTGGCTGACGGTTTCGAACAGCCAATCGGTGCCGAGCGTATCAAACGCCGACAAATCGCCCGCGCCCGCGTGGGTGTCGCCAAATCCCGACGTGTCTTCGAGCGCGGTTGGATTGGATTGAAACCCGAGGCCGGTCAACGTCGCCGACTCCACCCCATTGGCGGCGGCCATCCCTGCGTTGAAGGGTTTGCCCATGGTTCCAAATTGCGCTTTGAGGCCCGAGGCACGGGTGGCGGTCAGTCCAAAGGCGTGCGCGGTTTGCGCAGCGTTCAGCCCCATCAATCGCGCGCACGCTGCCGTTGCGCCGAAAGCGCCCGCCGTCGCGGTTTGATGAAAACCGGTTTGGTAGTGACTGCGGCCAAGCCAAAGACCAACGCGAATGGAGGTTTCCATTCCGATGAGCGCGGCTTCAAGAAAGTCTGTGAACGACGCGCCCTCGCGTTCGGCAACGGCAATGGCTGCTGGAAAGACTGCCACGCTGGGATGGCCGATATGGCCGAAATGCGTGTCGTCATAGTCGAGCGCATGACTGGCCGTGCCGTTTGCCAAAGCCGCCGCACGCGCGGGCAGTTTGGTGCAGTGGCCAAATAGGCTGGCCTGTGCCGCGCCACCCTCGGAAACAACCATGTCGCGGCAGATTTGTGCGACCGGTTCATCGCAGCCTGCGATTCCGACAGTGATCCAATCAAGGAGAGACAGCCGCGCGACCGCAAGTGCCGTTTGGGCGGAGGCCATATCCGCCTCGGTCACGAAATCGGCAAGGCGCGCTGTGACGCGCATTATGATGTACCGTAAAGCTCTGCCGCGCGACGTTCGAACGCGCGGACGATGCGTTGCATGGCCTCGTAAAAGAACATGCCAGCAGCCCCTTGCAAGATGCGGTTCTTGAATTCGAAATCGACAAAGAAGGTGACCTCGACACCCTCCTCCACGTCTTTGAACGCCCAATTCGAATGCATGTGCTTGAAGGGCCCGTCGAGGTATTCAGTGTCGATCTTGCGCGCCTCAGGCCAGAGCACAACGCGGCTGCCGAACCGTTCACGAAAAACTTTGAAGCTGATCACCAGATCGGCCAGCATCTCTTCATGGTCTCCGCGATCCTCGCGCGAACGGATGCGCGCTGCCGCCGTCCACGGCAGGAACTTTGGATAGTTCGCGACGTCCGCGACCAGGTCGTACATCTGTTCTGCACTGTAGGGCAGAATCCGCGTTTCGGAATGTGTTGGCATCTGCTCTTTGTTTTGACCGTGACAGTGGCGGGGGATGTCGTATTCTGCGCGCAAAAAATCAAGGGATTTCTATGACCAAGCGTCCATATGTCATCGACGAAATGATCTCGGCCAAGGCGATTGCCGCGCGCATCGAAGAATTGTGCGTCGCCATTCGCAAAGAGTTTCAGGATACGGACAAGCTGGTTGTTGTCGGGCTTCTGCGGGGCAGTTTCGTGTTTATCGCCGATCTGGTGCGGGAACTGGATCTGCCGGTGGAGGTCGATTTCCTTGAGGCCTCGTCTTACGGCGACGCAATGGAATCGAGCCGCGAAGTGCGCATCCTGAAAGACCTGCGCGGCCAGATTGAGGGGCGTGATGTACTGGTGGTCGAGGATATCGTCGATACAGGCCACACGCTGAAACATGTGGTGGGGTTGCTTGAATCGCGCGAGCCGGGGCGGCTGAAAACCATTGCGCTGCTCGACAAGCCATCACGGCGCGAAACAGATGTGGCAGCAGATTGGATCGGGTTTTCAATCCCGGATGAATTTGTCGTGGGTTACGGCATCGACTACGCGCAACGCAATCGTAACCTACCCTATATTGGCAAGGTGCGCTTCCCGGACGTATGAACTGGCTTCAGCTTCTCCGCATGGCGCGGTGGGTGCGAAACCCGCCAAGTGCCAAACGTGTGAAGTTTGGGTTTGCCGTTGTTGCGCTGTGCCTGACACTTTTTGCAATCGAACGCTGGATCGGGTGGCCGGATTGGATGTCTGTGGACGCAACCCGTGTTCCGAACCGGGTGGTTCGTTAACCAGTTATGCCCTTCCGGCCAGCGGATCCCTGAACGGTACAAAAAGCTTTTCAATCGAGTCTGCCACCAGACGCAGCTTTTCACTGCCAAAGAGGTCGCGGTGATACGCAATCCAAATCGGCACTTCGAAGTCCGGCGCGCCGGATGGCACCCGTTGAAGATCAGGGTGCGCGTCACCCAGAAGGCATGGTAAGAACACCCTGCCCTGACCAAGCGCCGCCATATCCCGCAGCACCATGAAACTGTCGGCGCTTGCCAGAATCTGATCTGTGTTGATCTCTTTGGAGACCCATGTTGCGGGCAACGCGTTCGCAAGCGGCCCAGCGAGGCCAAGCCATTTGTCAGATGACGCAGACCGGGCATAGGCGTCGAACCTCATCGTTGCGATCTGGCGTCCAACAAGATCGTCCGGGATGTCGCGTGCCGGTTTGATCGCGACATCCGCGCGCAAGCGGGACAGATCAAGATGGGCGTTTGAGCTGAGGATCGACAGCTTGTCGGGCAGAATTTTGCGCGCAAGTGCCGGGTAAATCGTTGGTAGAATCGTGTGACACAGGGTGTCGGTCGATGTGATCCGAATTGTGGAGGCGGCCTGCGCCGCGTCTCCGCGCATCAGGTTCTCGGCGGTTTTGACGCTTTGCGCGGCGCGTCGGGCGGCTTCGATCACTTGTACGCGATCTTGCCGCAGCCTGTAGCCAGACTTGCCACGCTCAAACACAGGGCCACCGCATTCGTTCTCGAACGACGTCACGCGTCGCAAAACCGTTGCATGGTTAACGCCCAAGTTCTTTGCGGCTGCGCTGACAGACCCGGCTTCTGCGACCGCCAGAACGAAGCGCAGATCGTCCCAATTCAGCTTGTGCATAATTTCGGACCCCGTCTGCGAAAACGAACAATTATTTTGCGCAACCTGCGGTGCATACTAGGTCAAGTCGTACATCATTATTCCGGGAGTTTGACGAACATGAAACCATTAAAGGCGGCAATTGCAGCCACGGCCATGATTTCTGGCACAGTTGTTTACGCGCAAGATGATTTTTCCGCGCAACTGAAAGCCCGCCAGGGGCAAATGCGCATCATGGCGATCAATCTTGGTATTCTTGGCGGCATGGCGCGCGGGAATATCGAATACAACGCGGACGCAGCTCAGGCTGCGGCGGACTCGCTTGCTGGCGTAGCGATGATCAACCAAGGCCCGCTCTGGCCCGAGGGCTCGGGAGAAGACGCCATCAACGGCACGATCGCCCTGCCCGCGATCTGGACCGACAATGCCGGCTTTATGGAGCGCTGGGCCGCTTTCCAGGATGGCGCAGCGGCGCTGCAGGCGGGCGCGAGTGGCGGTCAGGCGGCGCTTGGACCGTTGATGGGTCAGATTGGTGGGGCGTGCCAAGCCTGCCACGAAAAGTTCCAGCGCGCGTCGAACTGATCGGACATGCGACGCGTGATCCGGTGGGCCGTTTTTCTGATTGTGGTCGGCGTACCGACCGCATGGTTCATCACACGCGCGTCGCCACTGGACGCAGAAGGTCTTGCATCGCTAGACGGTGACGCGGCGCGGGGCGAGCAGGTGTTTGTCGCTGCTGGTTGCGCGTCCTGCCACTATGCGCCCGATGCCGAGGATGACGCAAAGCTGATCCTGGCGGGTGGGCAGCGTTTTGCATCTGATTTTGGCACGTTTGTTGCGCCGAATATTTCGCCTGACCCTAATGCAGGGATCGGGTCCTGGTCACTGGCGGAGTTTGTATCGGCTGTCAAAGCCGGTGTTTCGCCGGACGGTCAGCATTACTATCCCGCTTTCCCTTACGCATCGTATAACAAGATGACCGACGCGGATGTGGTAGACTTGTGGGCTTTCTGGCAATCGCTGCCCGCTGATGCGACACCCAGCCAGCCACATGAGTTAAGCTTTCCGTTCAACATCCGGCGCTCGGTTTGGGGATGGAAGTTTCTGTATCTGAATGACGATTGGGTTATGACGGACACCGCGACAGACGAGATCGAACGCGGGCGCTATCTGGTTGAAGCCTTGGCACATTGTGGCGAATGCCATACGTCGCGCACGGCCTTAGGGGGATTGGATCGGTCAAACTGGCTGGCCGGTGCGCCAAATCCGTCCGGTCGCGGCCGCATTCCAACCTTGGCGCCGGATGAGTTTACCTGGCCCGCCGAAGACATCGCCTATTATCTTGAAACAGGCTTCACGCCCGACTTTGACAGCGTCGGCGGGCACATGGCGGCGGTTGTAACGAATTTTTCGAAACTGCCCGCAAGTGATCGCGAGGCTGTGGCGGCGTATATCAAGGCGTTGCCCTGAGACTTACGCCTTTGCCAGTTTCGCTTCACGGTTGGCGCGCAGGCGGGCGAAGTCGTCACCTGCGTGGTAGGACGACCGTGTGAGTGGCGTGGCAGAGACCATCAGGAACCCCTTGCCAAACGCCGCTTTCTCGTAGCTCGCGAATTCCTCAGGCGTCACAAAACGATCCACGGCGTGGTGCTTGGGGGTGGGCTGCAGATACTGGCCGATGGTCAGAAAATCGATATCGGCGGCGCGCATGTCTTCCATGACCTGAATAACCGCTTGCCGGTCTTCGCCAAGCCCCACCATGATGCCGGATTTGGTAAAGATCGACGGATCAATCTCTTTCACCCGCTGCAAGAGGCGCAGCGAATGGAAATACCGCGCGCCGGGGCGCACTTCGGGGTAAAGGCCCGGGACGGTTTCCAGGTTGTGGTTAAACACATCCGGCTTGGCTGCGACCACGACTTCAAGCGCCGAGTCGTCACAGCGGATGAAGTCAGGTGTCAGAATTTCAATCGTGGTGTTCGGAGACCGATGACGAATGGCACGGATGGTTTGCGCAAAGTGTTCAGCACCGCCGTCCGCAATGTCATCGCGGTCGACTGATGTGACCACAACATGGTTCAGGCCCAGCTTGTCGACCGCGTGTGCAACACGGCCGGGTTCAAACGGATCAAGGTCTTCGGGCGGTTTACCAGTGGCAATGTTGCAGAACGTGCAGGCGCGTGTGCAGACGTCGCCCATGATCATCATCGTGGCGTGGCCCTGGCTCCAGCATTCGCCGGCGTTGGGGCAGCCTGCCTCTTCACATACAGTGACCAATCGGTTCTCGCGCATGATGCGGCGGGTTTCGTTGTACCCTTCGCCCGTAGGCGCCTTCACACGGATCCAGCTTGGCTTTTTCGGCTGGGCGTTGTCCGGTCTATGCGCTTTCTCAGGGTGGCGCTGTTCGGGTATCTTGATGTCACGCAACGGTTTTTCCCCGCAAACTCAGGTTTCCTGTGCTCTACCATAATTATCAGCAGGAGGTAGTACCAGTGTTGCATAGCCGCATTGCGGTTATCAAATTCCCATCTGTAACGAGTACCTCCTGCACCCAACCCTTGCGCAGCCTATGGTCACCCAATCCAGGCGCTGTCCTCGGTCAGGATGGATTTGTAGAACTGGCACAGACGTTGAAGCGCGATGCGCAACACAACTTTTCCCGACCGGGCCGACCATCCCATACGTTTTTCGGTCGCCTCTAGCCCCTCGCGTAGGCAACAGCAGCTGAGCACAACGTCACTTAGCCCCGGGCCAAGGTCTTTGATTGCGTCAAGCGTGCGATAGACCGCGGCGCTGTGGCGGACATCCATCGTTTTGGCAGCCGCGTAGTGGCGGTCAAGCGCCTCGGGCGTTTCCCATCCGATCAGCTCGGCGTCTTCAAAGCCCGCCAATGTGAAATCTTCGAACAGTCGCTCGCCAGCCTCAACATGTTCGGATTTCAGAAACGGTTTGCCATCGACCCCACGGCGGCGCGCCAGGGTTGCCAGCGGGCTTTCAAATCCGGGGCCGTTGGAAACGGATCGATCTCTGGACCGTCTGTCTGGCACGTCGTCAGTGAATGCCGTTGTTTCTCCATCACCTTTCGCCGCCTCAACATCTTGAAGCGCCACGAGTTTTGGCAATTGCGACCGGCCTTCATTGGTGATGCCGTAGCGCAGAACGGACGTGCCGCCGCTTGCGGTCATCCAATTGCGCAAGACAAGCCCTGCCGCAAGCGCAACAGGCACGGTGCAAAGCACCTGTGCGTCGCCCTCATCGCGCGTTTGCACGATGGCCGGTTGCTGGGCGTCCGCACTGTAAAGCAGCATCGCGCCGGGTTTGCACAGCTGCCGCAGCGCGTCTGTCATGGATTGCAGCGGGGACGTGTCTGAATTTGAGCGTCCTGCATCATCGCTGTTCAACGCGCGATCTACCAAAGGATCTTCGCGTTGGCCTTCCAGCTTTCGGATTTGGCGCAGAACGGTTGATGCATGTAGACCGACGTCGCGGGCAATTTCCCGGATTGGTTTGCCGCTAAGCGTGTGCGACAGATAGCGGTGTGCGGTTTCGGGCAAAAACTGCGTGATGTCTTGGTGCAGTTTCGTGCAGGTCAAGTCGGTCATCGGTTTCCCCAATCTTAGGTCTTTCAAATCTATCCCCAGGTTTATCCACAGACAAAACACAACCTAAGATTGCATTTATTTCTGATTTGTTAACTTTTGGCGATAATTTCTCTTTCTGTTTCCAATATGTAAACAATCATGAACACCACCGTACGGTTAAGTTGACACTGCGCAACACCCGCAAAGGTTGTGTAACGTTTGCGAGACACTTTCTGCTGACTCGCAAATGGGGATATCTATGCAAGACTTGCTTTCACAGCTGAACACACTGCGCCGTCCACGGCTTTTGATCCGGACTGCCAGGATCGCTGCAAGCGACTTTCGCCGCGAGGCACGGTTGCCACGGCTGCTTGGCTATGGCGCACCGCAAAAATCCGGCGCGATTTTGATGCGTCTGATGGCGATGGAGGGCGAGATTAACGACAAGCGCGTCTCGGGCGACGCCGGATACCGCGTTGTCGATCATGTTGAGGTGCTGACCGCCATCATGTCAGAGGCGGAATTGCTGCGTGCTCAGACCCGCGCCGTGCACGCAGTGTGATATCTACATAAAGCTGTCTGGCATTGAGGCCTTCTTTTCAGCCACATAGGCTTTCAGCGCCTCGGCAATAGCTGGGTCAAGCGCAGGTTGTTGGTAGGTCTCCAACATCCGCTTGACCCGCTCACCCGCCAGCGCCATCGTATCGCGCGCGCCCTCTTCGAACCATGTCTCGAAAGGTTTGAAGTCAAACACTTCGGACCGCCAGAACGCCGATTTGAAGTTGGCCTGCGTGTGGGCACAGCCCAGGAAGTGACCGCCCGGCCCGACCTCTTCCAATGCGTCCATCGCTTGGGCCTCAGCATCAACGGCCACACCTTGGGCCATCTTGTGGAGTGTGCCAAGCTGGTCGGCATCCATGACAAACTTCTCGAAAGACGAGACCAGTCCGCCTTCCAGCCAGCCGCAGGAGTGTAGCATGAAGTTGACACCCGACAGCAAACCCATGTTCAGGCTGTTGGCCGTCTCGTAAGCCGCTTGCGCGTCTGGGAGCTTGGAGCCGGTAAAACTACCCGCAGAGCGGAACGGCAGGCCAAGACGGCGGGCCAACTGCCCGGCCCCATAGGTGATCTGGCTGGCCTCTGGTGTGCCGAATGTGGGTGCCCCGGAGTTCATGTCGATGGACGTCACAAACGCCCCAAAGATCACAGGCGCGCCGGGGCGGATCAACTGGCTGTAGGCGATTCCGGCCAGGACTTCGGCCAGAACTTGGGTCAAGGTGCCCGCAACTGAAACAGGCGCCATTGCGCCGCCGACGATAAACGGGCTGACGATGCAGGCCTGGTTGTTCTTGGCGTAGACTTCCAGCGCGCCCATCATCACGTCATCAAAGGTCAACGGCGAGTTGATGTTGATGAGCGATGTCATCACCGTATTCTCCTGAACGAAGTCTTTTCCGAACAGAATTTCGCACATCTCAACGCTGTCTTGGGCGCGGCTGGGTTCGGTGACGGACCCCATGAACGGTTTGTCGCTGAGCGTCATATGCGCCTTGAGCATGTCCAGATGGCGCTTGTTCACCGGCACATCCGTGGGCTCACACACCGTGCCGCCCGAATGGTGCAACCATTTGGACATGTAGCCCAGCTTCACGAATTTTTCGAAATCGGCCATGGTCGCGTAGCGGCGGCCACCCTCGGCGTCATGCACAAAGGGTGGGCCGTAAACCGGGGCCAGGACGAGGTTCCGCCCACCGATCTCGACCGAGCGCGCAGGGTTGCGGGCGTGCTGCGTAAAGGTCTTGGGTGCGGTGCGGCACAGTTTGCGCGCCAAGCCACGCGGGATACGCACGCGTTCGCCGTCGATCTCGGCACCCGCTTCGCGCCAGCGTTCAAGCGCCGCGGGATTGTTGACAAAATTCACGCCAATGTCGGCGAGCACGGTTTCTGCGTTGGTTTCGATGATCTCGATCGCCTCTTCATTGAGGATCTCGAAATTCGGGATATTGCGCTCGATGTACTTGGCGGTTTCGACCGACACAGCCGTGCGCTCTGCCCGGCGCGCCGCGCCACCGCCGCCACGGGACCGTCTGCGTGTTGCTGCTTCTGCCATGTTTCATCCCCCTCAAAGGACACCCGTTGCGGGCCGTTGCCCCGCTTCATACAGCCACGTTTCGCATCCCTTCGGGCCGATTGCGCCTTTTGAGACGGGATTGCGACATTGCCCGCGTCAAAAAACGCGGAAGCTGGCCACAAACGGCAGGTGATCCGAAACCGTATCCTTGAATTTCTCGCGTCCCATATCGAGCGTCCAGTGCATGGGAAACAATCGCAATGACCCGCGTACGTAGTCCCGCGAAAACGTGCGACTGACCGCAAAGCCGTCAAGCAGATTGGCGCGGCCTGCGTCGAGGATGTGGCTGAATCTATCTTGCAAATCCCAGCAACTCACAAAATCCATCAGGTCCTCGCCACCCAGATGGTGGAAATTCGACACGTCCTGCCCCGGGATCATGTTAAAATCGCCCATCAGCAGCAGCGTTCGCGTTTTGAATGGCGAGGTGTTGCGCAGGTCTGTCAGGTAGGTGCCAATCGCTTTGCATTGCGAATCCCTAAGGCTTTGATCCGGGCCATCCCGCCCCGATTTCAGGTGCACGCCGATAAGCACGGCTCGCAAGCGCCCGATTTCGACATCAGCGCGTACCGCCATGCGGCCGTTCGCGTAGTCTCCCTGCGAGCCCGGCACAAACTGCACGTTCGATACGTCAACGCCATCCTTGTGCAGAAAACCGATGTTCAGAGAACTGTTGGGTTGCTGCAAAATCGCCGCCTGATAGGTCAGCCCATAATGCTGCAACTCGGCTGCCAGATCATGGATCAGCGAGAGCGGGTTGACCTCGACCAGCGTCACCAGTTCCGCATCGAGCAACGCCAGACCGAGCGCCTGTTGCCGCATCCGGTCGGCGGGCACCCCGCCAAACCCTGCAAGGTTCCAGACGGCGACGCGCGCCAACGAGTGTTTGAAGGTCACCATAAGTCATCTCCCGATCAAGATTGCGTCTAGCCTATCTACGAATCGAGCTTGCAGACTGTGAATTCGCTGTGACGACTTGCGCTTGAAAGGGTGCCAAAGTAACTGGACGCATGACGACGACATCCCATGACCGCCTCTTGATCATCGATTTCGGCAGCCAGGTGACGCAGCTGATTGCGCGCCGGTTGCGAGAGCTGTCGGTGTATTGCGAAATCCACCCATATCAGAACGTGACAGAGGCGTTTCTGAAAGAGTTTGCGCCGAAAGCGATCATCTTTTCCGGAGGCCCGGACAGCGTGATGCGCGACGGGTCTCCGCGCCCGCCGAAAGCAGCATACGAGATGGGCGTGCCGATCCTTGGCATTTGTTATGGCCAGCAGGTCATGATGCATGATCTGGGAGGCAAGGTTGAGGCCGGAGAACATGCCACAGCAGAGTTCGGACGTGCCTATGTGACACCGTCAGACGCGCGCGATGCGTTGTTGCAGGGTTGGTTCATTGACGGTTCTGGCCGCGAACAGGTTTGGATGAGCCACGGCGATCATGTGTCCGAAATCGCACCGGGTTTCGAAGTTCTCGGCACATCGCCCGGCGCACCTTTTGCGATCACGGCAGACACAGCGCGTCACTTCTACGCGGTGCAGTTCCACCCCGAAGTGCATCACACGCCAAACGGCAAAACGCTGTACGAAAACTTCGTCAAGCTGGCGGGCTTCGAAGGCGACTGGACGATGGGCGCCTATCGCGAGGAGGCCATTCGCAAGATCAAAGATCAGGTGGGCGACAAAAAGGTCATCTGCGCCCTGTCCGGCGGCGTCGATTCTTCTGTTGCCGCAGCATTGATCCACGAAGCGGTCGGCGATCAGCTGACCTGCGTGTTTGTCGACCATGGGTTGCTGCGCCTGAATGAGGCGGACGAAGTCGTTGGCATGTTCCGCGACCACATGAACCTGCATGTGATCCACGCGCAGGAGCAGGATTTGTTTCTTGGCGAACTCGAAGGCCAATCCGACCCCGAAACCAAGCGCAAGATTATTGGCAAGCTTTTCATCGACGTCTTCCAGAAGTACGCGAACGAGATCGATGGCGCGGAGTTTCTGGCGCAGGGCACACTTTACCCGGATGTGATCGAGTCGGTCAGCTTTAGCGGCGGACCGTCCGTCACAATCAAGTCGCACCACAACGTTGGCGGTTTGCCGGAAAAGATGGGGCTGAAACTGGTCGAGCCGTTGCGCGAACTGTTCAAAGACGAGGTACGCGCCCTGGGTCGTGAACTTGGCCTGCCCGACAGCTTTATCGGGCGTCACCCCTTCCCCGGGCCCGGGTTGGCCATCCGCTGCCCCGGCGAGATTACGCGCGAGAAACTTGAAATTTTGCGCAAGGCGGACGCGGTCTATATCGATCAGATCCGCAAGCACGGCCTTTACGATGAAATCTGGCAAGCCTTCGTGGCGATCCTGCCCGTGCGCACCGTTGGTGTGATGGGCGACGGGCGGACCTACGATTACGCCTGCGCGCTGCGCGCCGTCACAAGCGTAGACGGCATGACCGCGGACTATTATCCTTTCGACCACGATTTCCTTGGCGAGACCGCCACGCGGATCATCAATGAGGTCAAAGGTATCAATCGCGTCACGTACGACATCACATCGAAACCTCCGGGGACGATCGAGTGGGAATAAAAGCGTCGATCCTTGCGGCATTGCTGATCGCCGGCCCGGTTTGGGCCGAACCCACCTATCATCGCGTCACCGGTGTTGCGGCGGACGACACACTTAACATCCGCAGCGCCCCGTCGGCGGAGGCCGAAGATATTGGCGATCTGGCGTTTGATGCGCGCGCTATCGAAGTGATCACGTGGGACGAGACGGGAGACTGGGCGCAAATCGCCCTGAATGAACGGGACGGCTGGGTGGCGGCGCGGTTTCTGGAAGATGACGACGTGCCGATGTTCAGCGACAGCGGCATTCCAAAGGGCTTGGTCTGCGGCGGCACAGAGCCGTTCTGGGCTTTGGGCCTTTACGATGTGGACGCGCGTTTTTCGCATCCGGAGGATGGGGAGTTCGACATGACACTGTCCACGGTTCAGGTCGCAGAAGGTCGCATGGGGCATCCTGCCTTTTTCGATCTGGCAGCCCCTGGCGGCCAGGCCAGCGTCGTGATTCAGGCCGATATCTGCAGCGATGGGATGAGCGACCGCAGCTACGGTTGGGCCGCGTTTATCCGAATGGTCACACCAGGAACCGAGCGTTTCCTAAGCGGGTGCTGTCACCTACCGCGCGACTGATGTCGCCACCCTTTCCCGCTTACAAAGACCGTTACTGATATGAACATCTCTCCGACCGTGCGTGCCTGCATCTGGATGATTGGCGCCATTGTTTCGTTTACCGCCATGGCAATTGCAGGGCGGGCGGTGAGCTTTGAACTGGACACCTTTGAAATCATGCTGTTTCGCAGCCTGATCGGCATTGTCATTGTTGTCGTGGTTGCGTCACTTGCAGGCACCTTGCAAGAGGTGCGCGCGCAAAAACTAGGGCTGCATTTCATACGCAATGTCAGCCATTTTGCTGGACAAAACCTGTGGTTCTATTCGATTACGGTGATCCCGTTGGCACAGGTTTTCGCGCTGGAATTCACTTCGCCGGTTTGGGTGATGCTGCTGGCACCCTTGGTGTTGGGCGAAAAGCTGACCCGGTCGCAAGCGATCGCGGCGGTGATTGGATTTATTGGCATTCTGGTTGTCACGCGGCCCAGCCCGGAAACCTTTGAGTTCGGATTGCTGACAGCGGCACTGGCCGCAATCGGCTTTGCTGGCTCCGCAGTATTCACCCGCAAATTGACGCGTACTGATACGATCACCTGCATCCTGTTCTACCTCACCGTGATGCAGGCCGGACTTGGCATGGCGTTTGCAGGCTTTGACGGCGATATCACCCTGCCCTCGGCCAGCAATTTGCCATGGATTGTGGTGATTGCGATTGCCGGGCTTGTCGCGCATTTCTGCCTGACCGTGGCTCTGTCGCTGGCGCCGGCGACGATTGTTATGCCCATAGACTTCACCCGATTGCCGGTAATCGCGGTGGTTGGCGTGCTGCTTTATGCAGAGCCGTTGGACCCGTTTGTCTTGCTTGGTGCAGCGCTGATATTTGGTGCGAATTACTACAATATCTGGTCCAGCACGCGATCTTAACAATTTTGTGACGCTGCGGCACAATGTCAAAGCTTACGCACGGTCAAAATTGACCCACAAACCGCCTGTTTTGTACGCACATCCCGAAGAATACGCATAAAATTTCAGGGATGAGGGTCCGATGACACGATTGATGACAAGCGCCGCCGCGCTTGCGATGGCGGCTGGTGCCGCGCAGGCCGGGGGGATCGAGCGGTCCAACCTGGATTTCGGAATGCTGTTTGCGACAGGCGATCAAGTTCAGATGAGCCTGTCACACGTATCGCCAACGATTTCGGGCACATACAGCGCTGATCTGACTGCGGCGGGCGGTGGTGAGGATGACACTGGCAACATGGCGGGCAGCTACACCAACTATACGCTCGGGTACAAAAACGACTTCTCCGACAAGCTGACTTTTGGCCTTTACGCCAACAACCCGTACGGCGCCGCTGCGGAATACACCCAAGGCGTCTACAACGGCCTGACTGCGGACTGGGACAGTGATCAGATCGCAGCCATCGGTAAGTACCGCGTCACCGACCGCATCTCGGTCTTTGCCGGCGCACGGTACGTCGAAAGCAACGCTGACATCGTTCTGCCGGATCTGCTCGTCCGCGCAGCCGTAGGTCGCAATGCGCAGGGTCTTGGCGCGCAAGCCCAGGCACTGGGTGCAGAAGCGGCCGCTTTGGGCGCACAGGCCCAGGCCGCTGGCGCGGCGGGAGATCTGGCGACGGCGCAGGAACTGGGCGCGCAGGCAACAGCGCTGGGTGCCGAAGCACAGGCACTGGGTGCGCGCGCGCAGTTCCTCGGTGGTGCCGCTCAGGATTTCACCACATCGATGGAATACAACGCCTCAGGTGAACGCACAGGCGATTGGGGCGCCATCGTTGGTGTGGCTTACGAAATTCCTGACATCGCGCTGCGCGTGGCACTGTCCTGGCAGAGCGAGATTGAACACGCATTCGACACATCTGAGACCATCGACGGTCTCGGCATCGACGCGTCTGGCGGCACCACAAAGGTGAAGATGCCCCAGATCGTCGCTCTTGATTTCCAAAGTGGCGTGGCACCTGGCACATTGGTATTTGGTCAGGTCAAATGGACCGAATGGTCCAAGTGGGAAGTGCGCACACCGGAATACGAGGATGTCTCGGGCGGCATTGTCACAGGCTTTGACAACGACCGCGTGACCTGGAAACTGGGTGTGGGCCGTCAGTTCTCGGAAGAACTGTCTGGCTTTGCGCAAGTCACCTATGAAGCACCAAACGGCGACGCCGTATCGCGCCTTGCGCCTCGTGACGGCTTCCTGAGCTTTGGTGTCGGTGGTCAGTACAAGCAGGACAACATCACTGTCCGCGGTGGCCTGGAATACGCGTTCATCGGTGAGGCCGAAGATGCGTCCGGTACCAAGTTTGAAGACAACTCTGCCATCGGTGCGGGTCTATCGCTGACAGTCAGCTTCTGATCTTTTACCAAACGGTAAAATCTGACCCCGGCGCAGCGATGCGGCGGGGTTTTTCGTTTCTTGCGCAAGTTTCGGGTCGCAGGCGCTTTGGCCATTT
This sequence comes from uncultured Rhodobacterales bacterium, assembly GCA_964500115.1. GTDB lineage: Bacteria > Pseudomonadota > Alphaproteobacteria > Rhodobacterales > Rhodobacteraceae > Marivita. Next base: position 21,085 of record CAZCOX010000007.1, read on the forward strand.
GGCTAGACGTCTGACATGACACAACAAAGCCTAAGCACACGCGCCTGGATCGAACTTACCCTGCTGGGTGTGATCTGGGGCGGTTCCTTTCTTGCCATCCGCACGGCCCTGGATGAGGTCGGGCCGCTAACATCGGTCCTGCACCGGACATTCTGGGCGATGCTGGTGCTGTGGGGCATCGTCGCCATGCGCCGCCTGTCCGTCCCACGCTCAGCCAGGACGTGGAAGGCGTTTCTGGTGATGGGCCTTTTGAACAACGTCATCCCGTTCAGCCTGATGGCGTGGGGGCAGCTTTATATCCCGACCGGGCTCACTTCGATCTTCAACGCGGCAACGGCGATTTTTGGCGTGGTCGTGGCCGCACTCGTCTTTGCCGACGAGCGTCTTACCCCGCGCAAGGCGTTGGGTGTGGGCATCGGGTTCTTGGGCGTCTGCATGGCGATCGGGCTCGACGCTTTGGCGCAGTTTGACACCACATCACTGGCGCAAATCGCTGTCCTGACGGGAACGGTGTTTTACGCGCTGGCCAGTGCCTGGGCGCGCAAAATGCTGGGGGAAGTCGTACCAATGGTTGCGGCGGCGGGCATGCTGACCGGGTCAACGCTCCTGATGATCCCGTTCACCCTGATCGTTGAAGGCGTACCAAACTTGGCACTTGGCATTACGACATGGGCGGCCATCGGGTATTACGCGGTGATCGCAACCGCGCTGGCCTATCTGCTCTACTACCGCGTGTTGGCCATGGCGGGCAGCGGAAACCTGATGCTCGTCACTCTGATCATTCCGCCGGTCGCGATCACCCTTGGCGCGTTGGTACGGGACGAAGCGCTGCATACCGGCGAATACCTTGGCTTTGCCCTGCTCGCCATCGGTCTGACCGTGATCGACGGGCGCTTGTGGGCGCGCAAGACCACAAAGGTTTGACGCTTTGGCACCACTTGGCTAATCCCGTGCGACAGGCAGGCAGGACAGGTGACGCAATGATTTACAACTCGGCACAGGCATGGCGTGACGCGCCAAACAAGCGGATCGTCCTGTTTGCAATGTCCGGTCTGGGCAAAACCTATCTGTCGAACATGCTGCGCGGATCGGGGGGGTGGTTTCACTACTCCATCGATTACCGCATCGGCACCCGCTACATGGGCGAATACATCGCCGACAACGCCAAGCGCGAGGCGATGAAAGTGCCGTTTCTGCGCGATCTTCTTATGTCGGATTCGATCTATATCGGCTCTAACCTGACATTCGATAATCTGGCCCCTGTCGCCGCATATCTGGGCAAGCCCGGAGATACTGCACGCGGCGGTGTGCCAATCGACGACTACCGCAAGCGGCAGGAGCAGTTTCGCCGCGCGGAAATGGCTGCCCTGCTCGACACAGGGTATTTCATCGACCGGGCGCAAGATCTCTATGGCTATCCGCACTTCGTCTGTGACACCGGTGGGTCGATCTGCGAATGGGTCGATCCCGATGACAAGGACGACCCGATCCTGACCGCGCTCAGCCAGCAGGCGCTGATGGTTTGGATCAAAGGCGACGCGGCCCATACCGAAGAACTTGTCCGCCGCTTTGACAAAGACCCGAAACCGATGGCCTATCAGCCGGAATTCCTGACGCAGGCATGGAATACGTATCTGAGCGAAAACAACGCACAAGAAAGTGATGTTGATCCAGATACCTTTATTCGCTGGACCTATGCGCAGGCGTTGGCCCATCGCCAGCCGCGGTATCAGGCGATGGCGGACAACTGGGGTGTAACTCTGGACGCGCACGACGTATCTGACGTGCGCAGCCCCGAAGACCTCACTGATCTGGTCGCTACCGCCATCGACACAAAGACACGTTAAGCCATGCCCATCAAACTGCCCAATAACCTGCCCGCCTATGACGTTTTGAAACGTGAAGGTGTGATGGTGATCTCTGATGAGTTGGCCAGCCAGCAAGACATTCGCCCGTTGCGGATTGCATTGCTGAACCTGATGCCGAAGAAGATCCAGACAGAGAACCAGTTCGCACGTCTGATCGGGGCCACGCCGTTGCAGATCGAGTTCAGCCTGATCCGCATGAGCGAGCATCAGACCAAGAACACAGCTGCAGAGCATATGGAAAGCTTTTACCGGCCGTTCAGCGAGGTTCAAGCCAGCGGTGAAAAGTTTGATGGGCTGATCATCACAGGCGCGCCAATTGAACATTTACCATATGAAGAAGTGACTTACTGGGAAGAGCTCACCCAAGTCATGAACTGGACACAGACCCATGTGCACTCCACCTTCGGCGTGTGCTGGGGTGGCATGGCGATGATCCATCACTTCCATGATGTGCCCAAGATCGACCTGCCGGAAAAAGCATTTGGCTGTGTGCGGCACAAGAACCTTGCGCCCGCCTCGCCCTATCTGCGGGGCTTTTCAGATGATATGGTCATGCCGGTCAGCCGCTGGACAGAAATCCGCCGCGAAGACATCACGGCGGCAGGTTTGCCAATCCTCATCGACAGTGATGAAACAGGCCCCTGCCTTGTCGAGGACCCGGATCATCGCGCGCTCTACGTGTTCAACCATTTCGAATACGACAGTGGCACGCTGAAGGGCGAATATGACCGGGATGTTGCAGCTGGCACCCCTATCAACGTGCCGGCGAACTACTACCCTGACGACGACCCAAGCAAAGCCCCGCAGAACCGTTGGCGGTCTCACGCGCATCTGCTCTATGGAAACTGGGTGTCGGAGATCTATCTGACCACACCGTTCGATATGACGCTGATCGGCGCGGCCAAAACGGATTTGCGCGACAGCTAGGAGGCGGTTTGTGGCGCTGAAATCTTTGGGAGTCTTGCTAGGCTGCACGGCGGCACTGGCATTTGCAACGTCATGTACCGCGACCTATCGCACGACCAAAGCCGAGGAAACCTATCCGCCGGTTGGGCAGTTCGTTACCGTTTCGGGCGGCCAGGTGCATTACGTGCAGGAGGGCCAAGGTCCACATGTGGTTCTTCTGCACGGCGCGGGTGGCAACCTGCGGGACTTTACGCTCGACCTGATGGGCCGTCTGACTGACAGCTACACCGTCACGGCCTTTGATCGCCCCGGTCTTGGGTACACCGATGAGGTGCCGGGCTTGGATACCGGGCCATTGGCTACAGAAGGCTCTGGCCCCATCGAACAGGCCACAATGCTGCGCGAAGCCTCTGAAAAGCTTGGGATTTCCAACCCGATTGTGGTTGGCCACAGCTTTGGCGGGATCGTCGCCTATGGTTGGGCTGTCGCCGGGTTGGACGTGGACAGCCCGGCAAATGCCTCAGCCATCGTGTCACTGGCCGGCGTGACAATGCCATGGCCCGGCGATTTGGGGGCCTATTACACTATCAATGGCTCTGCCTTTGGCGGGTTGGTCGCCGTTCCACTGATTTCGGCGATTGCGACAGATGGTCAGATCGAAGCCAGCATCGAAGGCACCTTTGCGCCACAGCCCGCGCCAGAAGGTTATGCCGAACACATCGGCGCGCGCCTGTCGCTGCGGCCCGAGAACTTTCGCGCGAATGTCCGTCAAGTGAACACGTTACGCCCGAAAGTTGTTGCCATGTCGGAACGGTATCCGGAGCTGACCCTGCCCATCGAAATCGTACATGGCACGGCAGATACGACGGTGCCGATCCACGTTCATGCCGAAGAAGTGATCAAGGTCGCGCCCACCGCGCGTCTGGACCGGCGGGACGGGATCGGACACATGCCGCACCACGCGGAACCCGAGGTCACAGTCGCCGCAATTGACCGTGCGGCACGTCGTGCGGGTTTGCGTTAATCGGATTAACATCCCATATTCAGTTCAAGAGCAGATAACTGAAAGGGCCGATAATGGACCTTCCCTTTGATGGTGCGATCAGCGCCTTTTTTGAAAACGACGCGCCGGAAGATGTGCGCAATGCGATCAAGCGTGGGGAAAAAGGCGATATCCTGAACCCCGATTACCCCTATTCCGACCGCATGCCGCGCAAGGCCTATGAAAAGGACCTGGCCGCACTTCAGATTGAACTGGTCAAGATGAAAACCTGGGCGCGCGAAAGCGGCGCGCGGATTGCCATCGTGTTCGAAGGGCGCGATGCTGCTGGCAAGGGCGGTACCATCAAGCGGTTTCGCGAAAACCTGAACCCACGCGGTGCGCGGGTTGTCGCGTTGTCAAAGCCCATTGAAACCGAGCAAAGCCAGTGGTATTTCCAACGCTATATCGACCACCTGCCTGCCGCCGGTGAAGTCGTGTTCTTTGACCGCAGTTGGTACAATCGCGGTGTCGTTGAACATGTGTTCGGGTTCTGCGAACCATCGCAGCGCGAACATTTCTTTGCGCAGGTGCCCGATTTCGAAAAGATGCTGGTGGATGATGGTATCCACCTTTTCAAGATCTGGTTGAACGTCGGACGGGCCGAGCAGTTGCGCCGCTTTCTGGAGCGCGAGCGCGATCCGCTCAAGCAGTGGAAACTGAGTTGGATCGACGTCGAAGGTCTCAAGAAATGGGACGCCTATTCAGAGGCCATTCAGGAAACTTTTGCCCGCTCGCACACCGATCACGCGCCGTGGACGGTTGTGCGGTCTGACGACAAACGCCGCGCGCGGATCAATGCGATCCGGTCGATGCTGACCCGGCTGGATTACGACCGAAAAGATGCCAAGGCGCTTGGTACGGTTGATGGCAAGGTCTGTGGCGGGCCGGATATTTGGGATGCCTAAACGCGGCTACCACCACGGCAATCTGCGGCAGGCGCTGATCGATGCGGCACTTGAACTGATTACCGAAAAAGGCCCGACCGGCTTTACGCTGTCCGAGGCGGCCAAAAAGGCTGGCGTGACCCCGGCAGCGGTCTATCGCCATTTCGAAGGCCGCGAAGACCTGATTGCCGAGGCGGCGCGTCAGGGGTACGAGATTTTTGCCGATGTCATGCAGTTCGCCTATGACAGCGGGCAGCCCTCGGCGCTGGCAGCGTTCGAGGCCACAGGACGCGCGTACCTCGCCTTTGCGCGCAAATACCCCGGCCACTACATCGCGATGTTTGAAAGCGGCATTTCGGTGAACCGGACACCTGAACTCGCCGCCGTTGCCAAACGCGCCAGTGCAGTGCTTGAACAGGCGGCCGAAGACCTGTCGCAACACATCCCACCCGAAAAGCGCCCGCCTGCGTCGATGTTCTCTGCCCATATCTGGGCCATGAGCCACGGCGTGGTCGAATTGTTCGCTCGCAACTCCCCCGGTCGCGCCTCCCCCTTCCCGCCCGAAGAACTGCTGGAGTCCGCCATCGGTGTCTACCTGCGCGGGTTGGGTCTGATTGCGCCGGATGAGTAACGCCATAACTGCGAACTTTAAAATTCTGTTCGTCACTCTTAGCACCCTAAGCAACGTGACAAACGCCATCAGACAGCCTACATGGCGCGCATGACAGAGACACTTCATATTGTTGGCGGCGGTATGGCCGGGTCCGAGGCGGCGTGGCAGGCGGCTACCGCCGGTGTGCCGGTGGTGATCCACGAGATGCGACCCAAAGTCGAAACCTTTGCGCACAAGACCGGCGATCTGGGCGAGATGGTCTGTTCCAACTCCTTCCGGTCGGACGATCATGAGCAGAACGCTGTGGGACTCTTGCACTGGGAAATGCAAAAAGCCGGTGGGTTGATCATCAGCACGGCCTATCAAAACCGCCTGCCCGCCGGTGGCGCTCTGGCGGTGGATCGGGATGCGTTTTCGCAAGCCGTGACCGCAAAGCTGAAAGCACATCCTCTGGTGTCTGTCAGCTATGAAGAAATCACGGACCTGCCCGATACGGGCCATTGGATCATGGCCACAGGGCCACTGACCTCCAACGCGTTGGGCGCGGCCATTCAGCGCGAAACCGGCACAGACCGCCTCGCTTTTTTTGACGCCATCGCGCCCATCGTCTACGCAGACAGTATCGACATGTCACAGGCGTGGCTGCAATCGCGCTACGACAAAGGCGAGACCGAAGAAGAACGCCGCGCCTACATCAATTGTCCGATGACACGGGATGAGTACGAAGCGTTCATTGATGCGTTGCTGGCAGCCGACAAAACCGAATTCCACGAGGGTGAAACAGCAGGCTACTTTGACGGATGCCTGCCGATTGAAGTAATGGCGGAACGTGGCCGCGAAACCTTGCGCCATGGTCCCATGAAGCCCGTCGGGCTGACCAACCCGCACCAGCCGGATGTCAAACCCTGGGCCGTCGTGCAATTGCGCCGCGACAACGCGCTCGGCACGCTTTATAACATCGTGGGTTTTCAGACCAAGATGAAGTACGGCGCGCAAGCGTCTGTTTTCAAAATGATCCCAGGCTTGCAGAACGCGAGCTTTGCGCGCCTTGGCGGCATTCACCGCAACACTTTTCTGAACAGCCCAACCTTACTGGATAATCAGATGCGTCTGCGGTCTAAACCGAATATCCGCTTTGCCGGGCAAGTGACCGGGGTTGAGGGCTATGTTGAATCCTCGGCAATGGGTCTGCTCGCCGGGCGCATGGCGGCCGCCGACATTCTTGGCACCGCGATGCCGACGGTACCGCAAGACAGCGCGCATGGGGCTTTGATCCATCACATCTCAGGCGGGGCGGAGGCAAAGACGTTCCAACCGATGAACGTCAATTTCGGGCTTTTCCAGCCGGTAGACGGCCTGAAAGGCGGGCGGCGTGGGCGCAAGGACCGCTACAAAGCCTATACCGACCGGGCCAAAGCGGCGTGGACAGGCTGGCTGGCCGCACAAAAACTGGACGCCACCGCCGCAGAATGAGTACGCTTCGGGTATGAGCAAAACTTTCCTCGACAAAGTCTACGATGTAGAAGGCGTGGATGCCACGCGCGACCTCTATGATGCGTGGTCCCAAAGCTACGAAGATGAAGTGCGCGACAATGGCTACGCGCTACCCGGTCGCGCCGCTGAGGCGTTGGCGGCGGCTGTGGAAGACAAGACCGCACCGATCCTCGATTTTGGATGCGGGACCGGGTTGTCGGGCCTCGCGTTCAAGCTGCACGGGTTTACCCATATCGATGGCGTCGACCTGTCGGCTGACATGCTGGCGCAGGCTGAAGGCAAGAATGTCTATACCACACTGACACAAATCAGCGCGGATGGTCCGAAAGAGATGGACCTGTCGCCCTACGCGGCGGTTGCTGCTGTAGGGGTTATAGGCGCAGGTGCTGCCCCGCTCGACACGTTGCAAGGGCTGTTCGATGCGATGCCAAGCGGTGCGGCATTGTGCTTTTCGTTCAACGATCACACTCTGGAAGACCCAAGTTTTGACGGCTACGTACAACAGCTTTTTGAGACAAACCGCGCACGGTTGCTCAGCCGCGAATACGGAGATCACCTGCCTGTTCTGGGCATTAACTCCGTCGTCTATGTCATTGACAAACTGTGACATTCACAACCCGTTTTGCGCCCAGTCCAACGGGCCAGTTGCACCTTGGTCATGCCTATTCGGCGCTTCTGGCGTTCGACATGGCGCAAGCGGCGGGCGGTCGGTTTCTGTTGCGGATCGAAGACACCGACACGGCACGTTGTCAGTCAGACTATGAGGCGCAGATTTACGATGACCTCGCATGGTTGGGCATCACTTGGGAAACCCCGGTGCTGCGCCAATCGGAAAATACCGCCGCCTATGACGAGGCTCTGGAACTACTCGCGAGCCTCAACCTTCTCTATCCATGCTCCTGCACCCGTGGTGACATCCGACGCGCCGCATCCGCCCCGCAGGAAGGCGCACGGCTGCTGGGTCCGGACGGCGTTGTTTATCCCGGAACGTGCCGTCACCGCAGTTGGGAGAGCCGAACTGATAGCGATGCGGTACGCCTCAACATGCGCAAGGCAGTCGAAACCGTAGGCACGCTACCGCAATATGCCGAAACCGGCGTTGTCGATGCGATCACGTTGACAGCGGATCAGCTGATCCAAGAGGTCGGCGATGTCGTGCTGGCCCGTCGCGACACACACACCGCAGCCTACCATCTGAGCGTCGTCGTTGATGACGCCGCGCAAGGCATCACCCACGTGATCCGCGGCGCAGACCTCGCGCCCGCGACACCCATCCACGTGCTCCTACAAGCCCTTCTTGGTCTGCCAACGCCGATCTACCACCATCACAGGCTGATCCGGGATGATGACGGCAAACGGCTTGCCAAGCGCGACGATGCCCGGGCCATCGGGAACCACCGCAATGATGGCACAACACCCAACGAAATCAGAGCAATGGTCGGCCTTCCGCCATCCTGATCTTCTCTGGTTCAAAAATACCTCGGGGGGCGCCGAAGGCGTGGGGGCAGCTTCCCCTCTCAACCCTCCATCGGCGTCATGATCTCCACCTCAGCACCATCCTGAACCTCTGTATAGAAACAGGACCGACGATTAGTGTGACAGGCCGGACCGGTCTGATTGACCGTGACGAGCAGGCAATCCCGGTCACAATCGACGCGGAACGCTACCAGTTCCTGCACGTGACCGGAGGTTTCACCCTTGACCCAAAACGCCTGCCGCGAGCGGGACCAATAGGTCACGCGACCGGTCTCCAAAGTGCGCACCACAGCGTCCGCGTTCATCCACGCCATCATCAGCACGTCACCGCTGGCATGATCCTGCGCAATTGCGGGGATAAGCCCCTGATCGTTGTAGACCAAAGTCGCAGGATCAAACGCCATGGGGAAAAACCTTTTTGCATCCGTCGTTTGCTCCCCTATCTATGGGGGGCACAGCAAAAGGGAAAGCCATGTCCGGCGAAACCGACCTCATCAAGCTCTACTCCGCCCGCATTCTGGAACTGGCGGCGGATATCCCGAACCATGCGCGGCTCGATGCGCCTGCTATGAGTGTGAAAAAACGGTCGCCGCTGTGCGGATCGACAGTGACGGTCGATCTGAACATCGAAGACGGCGTGGTGACGGCGTTTGGTCAGGATGTGAAAGCCTGTGCCCTGGGTCAGGCAGCGGCTTCGGTTGTTGGTGGTGCCATCATCGGCACGACACCAGAGCAGATTGTCGCTGCGCGGGACGAACTCAAGGCGATGCTTAAAGACGATGGCCCCGACCCGGAGGCCCCGTTTGACGGGTTGGCCGTCCTGCGCCCGGCGGCGGCGTACAAGAACCGGCACGCCTCGATTTTGCTCACGCTGGACGCGGCCTCGGAAGCGGTTACCAAGCTGCGCGAAACGCAGAGCGCCTGAATTTTACCAGATGGTCAAAAAAAAACCGCCGCACTTTGGAAACCAAAGGCGGCGGGAAAGTCGCGCGTTCGTTGAGGGCCTAAAGCTTCGGAGGCAGGCAACCTCCGTTGGGACAGTGCATCAGTTGGGACAGGATGCGGGATAAGCTGTCAGGCGGAAAACACGCAGGCAGAAAAAGCAAACACTCAGATCAGAACAGGCAGGTGCAACGTCGCAACCAGCATCACCATGAGCGAGACCGCCCCAAGCGCGTCTTGCAGAAGCGCTGTTTCGGCTTTGCTCGTGTGAAGCATGGTTTTGATCCGCTGCATCATGTCTGATCCTCCGTGTTGCTTATTTGTTCTCATATGGCGGCAGTCATGTAAAGAACTTTTTAAGAACATTTGAGAACAAATGTAGATTTTTGAGAGTTCAGCCGACCGAAATGAGCTGGATCGCCTGATCCTGCTTCATCAGATAAAGCAGCGTTCGCGCCGCCTCGCCGCGCTCTGAAGACAGTGTCGGGTCGTCTTGCAGCAGCTTGCGCGCGTCGTCTTGTGCGATCTGCATCAGGCTTGCCTGCCGTTCCAGATCGGCGATTTGAAACCGGGGCAGACCGGATTGCGCGGTGCCGAGCACATCCCCTGCCCCGCGCATTTCCAGATCGACCTCGGAAATCCGGAAACCATCTTCGGTTTCGCGCAAGGTCGTGAGGCGCTTCATGCCGCTTTCATTGAGCGGCGGCTGGTAGAGCAGCAGACAGGTTGAGGCGGCGGCACCCCGGCCGACCCGACCACGTAGCTGGTGTAGTTGCGCCAAACCGAACGTTTCGGCGCGTTCGATCACCATAATCGAAGCATTGGGCACGTTCACGCCCACTTCGATCACGGTGGTGGCGACCAGAACGCCAGTTTCGCCTGCCACGAATTTCGCCATCGCGGCGTCTTTCTCGGCGGGCGGCATCTGGCCATGGACGAGACCGACTACGCCTTCCCCCAGTGCCGCGCGCAGGCGTTTGAAGCGTTCTTCGGCGGCTGTGAGGTCCAGCACTTCGCTTTCTTCGACCAGTGGACAGACCCAATAAGCTTGCCGCCCTTCAGCCACGGCCTGACGCAGCCGGTCAATGACGCTGTCCATCTGCTCGTTCGACAAAAGTGCCGTTTTCACGGGCGTTCTGCCCGGCGGTTTTTCGTCCAAGACCGAGACATCCATATCGCCATATTGCGCGAGTGCCAGCGACCGGGGGATGGGTGTTGCGGTCATGACCAGCACGTCAACCGCAGCGCCTTTGCGTCCGAGTTCGAGCCGTTGGCGCACGCCAAAGCGGTGTTGTTCGTCGATGATGGCAAGGCGCAGGTCGGCAAAATCAACATCCTTCTGGAACACGGCATGGGTGCCGACGAGGATTTGGATCTTGCCCTGTTCGAGTGCGGCCAGTTTTGCCTGCCGCTCTTTGCCCTTGTCGCGACCGGTCAGGAGTTCCAAGACAACGCCCGCATCCTCTGCCAGCGGCTGCAACCCCTCAAGGTGTTGTCTTGCAAGGATCTCGGTCGGGGCCATCATCACACCCTGCCCGCCCGCCTCGACCGCGGCCAAAAGCGCCATGAAGGCGACGAGGGTCTTGCCCGACCCGACATCGCCTTGCAGCAACCGGTTCATCCGGCGTGGGCTGGCCATATCGTCTGTGATTTCCTCAATGCTGCGCATCTGGGCGTTGGTTGGGCGGTATGGCAGCGCGGCCAAAACCTTGCGGCGCAGCGCGCCGTTGCCGACTGTTGCGACCCCCGGCTTGGCACGTTTCTGGGCGCGGGCGAGCGCCAAGGTGAGCTGATGCGCCAGCAATTCATCATAGGCAAGCCGGCGACGGGTGATGCTGTCGAGCGACAGCGCATCGGTGCCTTGTGGCTGATGCGCTGATGTGATCGCCTGATGCCATGTCGTCCACTTTTCGCGATCAATCAGCGCCGGATCGGCCCATTCCGGTAAATCGGGCGCGCGAGACACCACATCGGTTGCAGCCTTGCTCATGGTCTTTTGCGTGACCCCGGCAGTCAGCGGGTAAACCGGCTCAAATCCCGGCAGGCTATCCGCCTCATCCACGGCCAGCACGTGGTCGGGATGCACCATCTGGGCCATTCCATCGAAAAACTCGACCTTGCCCGACACGATGCGGCGTTGGCCAAATGGCAGGAGCCGGGCAACATAATCGCCACGCGCATGAAAGAACACGATCTGGAAACTGGTTTGCGCGTCCTCAACAAAGACGCGGTACGGACCTCCCTTGTTGCGCGCGGGACGGTGTTGGCCGATTTCGACTTCAACCGTGAGCGTTGCGGGTAGGTCCGCACCCTGAACAGTTTCGCGCAGGCGGCGGTCGACCACAGAATGCGGCAACGTGTAAAGCAGGTCGCGTGGCACCTCGATATGCAGCTGTGCCAAAGCCTCGGTCGTTTTGGGACCAACGCCGTTTAGGCCCTTGAGCGCGCCAAAGAGCGGGAACAGAACCTCAGGCCGCCCCCGGCTCATGCGCCCTCGATCAGGGTGAACCAGCCGTCCTCGTCAATGATCTCGACCCCAAGGGATCGGGCCTTGGTTTCTTTGGACCCGGCACCGGGGCCAGCGACAAGGAGGTCGGTCTTGCCAGACACGGAGCCAGAGACTTTCGCGCCAAGCGCTTCGGCACGGGCTTTGGCCTCGGCGCGGGTCATGCGTTTAAGTGAGCCGGTGAAAACGACGGTTTTGCCCGCCACGGGGCTGCCATCGGTTTTGGGCTTTTCCGCCTCTTCGATATTGAGATGCGCAACCAGCCGGTCGATAGAGGCGCGTTCGGACTCTTGCGCAAAACTGGTGAGCAGCGACACGGCGACCGTTGCGCCGATGCCGTCGATACCGGTCAGGTCGTCCCACGCGGCTTTGGCATCTGGCGTGACGTCCTCCCAAACCGCGTTGCGGGTGGTCGTCAGGTTGGCGCGGCGGCCTTCGGTTTGGGCCGCGCGGCGCTCGGCCTCCACCGCCTGTTCGGCGGCGAGGTGCGTGTGGGCGGCGGGGATGGCGGTCTCAATAGCGTCGGACAGCGCGGTCCAGCTTCCGTAATGGCGCGCGAGGTCGTTTGCCGCGACCTCACCCACGTGGCGCAGGCCGAGCGCAAAGAGCAGCCGTCCGAGCGGGATCGTGCGTTTGTCGTCAATCGCGTCGAAGAGGTTGGACGCCGATTTCTCGCCCCAGCCTTCGCGGTTTTTCAGTTGCTGCAAGCCGCTGCCATAGCGGTCTTTGAGCGTAAAGATATCGGCAGGTTCCTTGATCCAGCCGTCGCTATGGAACTGTTCGACTTGCTTGGCACCTAATCCTTCGATGTCGAAGGCAGCGCGGGAGACGAAGTGTTTGAGCTTTTCCACTGCCTGCGCCGGGCAGATCATGCCACCGCTGCATCGGCGGACGGCATCGCCCTCTTCGCGGATCGCCTCTGACCCGCATTCAGGGCAGATGGTTGGGAATTGGTAAGGTTTGGCATCCTCGGGGCGTTTAGAGAGATCCACATCGGCAACTTTCGGGATCACGTCACCGGCGCGGTAAACCTGCACCCAGTCGCCTTCGCGGATGTCTTTGCCATCGCGGATGGGAGCACCATTTGCGTCACGACCTGCGATGTAGTCTTCGTTGTGCAGCGTAGCGTTCGACACGACCACGCCGCCCACAGTCACAGGCGTCAGGCGGGCTACGGGGCTGAGCGCACCGGTGCGACCCACCTGGATGTCAATCGCCTCAAGCCGGGTCCAGGCGAGTTCTGCCGGAAACTTGTGCGCGATGGCCCATCGCGGCGTGGTAGAGCGGAAGCCAAGACGGGATTGCAAGGCGAGGTCATCGACCTTGTAGACGACGCCGTCGATTTCATAACCACGCGTCG